>JAZNSO010000047.1:0-17469 GCA_045591245.1 Bacteroidales bacterium
AGACCTAACAGGATTTATCACACAATAACCATTTCCACAGAGGAATAACTTCAACAATATTATTATTGACCTCTATTGTTTGTTCTTCATTATAAGTAATTATAAGCAATCGTTTTGCATTAAGATGCTTAGCGACTTTCAACAAAGATGAGACTTCACGATTTCTCGTTTCCGCATTTGCTATAGAATAAGCTACTTGTATCAAGCATTCCTGTGATGGAACATAAAAATCAACCTCGACATTTTTGTTATAAAAATACACCTCGTCAAAAAAGTGCTTCTTCAACTCTATCGCAACCCTGTTTTCCAACAATGAAGTTTCTGAATCTATCAGAAACAAATTCAATATACCATTATCTCGGAAATAGTATTTTTTCGCGCTCTCTTTTTCTGCGAACTTAGCAGCATAATTCGACATACTAAACAACAACCAGCTATCTTCCATAAATCGCACATAATCAATCACGGTAGAAGTCTGTATCTTCTGTCCTGCAGATGACACTATATTGGCAAGACGATTGAACGATGATGGTTGGTTAATGCTTTCCGATAGTTTTTTTACAAGAAGCTTCAAAGAAGTCTCGTTGCGCACTTTATATCGAGCAATTAAATCGCCAAGGAAAATCTTTTGAAAAAGCACCGACAACCAAGAGCGTTTTTCTACCAAACGGACACTTTCCGGAAAACCTCCGTAATAGAAATAAGATGGAAAAATACGCTGTATATGGTTCACTATTTCGGAATCATATTCCCAATTATTTTTTAAAATCAAGTTATTAGCCTTTAGATATTCCACTAATGAATATGGATAAACTTCCTGAATCATATAACGTCCGCCCAAAGTAGTGGCGACCTCACTACTCAACATTTTTGCATTGCTACCTGTCAGATAGACTCTGTATTGCTCATTCGCCAATCTGCGAGCGAAATGCTCCCAATGTGGTATATTTTGTATCTCGTCTAAAAAAATAATTGGTTTACAATCATTAAGTTGATAATGAGCTTGTAATATCAGATCCAAATCATCAAGAGTTATATCAAACAAACGTTCATCATCTAAATTGACATAAACGATCTCATCCATCTGATGTCCGTCACGAAGCAGCTGATGAATCCTCTGATACATCAAATAAGACTTACCAGCTTGACGAAGACCTACAAACACATAATTCAGATTGTCATCCAATATAATGTCACGCTCAACATACTCAATTCTGCTTATCAGACGTCTATTGTCAGTGATGATTTTCTTTAATAACTCTATTTTCATATCCATTGTATTTTTATTTTTATGCATTATAACACATAAAATCATTGTATTTTTATGTGCCATAAAACACAAAAATCATACTACAAAAATAGTATTTTTTTATTTCCCCGCAAATTTAAAATGGTATTTTTCCGATTTCCCGCAATTTATAAAAAATTGCAGTCACACGTCCGTGTGAATCTACGGGAGATGAGGAGTTTGTACTGCTCGTATTGAATAGCCGCAGCTGCGACTTTTCGTCGTCAATCTGTCTGCTTCGAGGAGGTAAGAAATATAGCGGCCTTCATGTGGCGTTGAGGTCCAATAAATGCCATAATCTTTTTCAATGCGGCATCTCTCAAAGTATATGCAGTTATTCGGAAGAAAAATGCTGTTGCCATTTGGTCCTGTTATCTTCAGTCCTTTTTTATCATTAAGAACACTCTTCTCCAACTTGCATACTGTTATCAATTCCAGCATCTCGTCTTTTGTCGGCATTCTCCACTCCTCTCCCCATTGGGCGGTGGCAGCGTCAAATTTAGGATTGCCCGAGATATTCCACAACCTGTTTTTGCATGTGGCAATGTTCTTTGAATACGTCAGACTATTCATTTCTGAATAATCATCTTTCGGTTTTATCTCGCCCCAAGCGAAATAGTCGCCGCATTCTTCAGGAGAATTCGCTCCGACGTTACAAGTCGCCCATTTCAATCCGCTGGGCAATCCTAAATCAATGCATTCGTGGTTCATATTTTTTAAAGTCAACAGACAACGGACTACAGTCAACAGACTTTGACCATGATTTTAATTACTTATATATAACAAAAGTGTTACAAAAATTCAGTGATTATATATACCGTTTTGTAAAAATGTCAAAAAAAATTGGACAATGATTTTTTACTGTGAGTTTTCTGCCGTCAACGGACAACAGACTTTGGGTATGCGGTTTTCTCTCGCAGAGACGCAAAGTATCGCAGAGTTTTTTTGTTATTTCTTTGCGTTGCTTTGCGTCTTTGCGTGAGATTTTGCAACATTAAAGCTCAACCGGGACCTTGCTCAAATCGTTGAATTTATTTTTATTTTCCATGTTTTATCCTAAAAACCCTATTGTCGCATTTCTCCATTCTTTCTTTCATTTCGCAATAAATTCCCATTTGGAAATCGTTTAGATGTTCGGTACAAATGCTTGAAAGTATCGCTGAACATTTTTGCATCTCATTGATTTCGCGATATATTTCCGCTTTCATCAATGGCTCCACATCTCCATATTTCTCGACAAATCTTATCGCTATGCTTTTAACAAACTCAAATTCCTCCGCCGATGGAACATGCTCATCATTACCTCTGTAATAAAAGTCATTATATGCCTGTAGCACCCAAAACCTTACATTGTTCAATTTGATAGAGTTGACTTTGCTTATATTTTCAGGGCTTTCGAGACTTTCGCAAAACTGCCAATATGCCTCTTTCCATTCCAGATAACTCAGTAAACCACGTGCTCCAAATAAACTTTCTGATTTTTTTGTCTCTTCGTATGGTGGCATAAAATAGTATTTTCTGCAATGCGGACACTTTTGTACTGGAGATGGATTCTGCAACATAGGAGCAATGAGTTTTCCATCCGACCAAAGCTCTGCGCCGATGTAATTTCCAGACATTAACGACATGATTTCTTTCTCACCTCCACAATGAGGACATGATGTAATTTTTGCAAAACATAGTCTCATATATTATTATTTTTTGCTGTGAGCTATGAGCCATGGGCTACGAGCAGTTTTACCGACGGCTCGCAGCTCATAGCTCAATGCTTTACTTATATATATAATAGGAAATGGTAAAAAATTCAATAAAAAGTGAAAATATTTTTTAAAAAATTACTATTGAATTGATTGTGTTCAATTTAGAATAAATAAAAAAAGTCGCACGGCGGTGCGACTTTAGGTGGAAACGCAACAGTTGCTTATTGGTCCAAAATTAAACTTTTATATGAAATGTTTTTGTATCTCCAAAAGCTTATCTTTCTCACCAAGTAATTCCCTAAGCTCTTCATAATGCTTCTTAATCTCAACCTCACCCCAGTTGTAATCATTATCTTTTGTCTTTTGATAGATAATCTGTCTGCTGGCTCCCATATTAGCATCTTTCGACATCTCCACCTTCTCCTTAACATCTCTATCACTGAGTCGAGAGTTTGCATTTTTGCTAATCATAAATAGGTTGCCAAGGCAATCTACAATATCTGTCAAGCCTTTTTCCTCTGCCTTTCTTCGAGCTAAGTGGTGCTCGACAGAGTTCCAGTAACGGAACTTGAAATCTTTAATTTTATATTTTCCTTTTATGCCTTCTAAAACAGGTTGCTTAACCCAGTATAAATAATCTATAAAATTAAGTAGAAAATGAGGTGTATTCACGCCCATATTCAGACAAGCATATTTTTGACCATCCTGCAATTCTATCTCTTTGTCAAAGTTTATACCCAAATCATTATAATGATCTTTCATATAATCATGAAGACATCTGAGTATATCCTCAGCTTGAATGTTTTGGAGTTCACACGTTTCATTCGACAGATACTCAAGAAGCACCTGTAACCAGTTCTTATAAATGCGCTGACGGAATGTCACCTGCAACATTGATTGCGCCATAATAACTTGCGACTGAAGTGACTCGTCTTCATACGTATTTATATCATACTTGACTGAATTCTTATCATTATATGTATATTTATGAGGTTTATTCAATACCCAGCTAAACTCTTCGTTATCTTCAACGCCCTTTACCTTTATAACATATCTATCAAATAGTGTTCTGCACTTAAATAGTAATGCTATAAACTCCTTAACCTTGTTTTCATCTGGTTCTAAGCCAAACAGCTTTTCAGCGCAGGATAAAAGAAACTTTTCGTTAAGTTTTACATCAATATCTTTTAATGACTTCTTTTTTGCATATAGTTTAAGTACATGCATCAAGAAGTTAGGGAAGTCTATAATAGAACTTATCTTATCTCTATCCTTTTCTGCATTATTTCCATTTTTAGCATTTTCAATCTCTTTATTCTCGGCTGCTTTTAGTATTGCATTAATCGATGTTGGTTGCGGAGAATCGCTGCTTGCATCATTATGAGACGCATCGCTCAATTTATTAAATGTGAATGTATCGTAGTTTTCTCCAAAGTATTTTTTTCTATCTTCACTTCCAAAGCACTGCTGGATAGGTGTGTCAATATTAGAACATGCAGTCCAAATAAGGTCAAATTCTGTATGGTATTTTGGTTCCAAGGCATTCATCAATCGAGCCTTTAGAATCTCATGCTTTTGCAGCTGCTCGCCACGATTATTCATTATCTCGAAGTATGAGGCAACATCCGTATCTTCCGGGATTTCAACCCTGACAAGTATTACATTTTTTTCAAGATAATCTTTGATTTCTTCACTCCACTTCTCAATCCCTACACTCGTTTTGTCATCCCCATCTTTATTAATCTTTGCATCTTTTATAACATTTATAGCCTCACGCAGATAGAAGGTCTGTGGCGAAGAGGTTATTTTAGTTTTTAAATCCGTTTCCAAGGTTTTTATGTCCATTTTTTTTATGTCCAATTCATAAAACTCCTTGAAGAAGAGCTCAACCTCGGGACGAGATTCATAAGTAAGCACAGGAGTTTTGGTAATGCCGAGAAGCTTTGTTATTAGCGACAAGGTAGTAAGTCGCTGTTGGCCATCGACAACCTCATAATCACCATTACGGCGCTTCAATACAACCAAACTGCCGATATAGTACTTATCTGTATCAGACATGCGTGCCTCATATATATCTTGGATAAGTGCCTCAATCTGAGCCTCACCCCATGCGTAATTACGCTGATATAGTGGAATGATATATCTATTTTTTGCATCGAATATCTCACCGATACTCTTACCTAAATTCTCAGTTGACTTTTCTAAACTTTCAGTTGCCATAATGCTAACTATTTGTTTTCTGACGTAAATTCCAATAACTTTTTAATCTTGTCAATATTCTTGATGTCACATTTAGATGATTTAGCAATCAATCCTTTAGCCTCCTTAAACCTCTCTACCCACATATTATCTAACTCTATGAGGTCTGTCAAATTTTGAGCTTGACTGATGACTGAAATGATAGGTATTGGCAACTTGGCAACACTATCACGACGTACCTGACTCGAAATCATTCGCTCAACATAGATGAGTTTATAGAGCACTTTGTAGTATTTATTCAAGCCATTCTCTCCGAACTTATCAAACAGTAGCATTACTACGGTCTTATATGCCTCGCGCAGATATGTGTCGCCAGAGCGATTTGCATGCCCCACGGGCTTGATGCATATCTCATCTTTGCAATCTTTTAACGTCTTTCCATCGTCATAGTTGAGGCAATATTCATAAAAGAACTCCTTGAACTCTCTCAATTGGAAACTCTTGAGCTGGATGAAAAGTTGCTTATAAATCTCCACGTATGTCTCCACATAGTCGAAGAATGACTTGCCATTGACAATCTGCTGTGTTATACTAACAAATGGGTCGATATTATCACTATCACCATAGTTAAAACGAGATTGTGTCGCCATTGTTCCAGCTAATATGTTCCTATAGAACTTCTCGGTCAGGTATTGCAAGAGAGATGGATTCTGGAATGGAAAGTCAATATTGTGGTTTTTATCTATGGTAAATCCCTTAAATTCATCAATATCAGCCTTAGTGAGCTTATGTGCAACATGACCCTTTGACCACACTCTTCCTCTATAAAGTTGCTCACTAAATATCTGCTTTAAAACATCTATGTTTGGGTCGCCATCAATTTGAGGTGTTGCATCATACATTGTAGCAGCCTCCCAGCGCTTATCGCATGCCACCTTCTGCTCGTAGCTATCCTGATCCATCGCCCTAATGTGATAGGCCTTAAGTAAGTTGTATGTCTCCAACTCCTTGCCTCGACCATTTTGAGAGTCAAACATCTGGAACGCCTCAGATAGGTCATCAACCACAATCTCCACAAACTCACAGTTATTTTTTATATAACTCCAGAAGTCATCTTTGAGTGTTGAATGTTCATCCATCCATGACTTGACATACTTGAAGTTCTGGATAATATTATCTCGTGAGTCATTGTGCTTATACTCAAGTAGTTTATCGAGTAGATCTTTAAACGAACTATCGTCCATGGCTTTTGCTAACAAGAGCAATGTGGTAATACGCTGCTGGCCATCAACAATATCATAATTATCACCATTCTTGTGAAGTATGACGCTACCAATACGGTATCTATCTTTGCCTGCATTCTTATTTGATAGAATATCGTCCAACAGCTGTCTAACATTCTTTGTATTCCATCGATATGGTCGCTGGTATGAAGGAATAGACAACTCCCTTCCCATTAGATTGCATACCGATTGTATGGTTGCTTTGATATTACTCATAGCTATGGTTATTTATACATCATATTTCTTTTATTCCACTGCTAAAGTAGAACTTTTTTGTAAAATATTCTACAATATTTGTGAGTTTTTTTTACTGTGAGCTATGAGATTATCGAAAGCATGAGAGGCATCAACTCCTAATTGCCTAACATTCTTATATACCAATAAATTTATAGTTTTTTTCAACAAATTCAATGAGTTTATCGAAGTCGCCCTTACGCCACATCTTTACGCACATAGCTTTCTTCTGACCGTTTTCAATAGGCAACAACAACTCTTCTTTAAGATAGAAGTCCCAATTAGCACAAACATCCTGACCTTTATATTTGCCTCCTGTACGAGCAAGTATCTCGAAACCATCCTCATCTATATTTTCAGGATGCGACTCATAGAACAAATCGTTAAAGTAACGGTCGTAGTAATAGTCATTAAGTTTCTCGCAAGGAAAAGCATTTTGAAGTTCTTCTAGAGTGGTGACTGGATACTTCATAAGATATGCTTTAAATATCGCACAAGCCGTCATAGCCTTCGAGAGACGCTTGCCACCGAAGAGTGGCTCGCCATTGTATGATACAACGTATTTAATTTCGTTTTTCATTTTAATAAGCTTTTTATTGTTATGAATATATATGTATATAGTAAAAATGGTTAAAAAATTCAGTTATAAAAGCAAAAAAAATTCACCTAAATTATCGAGAGTTGTATATCCATCATCAGTAAAGTCAAACATAGGATAAGACGCTTCATCAATATCATCAATCACATATCCATCCAATCTATAGACAACATCTTCGTATGGAATATAACGACCAGTTTTCATGTGAGTCTTACTTTACTTTAAATTATAAATTCACACCTACTCTTCATCGGATTTTCGGCTTCCTCCTTTTATTCATCATTTTGCCAATACATCTCTTTTCAGGAAAACACAAAAAAGAAACGTAGGCTCGTAACTCTTTTCTGATGATAGGTCCTAGGAAAACCGCGACAAGGAAAAAAGCAACAGCCTACGCTAAAGCCAGCATACGTTGGGATACGTACGCACGAACCAGCGGAAGCATCTGCCATCTCTTGTCTTAATGAATTTCCTAGGTTCATCATCGAGAATGACAAACACTCACGTGTTAATCGAATTATGTTGCAATATTAAAGTTTTTTTTAATTCGTACAACATAAAGACGATTTTTTTATGCCTAAAGACTAAAGGCAAAAGACCAAAGGGATAGAGGATAACCAACTTTCACCATTAGACTTTAGTCTTTTGACTTTAGACATCAGCAAGGCTGTTGCTCTGCAAAAGTAAATAAAGTTATAATTGGAAATATTGTCTTTTGTTGTCTTTTTAACCTTCGGATGTCAACAGTCAACAGTCAACAGTCATTATCCATTCGGTGAATGAGCGATGTATGAAATGAGTTACAGAAAGACTCTTGTCAATCAGTTTATATCTCTTTAATTTAAAATCATATTTTATAGAAAGGTTTAATCTCTATGGTTTTTCCATTATATGAAAGCACTTCGTCTTCTTTATTTGTTATGACTAATAATCTATCGCAATTCAGTTCCTGAGAACATTCTAACAATGCGTCAAACTCTCTTTTCCTCGTTTTAGGTGAACTTAAGTCATAACACACTTGTATCAACTGTTCCACTGTAGAACCTTTACGTGTTACAAAATCTATCTCCCTATCATTACGCGAACGGTAATAAAACAATGTCTTGCCACATTCATAACCCTTTCGCAACAATTCCACAAACACTAAATTTTCAAGCAGACGTCCAAGATTTTCACTAATATTGAAAGCCGTTGAGGATACAAATCCGTTATCAACGACATATACTTTCTGCGCTGCCTTTTGCATTATCTTCAACTTATTATTAAAACGTGGCAAATAGAAGAAAAGATAAGGTTCCAACAAATAATCACAGAACTTTTTGGTCGTTGTAACACTAGATATTCCAAGTTCATCAGAAAGACTGTTGGCTGTAAACGGATTGCAAAAATTAGACAGCTGATACATCGCTAAGTTATACAATTGGGATGTCTTCCTGATATTATGACGTTGCGCTATGTCTTTCAACAAAATGGAGTCAAATAATGTTGACAGATAATTATGCGCTATATGATACGATGAAATCACTTCCGGAAATCCACCTCTACGTAAATACTCTTCTATCAACACATAAAAATCTGATTTGCGTTCATTTTGTATATTACTTGCTTCAATATCATGCCATCTCAGCATTTCATATAGGCTAAATGGAAGCATTTCTATTTGAATGTATCTTCCCGTCAGAACAGTTGCCATCTCACTTGAAAGCATTTTAGCATTACTTCCTGTAATTACAAGATTTATATTTCGACGATATAATTTACCAACCCATAAATCCCAATCAGGAAGATTCTGAACTTCATCTAACATAAGATATTGGTAATTAGGGAACACCTCGTTTAGAGTTGCCATAACAACATCTTCATCCCAAATATCAAGTAATTGCTTGTCGTCAAAATTCAAATATGCGAAATTTGTTTCTTTCAACAAGAGCATTGCAAAAACTGATTTCCCTACTCTACGCGGACCTGTAATCAATTTTATCAATTGTGACGACAACAGCTCTTGTTTATCATATTTTGTATCTCTTTTTATATATGGTCGAGCTAATAATTCGTCACGCTCTTGTCTTTGTTTCAAAATTACACTTCTCATATTGAACTATTTTTAGACAACAAATATACAATTTTATTCAATAATTTACATTGTAATGGATAAAAAACGTAAAATTTATCCAATAACAAGTTATTTTTGGATAAAATACATTATTTATTGTCAACAGTCATTATCCATTCGGTGAATGAGCAGTCACACGTCCGTGTGACTCTACGGCTCTGATGTCACTCTTTATCTCAGCAATCTTAGCTTCCTTAATCGCAATTTCCTTCTTCTCAGCATTGTCTTCTGAAAGATATAGATATGTAGGAAATGCCGCAACTAATAGAATCACAATAACAGACAAGTATTTCCAGACTTTATTTCTATCGTTCCATTTTCTTTGCAAGGAACTTATATCCGAATAACGACTTCCGACATTTTCTTTTATACATTTATTAATAATACGCTTGTATCTTCCATCAAAAATATCTTGCATGATTATTCCGATGGAATAGATGTCGCTGCGAGCGTCGATGTTATGTTTTGACGTGGCAATCTGCGTCCTTACATCTTGTGAAAGAAGTTCCGGAGAGGCGTATCGCTGCGTGCATCCTAATGTCTTCAAGACATAAAAGGCGTCATTGTCAGCAAGTCCGAAGTCTATTATCTTCAATGTGTTATCTGCTCTCGTAATGAGGATATTCTCCGGTTTCAGGTCGTTATGTATTATTCCTCTTTTATGAAGATAATTGACAGCAGAGAGCAACTCACCGAAGATTCTCTGTTTTGTCTTCAGCGATGGTTTCTCTAAAAGGAATTCGTCCAATGTCCTTCCTTCGATATATTCCATCACAATCCCCTCGCCTTCCGGCAGATTTCTCTCGTAAGTAAAAGTGTGACTCTACAAGAGTTCGTTGCATAACAATAGAAACCCCAGGACAAAGACTGTTGTCTGTCGTCTGTTGACTTAAAAAAACATGACAATAAAAAGCGATATACCTCAGATTTACGCCTTACGTGAGCGCGTGGAAGAAAAGTTGGGAAAGAAACTTAAAGTTCACTCCGACTTCGTTGAACTTACTTCTCTCATCGAGATGGAGTTACGACAGCATATCTCAGAAACGACTTTGGAAAGAGTCTGGAATTATTCGACAAGAGCATACGATAATGTCTCGTTAAGAACTCTTAACGTTTTGTCGCAATATGCTTCTAAGATGACTTGGGATTCTTTTTGCGAGATGTTAAGAAAAGAGAAAAAGATTGAATCGGAAGTCTTTAACGCTGAGATTATCACGACGAAAGATCTTAATGTCGGCGACATCGTTCGTTTCGGTTGGCTTCCCGACAGGATATGCGAGGCGCGTTATCTTGGTAAAGATAGATTCGTCGCCGAGCATTGCGAAAACTCTACAATAAAAGCCGGCGACACTTTTGTTTGCTCGCAGTTTATCTTAGGAAAAGAATTACAAATGAATGATTTCTGTCAACAGACTTCTGTTGGGAAGATTTATGTCGTAGGTAGAGAGCATGGTTTGACAGCGCTTAAAATTATAGTTTAAGTGCCAATCATTCTTTTGAATAACTGGCACTTAGTTTATCTAAAATCATTATAACAATCACAAGCACATCTCGTAGATCTTGATTACATCATCTTGCGTTAAAGTCTTGAATCCTTTCAACACATTGCCGCCGCAGGCTTTGTATGCCATCTCAGCAAAATGCTCCTTGCCTATTCCGAGTTCTGACAATGAGCCTTGAAGTCCTAATGTCTTGAAGAAGAAATCGTAAAGACGTTGGATGCCTTCTTTTGCTATCGCCATAGGTTCTTGATTTGCATTTACGCCAAACACGTTGACAGCGAATTGGACGTATTTGGAAACGTTAGTTTCATCTAAGCAATATTCCATCCAACGTGGCGTGAGGATAGCGAGACCGAGACCGTGAGTGATGTCATAGAATGCCGAAAGCTGATGTTCCATAGGATGGCAGCTCCAAGCTTTTGCTCTGCCACCGTTGATAAAACCGTTAATAGCCCATGATGAAGTCCACATCAAGTTAGCGCGAGCTTCGTAATTGTCAGGCTGTTGCATCGCTATCGGCGCATATTTCACTACAGTTTTAAGCATACCTTCCATGAAACAGTCGAGCATGAAAAGGTCTGGTTCCATATTGAAATAAACCTCGATGATATGCGACATTATGTCAACAGAACCGCAAGCTGTCTGATATTGACTTACAGAATAAGTGTTTGTCGGGTCAAGGAACGACACTTTTGGCAAGAGATGCGGGTCAAGGCGGCCAATCTTGTCGTTTGTCTCAGGATTGCTTACGACGCCGCCAGTATCCATCTCTGATCCTGTAGCAGAAAGCGTTAATATAGAAACTATAGGGAGAGCTTTTTCAATCTTCGCTCTTTTCTCGTTAAAGAAATCCCACGGGTCGTGATCGACGCAAGCGCCTGCTGCCATGAACTTCGTCGCATCGATAGTAGAACCGCCGCCTACTGCAAGCAATACGTCGATATTATTGTCTTTACATATCTGCGCTCCTTTACGTACAGAGTCAATACGAGGATTAGGTTCAATGCCTGAGAGTTCATAGATTTCCATTCCTGACTTCTTCAGTTCGTCAATAATCTTGTCGTAAAGACCAATCTTTTTGATAGAACCGCCGCCGTAAGTCATCAAGACGCGTTTCCCAAATCTGCTAAGTTCTTTACCAAGGTTAGATAATTGGTTTTCACCGAAATATACCTTTGTCGGTATGTTATATATGAAGTTGTTCATGTTGTTATTTGGTTATTATTGGTGTTAAATTGAAGTTAATGCTTCCGCTCACGTCACATTTCATGTCAAGACCAATATAATTCACATCACATTGACCTGATATCGAAGAGTTCCAGTTGAAAATCTTGGCGTTAGAAATAGATGCCGTTGGGTTGTCAAGTTTCATGTCGCAACTTATCATGCCATATTCGCCGTTGTTTAAAGTTCCGTTATAAGAACTGTCGTCCATTTTCATGCCTAAGCCACTGCAATATGCGTGAATCTCAATGTCGCTGATATAGCCGTTAACGCCGTTTATCTTAATTGTGACATTGCCTTCTTCATCGTTTTTCGTTATAGAACCTGTTGTCTCAATTACTTCGAAAGTCGTTGGAGGAAGCGAGTTGCCATCGAATTTAAACGACAGACTCGGAGTTATCTTAACATTATAGTCACCGAGTGCTTTATTTGCATAATCGCCGTTGTCGGGACCGCAGCTGCTTAACGCCAAAAGGCATAATACCAATAGGCAATAAATCAAGTTTCTGAATTTCATGATATTTATTTTTTGTTAATAAAAAAGACACATGATAAATTGTTTGATTCATGTGTCTTTTTAACGATTAAATAATTAAATTAGTATTCAAATTATTATTGTTTTGTTGCATTGAATTGAATGTTGCCTGATATTGTTGATTCTTCTGTCATGTCTTCCATACCAGGAATTTCTACAATAAATTTTCCGCTTACAGCCGAATTCCATGAAATTGTATTGTTAACAGGTTCTGCAATTGTTTCGTTTCCCAAAGACAAGTTAATTGTAATGTCTAAATTCATGCCTTCAAACACAGGTAATGTCAATGTCTGGTCGAAAGAGAAACCACTCCAGTGCAATCCTGTTTCATCACAGGTTCCACTTAGCACAATAGCTTCTGGGAGTTCTATGCCCATTGCTGCCAATTCTTCTTCGGTAATTTCAAGATCTTCAAGTGCAAACTCCGGAATGGGGAAAGTTAATGTTACATCTTGAGTTTCACCAACTTGAGCAATTGTAAATGCAATTCCTTCAATTGGTTCTACTTCAACAGCTTCACTTCCAATTTCACTAGATGATATTGTCAAATTTGGAGTCACTGTTGCAACGTAGTTACCTACAAATTTTTCTGCATAATTTTCTTTTTTACAACTTGTCAAAGAAAGAGCTGTTACAGCTAAAAAGCATACTAATAAAGTTTTAATTTTCATAATAAATGAGTTTAAAATTAATAATTAAGTTAGTTATTTTTTTTGTTTAGCAAAGATAACAAATTAATTCATTCGCTCATCGTCTGATTCTAATTTTATTCCCGAAACTATAATATCGCCTGATATTGGTGATATTTTTGCTATTGTATCATTTTCCAAAGTGTAAGAAACATTTCCGCTCACTGAAACTTGCATCGAGATATAAGAACTCTCCGGTGCTTCCACTGGCGATGTCGTTGGCATCGTGAGTTCAAGTTTAATTGTGCCAAACTCTTCAGTATCAGTATTAATTGTTAAGTTGCTCTCGTAAATATACATTCCGTTTTTGTCGCAGTTGCCAATCAGTTTGATGTTATCTGCGCTGCGTCCTGGGTAAATATGAACGCCGTTGTGGGATAGGTCACATTGGTCAATTGTACAAGGAACTTCTTCCATAGGAGCGATAGGAAAATCCTGCTCTCCATATTCCTGACTGCTGATTTTCAATGTTGGAGTTACTGTCAAAATATATTCTCCTACAAAATCTTCAGAGAATCTGCCGTATTTTTCTTTTTCTTCGATTTCGTTACAACTGCTTAATACTATGAAAAACAATACTATTAGGCCTATAGATATGTTTTTAATTTTCATAATGACAAGTTTTAATTTTTGATGTATTATTCTACAACTAATTTTGTCTTGTTTTTATTATACTTATTGTCGAAAGTTTCTATGAAATATACGCCCTTTGCAAAGTCCGAGATATTGACATTAGTTATATCATCCTTACAATCAATAGATTTCATCAATTTTCCTTGTAGGTCATAGATGTTAATTGATTTTATTTTTTCTGTGTTTATATTAATGTAATCTGAGGCGGGGTTAGGATATATTTCTAAATTTTCATTAACATTATTCATGTCATTTATCTCGGGCAAACTTACAATGAAGTCCTCTCCTTTTGATAACCAATTGAGGCTGAAGTTATAAAATACGGTACAGTAATCACCTTCGCCTTGATATGTTTCCTCTACATAGAGACCTATTGTATTGTCGGGAAGAATACACAATGATGAATAAGCTGAATTATAAGGGACGATGCATCTGCTTGTAGGCCAAGTTATACCTTCATCGTAACTCACATAAACAGTCACGTCTCTTCTTGAAGTTCCTACTGGCAATGAATGCAAGAGTCTGTTTTTGTCATCACCATTATTTACTGATGTATAACGAATCATATCGCCATTACATGCAGGTGCGACTAACTCTGTCCATTCTGATGTAGTTGTCTGCCAAGTGATGCCACCGTCATCTGAAGTATTATACCATCTATTTCCATTATGTCTAATACTCATCAAAATACGTCCGTCAACGAGTTCCGTTACCTTAGCCTCGTCGCCGCCTATTGACGCACGTTCCGACACTTTCCATGTATGACCGTTATCATCAGAATAGACAGCTCTGTTGCAAACGACTTCTCTGTTCTCTTCACGCATTGCCACAACAAACATGATACGTCCCGATGATGTCAGCAGACCGTTTCCTGAGCCGAAGAATCCACCGAGCCATTTCTGACGATCTTCGTCTTCGCATTCCGCACCATAAATTTGAGGTGTGATGTCTTCTGGTTCTGTCCATGTACGTCCGTTGTCGTTACTTCTTGCAATATACATTCTCAAAGGATTTTCTGGTGTAGAACCCCAGAAACCAGGGCCGCCTACGAAAGCTGCGATGAGACCGTTGTCGTCGTTAGTCAATGCCAAGGCGCAGTCGCCGAATCCCTGTCCTACACCAGTGCCGTATGCTATGGTATAAGGCTCGCTCCATGTATGACCGCCATCGGTGCTGTAATTACAAAGAACATCGATGTCTTCAGGAAGGTCTCCGTTGTTGTATTTCCTTTTATCAGTGACCGCAACTATAGATCCGTCTTTAGCTGTTATTACGCCAGGTATTCTGTAATTCTTTGAGTCATAATCGCCAGGACGAAGCAAAGTTGTGCGAGCAAGTATTATCTCGCGACTTCCGGTCGGTGATGGATTTTTAATTTCAGCAGTCTCATCGACGGTATTGACTTCAAAACACGACATGTCAATTGTATTGCCTTCTACAGCATTGTCAGCGACATCTACGGCAATCCATAAATAATTGATACCATTTTCAAGTTGACCGTCGAGTTCACAGAAAAACTCCCCTAACTGTGGCTCGCAGCTGCCAATCAAAGTGGCGTAATCTTGAAATCTGTTGTTGTCATAATCATTAAGACCTGTTGTGAAGACTTTAACAGTTTTAACATCTTGTATCCTGGTTGTTCCATCAAGACTTAATTTTACAGATTGAAGGTCAACATTTTCACTGTCGCCAATATACTGAACCATAGTTTTCAGAATCAGTTCATCTGTGTTAGAACGTGCTGTAAAACGGTTTTCCTGCTTCAACAAAGCATTTAACTCATGCGTGTTTTTTTCTTGAGCGTAAATAAGTTGCGACATCATCATTAAAGATAATGCCACGACTGTAGTTTGTAATAGTTTTCTCATAGTTTTTAATTATTAATTATTTGTTAATTACGGAGTATTCACCTCTCTATCTTTAGTCTTTAGACAATATATGTTTCAGAAACGCGTTGCATCCTTCGATGACGTCTTTCCATGTTGCTTCAAAATCTCTTGTGTACCAAGGGTCTGCCACTTCGCCGGGACGTGAAGTATAACTCATCAGCATTGAGAACTTGTCATCAGGGTCGTTGGAGAACATCTTCTTCAAGTTAGAGATATTACTATTGTCCATCGCGACGATATAGTCGTAATATTCATAGTCTTTCTTTGTTATCTGTCGTGCTGTCTTGCCATCGCAGCCTATTCCGTGTTCCGCAAGTTTCTGTCTTGCTGGCGGATAAACAGGATTACCTATTTCGTATGTCGATGTAGCAGCTGAAGCTATTTCAAATTCATGACTGAGTCCAGCTTTTTCAACAATATCTTTCATAACGAATTCCGCCATTGGACTGCGGCAGATATTTCCGAGGCAAACAAAGAGTATTTTATGTTTCATAGTTTATTCAAGTCAACAGACAACGGACAGCAGTCAACAGTCCGTGTCCAATTTATATTTTCTTTCTTTTAATTAAATATGATGTAAGCACCTGATCGTATGCTTTATTGATGTCGGCTTCAACGTAATCGATTTGATACTGATAGCAATGGCGCAGAAGTTCATCTTTCTTTGCTGTCATTATGCTTTCGTATCTTTCCTTAATTTCCACTGGATTAAGTTTCAAGGTCTCCCCTGTCTCCAAATCGACAAAACGATGCGGACGATTCTCATAGTCAAGTTTTTGTTCGTGAAGAGAGTCGTGCACGTGAAACAGTATCACCTCATGTTTATTGTAACGGAGATGCTCCAGTGCAGTGAATAATTTCTTATAAGAATCGAGATTATCGAGCATATCGCTGAAGATAATGACGAGGCTTCTCTTATGCGTCATCTCCGCTATCTTATGAAGGCATTGAATCGTGTCGGTATGCGATTTCACGTTTTTATCGTAAGGCAGCATCAGTTTGTCGAGTTCGCTATAAACCATATTAATATGCACTCTCGACAGTTTTGCCGGAGTATGCAGGATAACGTCGTCGTTGAAGGTTGTAAGACCCACGGCATCGCGTTGACGGCGCATCATCTCGATGAGAGCTGCGCTGCTATAGACGGAAAACCATAATTTGTTAGGATGATCGAAGTCGAGTTTCTGCTGCACGGGAAAATGCATGCTCGAACTCTTGTCGATGACTATTTGACAACGAAGATTGGTTTCTTCTTCGTAGCGTTTCACGAAAAGTTTCTCGGTTCTCGCGTAAAGTTTCCAGTCGATGTTTTTGGTCGGTTCTCCAGTGTTGTAGAGGCGATGTTCAGCAAATTCAACTGAGAAGCCGTGAAAAGGACTCTTATGCAGGCCGGTAATAAAACCTTCCACTATCTGACGAGCCAAAAACTCAAGACTTCCCAGTTGAGCAATATTGCTGACTTCTATTGGCATTTATTAGATTAGATAAGTTTCTTCAATTTGTCTTCGAAAACTTGTTTTGCTGCGCCACCTACGTTCTTGTCAACTATTTGACCGCCTTTGAAATAAAGAACTGTAGGAAC
>JAZNSO010000048.1:0-4810 GCA_045591245.1 Bacteroidales bacterium
GTAACTCGTTGAAATAAATGTATTTATCCGTGAAGAAAATTATATCTTTCAACACCTTATTATAACGTTCTTTCTCCGCAGGAAACATAAGCTCGTATGAAGAATTCATTTTCACCACTTGATAAACAGAATCTGCTCCTATCAGCTGACAACTTTCCGTGCAATCGACTATAATTTCCGTTGCTTCAATATGCTTCGGAACGGAAATCGTGTCTATCGGATCCAACCATAAATCCTGAACTAAAATCCTGCATTCTTTCAAGGTGTTACCTTTTCTCTGAAGAACAAAAACCTTGTCGTCAAAAATCTCGAAGTCAAACATCACGTATTTAGGGTCACTTTTCACTATTATCTTATCGGCACTCACGCCAACAGCTTCGAGCATATAGAAAGTTTCTTTCATCTTGAAGTTAAGATTTATCGTATCACGATTCGGAATCACGCTCACCAAAGTGTCTTGATAACCAATGCAAGTAAACAGCAAACCTACTTGTTTGTCCGTTTTAGGTAGCGCCATAATAAAATCTCCATTATCGTCAGAACTCACGCCGAAATTGGTATTGATGATTGAGATGTTAACATTCTTCTCTCCGACGTTTCCTTTAACGACAGAGTAATTCTGCTGCGAAAAAGCGACGCAACAATTCAAGAGGATGATTATTAGGAGTAGTTTTTTCATGATGTTTTATTTTTTGCTGTGAGCTATGGGCTGTGAGCAGCGCGCTTTTCTGAAAGGCTCATTGCTCTTAGCTCGAAGCTCATAGCAAAGTTACACATTCCATCCTAATTTGACAAGAAAAAAATCTATGCGTTTTTATGCATATATTTTTTTAAGAGTGTTGAAAATCAACTAATTAGATTTTTGAGATATAAGATATTTTAATGTCAACGAACAACGGACTTTTTCCAGGGATTTGTCTCCACGGATCTTCAGCCTTTCTCTAATGATTCTGGCTCCACGGATAGCGGGTATCTGCACGGATTTAGATATTGTTATAGTTTATAGTCATAGTTACAAAGATATTTATGAGAACAAGTATGCTGATATCGATTTTATAGACAATCTGTTTCTTAAAGATTTTTTCATTCTTCAACAATGATAATTTCTTCAAGCAGTTCTTTCTCATACCTTCTGCGGTTTCTTTCCAATTTGCGATGGAGTCGTTCTTTTTTGTTGAAACGGTCGTAAAATTTCTTGATGGGATTATATAACACAAAATGCCAGCCTCTTATCCTAGGCAAATCCTTGGTTTTATTGTAATAATAATTCTGAATATTGATGTCGATTTCAGTTTCTTTCAGGGCATGCTCCGGCAATGCAATGGGAATCCGACTTATTATTTCTTCGACCTGATGATTATCCAAATAAGGAAATACATCAACTTCTTGCAACATGAGAGTATCTCTTTCCATCAAGATTTCAAAATTATTTGCGTCTATAGCATCGTAACTGACGGCAATTATTTTTGTAACGAAGCCAACACTGCTGATTCTCAATGTGTCATTTTTTCTTATTGGTATTTGAAACTTCCCGTCTAAGTCGGATGTAGTTCCGTAATGAGACAACTCGCTTAATATATGAACATTAGGAATTGGCGAAAGACTGTCGGCAGAAATAACATTTCCTTTTAACGGGAAATATCTGTTCTGAGCATGAAGTGAGATGCAACAAGAAAGAAATAATGTTATCATAAAAAGTTTTTTCATCTTTTATTTTAACAGAGAACGGACTTTCTTTCAGTTTAGTGTTTAAAGTTTAAAGTAGTTTTATAGTTGAGAGTTTTTAAGTTTTATAGTTTATCTAAATCCAACTTTAAACCTTAAACCAGATTCTCAGATTTTCAATTTCTCAGATTCTCAGATTCCATTTACAATTCAATCCTTTCAATATAAGAAACAAAACCATGGAGTGCATCTCTTCTTTTCGTGACAGAATAGAGATGTCCTTTGTGTATCACCATCTTTTCCGCCATGAAAGTATTGATATTCAACAGAGGTTTTGTCTTGCCATTATTGATATTTATCTCGTTTAACTTCGTCCCGAATACTGTATAGAATCTTCCATATCCGGAATCCTTATAAATCCTGTGTCGCCAGAAATTCTCTTCCGTAGGATAAGTGATGTCACATTCGTGAAGCTGATTCATATCAAAATCGTATGTTATTATCTTATTATTCAGATGGTCGAAGTAATATATTTTATCTTGAACCTTATAAAGTTGTGAGTCTTTGGGATGAAACCACGCCATCTTCACAAACTCCTCCCAGTCATCATCGGATGGATTACCAAGAAAGAAAAATTTGTGAGTCGCGTGATATTCGCGTTCATCCTTCACCATATCATACGACTTCATATCATTGCAGACTATTATCGTCTCAATGTTTTTAGACTCAAATCCCATCCTGTAAAACTTAGCCACATATCCGTCCATCATGGTCTTTTTAAAATATACGTGCGTTGGTGTCATGAAGATTATTTTATCCATCACCTCTGCATAATGAGCGATCTCTGTCGCATAATTTATAATATAGTTATTCGTATTATCTTCCCTGACAATCTGATAAACAGAATCTCGTCCCAACATCTGGCAACAATCTAAACAATCGAGAAATAATTTCTCCGGTTTTATATGATTAGGAATGCTAATAGTATCTATCGGGTCGAGCCATAAATCTTGAACTAGAATCCTACATTCATTTAATGTATTACCTTTTCTCTGAAGAACAAAAACCTTGTCGTCAAAAATCTCGAAGTCAAACATCACGTATTTAGGGTCACTTTTCACTATTATCTTATCTGCACTCACGCCGACAGCTTCCAACATATAGTACGCTTCCTTCATCTTGAAGTTAAGATTTATAGTATCGCGATTTGGAGTTACGCTTACCAAAGTGTCTTGATAACCAATGCAAGTAAACAGCAAACCTACTTGCTTTTCAGTCTTCGGCAACGCCATAATAAAATTTCCATTATCGTCAGAACTCACGCCGAAATTGGTGTTGATAATTGAGATGTTTACATTCTTTTCCCCGACGTTCCCTTTAACAACAGAGTAATTATTTTCCTGAGCGAAAGTTATTATTCCGCAGAGGAGAATAGTTATTGTCAGTAGAAGGTTTTTCATAATGTGTTATTTTTTTAGTCAACAGTCAACGGACAACAGTTAATAGCTTTTAGTATGAAGAGTTATAACCTAAAAATTACTAATTGTAAATTGTAAACTGTAAATTGTTAATTATTCTATCGCAACTTCATATAGTCTTTTGTTATTCGTATAATCGTTGGCATATAAGAAATATGCCTTACCATTGTATATCTTCAGATTTTCTATGAAAGGGAATCCGCCGAAGACAGCCGAGTTGCTCACCGTTCCATGAGCCACGTCAATCTTCTTCAGCGTCGTGACACCTTGATTCAAAAAAACAGCATAGAATGCAGAATTATGCTCATCCATAAGCACTTTCTTATTCCAGCCTTCCACGAGACGCACCTTGTTGTTCCAGCTGTTATGTTTATGGAATGTGAGCGGAAACGTGTTAAGTTTCTCAGCTCTGTTGTCGTAATGATTGATGATATTATCTTCAAAATTAAAAACAAAAATCTCGTTATTCATATTAAACACAGGGTCATAGATAGGTTTTTCAAAAAGTGCCTGCGCCTCGCCCCTCCATCCCATCGGACCGAATTTCCTCACGTTCTCCATCAACATACAGCCTTCTTCCCATCTGATATGTTCGAGAACGGTAGTGTCAATCTTCTTCTCTTCGTTTTCACCGATATCGAAATAATAAAGTTCCTGTCCCCTATTCGTATATAAATGCGTGATGATGATCTGGTCGGTAGCTGCCGAGACATGAGCGTGGATATAATCGAATTGTTCTATTCTGATTCCCATCGTGAGAACCATGCCGACATATTCATCACCACGTTTCATCGTGCCCACCCAATAAGCGGAATCCTGACTCAAAACATGAATCTGGTCATAGACATCTTTATAAAAACGGTCGAACTTACGAGGAAACTCTATCTCCGCAAGAGTGTCGAAATCATACGACAGATGAAGAAGAGAATAATTTCGCATTCTATGAGCGAGCAGATAGATACCCTGCTCATTCATCTCATAATCGGCGATGCTAACCACCTTATTATCATACGCCACATGAGGGACGTTTTCCACTACTGTCACTTCCGGAAGTTCATAAAACTTCATGTACATCTTGATCGTAAAATACTTGTCTTTAATATCTTCTTCCGTAATCTTATATTCCATCTCGTGATAAGCCACATGACTGAAATTCATGACATCGCCGGTTTTCACTGAACGCAGTTTCAGTTCTCCACGCCAATCCGACACGCCCATAAGATAACCGTCGTCAGTACGGACACTTACATTTTGCAAAGGCTCGTCGTTGTCATTGACGAGTTTTATTTCGACATCGACAGTCTTCTGCGAAAAAGCGACGCAACAATTCAAGAGGATGATTATTAAAAGCAGTTTTTTCATAATGTTTTATTTTTTTATGTCAACAGACAACAGTCAACAGACAACAGACTTTGTCCACTATTTTTTTAATGTCAACGGACAACAGTCAACAGACAACAGACTTTGTCCACATATTATTTTGCTGTGAGCTATGAGCTGACTGCTGATAGCTGATGGCTGACAGCTAATTTTCAACTTTCAATTCTATTTAACCCATTTCCCGCTCTCCAAAATCCTGCTCCCGCTCCCATTTCCCATTTCTCGTTTAATCATTTATACTCATAATGATATGTTCCACTGAAAACGACCTCTACTCCGATAGGAGG
>JAZNSO010000049.1:0-18057 GCA_045591245.1 Bacteroidales bacterium
CCAGAGCCGTTACATGTAGGACAACGTCCTGAACCATGACAAGTAGAACAAGTCTCTAAATGTCTATTACCATAAGCCACTTGTTTTCCTGACCCTTTGCATCCCGGGCAATTCCCCGATTTACTACATCTTAAGCAAGGACCATATACGGTCGTTGCCTCCCATTTATTATATGATTTTTCTTGTTTTGAATTAGAATTGCCACCAGAAACATTATCACTAGGCATTGAAGGAATAGTCGGCGGCACATAAGCAGGCGAATCCTCTGAGATAAAAGAACTTGTCGTTACACCCTTTGGTGGCGTACTGCGTTTATACACATAGACAAAAGACCCAGCCGCTACATTGAGTACCCCTTTATCGTCAAAGAATGTAAAATGGCTATTACTTCCGTAATAACTACTTCCTACATATTTCACATTGTTTCCATCACGTGCAGTTAATTTCATTTCACCATTACCCACAGTGTTACCATACTTGTCGGATTCAAAACAAGAATTTCCATCTCTCGTAATGAATTGTCCTTGCTCTGACTGAACCATAGTGACCGATTTATTCTGCAAATAGACGTATTTCACATATTTATAGTACTCAACACGTTTCTGTGCGTTTCCATAGGAACATGCAAAAGTCATCATTACTACTATTGCTATAATGTTTCTTATACTTCTCATAATCACATTGATTTAGGATTTATTCATACATGTCACCAATCACACGGGAGCCACTTCCTTTTTTATATACAGTAACAGAGGTTAAACCTAAACCAGATGATCCCTCGTTAATAACACTCTTATCAGGATTAACAACCAACCAACCGCTCGTAACTTTAACGAGAGTCATATTAGTGTATTCTGTAGCCATCTGATAATAAACAGCATTACCGTTTTCATGATGGTCATAACGATAACGAAATGGAGGATACCCTGGTATCGCGTGTACGAAAATATCATTTCCTTTAAACTCAAAAGTAAAATCTACAGGATTCGCCACACTCTCGACTCCATTTTGAATATGCTTTGTAGTATGATAAACAACTTTTTGAGAGAATGCTGCTGTTGTCACAAACAAAAGAAAGAATAAAATTACAATTTTTCTCATAACACAAAAGATTTAAGCGGATTCTATTTATTCATTATTTTCCTACATCAATGGGCAGAACCCATTTTCCCACGTCTGTAGTTTGATTTATTTCTTAAAAAAACCTGTGCAAATATAATAAATATATAGGTGGCTTCTATTTATTAACTTTTTTCTCTTATGGGCAAAACCGCATTATTCCCATAACTGAAGATTTAATTTATTTTCAGTTCCGCGAAGATCATATTTTTTTATCAATTATCCAAACATTTTCTAATATTTTTTTATATTGCTGTCCGATAAAAGTTTAAAAGTGTATAAAAGCGTGTCTCAAACGCAGTATTTATGCGGTTGAGATTTCTATTTTCAAATTCCAAGCCCCCCCAATTCAGAAAAGGGTTAATTGATGTGGCGAAATTTCATCAAAAACAGCCATATTCTCCCAGTCTTTCTCCGGATTGTTAAACAAGCTGTAGAAATCCATATAATACATCAGTGTTATTCTAACCATTGTAGCCAGTCCTGAGAAACTCCATGTTCGCTCCAGTCGCCTCTGCATCACCATAAGCAGCAAGTTCGCAATCAATGTCACCCAAATTTGTATCTTGATGGCATTGGCACTTTCTCCATAGAAGTATCTCAGCGGGAAGTTCTGCTTGATTTGCTTGAAAAGCAGCTCGATTTCCCATCGCTGGCGGTAAATGGCTATAATGTCGTCAGGGTCAGAGTCCATGTCATTGGTTAGCAACGATACGGGTTTGTGTTTTCCGGTGTCGGCGTATGTTATTATACGGGCATTATGAACAATCGTCTGCTCTTTGCTGATTTCCTTTGTAAACAGCACGTCTTGTATCCGGACCTCCATAAGTCCGTCAGGATTTTGGTACATCGTGTCGCTTGTTATTGTGTGGTTTAGGGACTTTTTCATCTTTGTGACGTATATGACTCCCTTTTGGGTGAGTTCCTCGAACTTCCCGTAGTCTATATACGCCCTGTCCATTGCAATGATGTCACCCCTGCCCAGATGGGAAGGTCTGAGCATAAACGAGTCGTTTGTGGCGGCAGAGGTGAACTGTATGTCCGATGGCACGCCTTCATTGGCGTGAATGACAGTATGCACCTTTATGCCGCCTTTTTTCTTGCCGCTCTTAGGATGCCTCCCCACGCCTTTGAATATGAGGTTGGAAAACAGTGTTATGGTTGTCGAGTCAATAATCTGGAGTTTGTCCATCCATTTGGGATGCCTGCGGCGTCGGCTGTCCGATAAAATGTGTACTTTTGCTCATAGTTATTTGGATGAGTGTGGTAACCGCTAAATAACGAAAAAGGGCTGAATCCTGCAAATGGAAACAGCCCTAATTTTTTATTGCTTTTATTTTTCTTTATCAGACAGTAATAATTCGTATTATTTATTCACAATCGTTTGCTATTGTTGGTATTTGTCATTTTGAATATAATTACATTCTTTTAAAAGCCTTAGCCAAAACTTTGTTTCGTTAGCTTCTTTTAATGCAATGCAAATCTTACTTAAATAATCGGCATTTGATTGTGGATGTTCTGCTTCAGCAACATTTGCCGCTATGCTGGTTCCTGATCTTAAGATTTGTTTGGATATAACAAATTCCTTTTCTACATCAGAAGAAATTAAATCTTTTCTTAGGAATACTATCCTCTTTGCGAAATCAAAAGTCAGATCCTCAATTCTAACTTTGTATTTATTAGAGGTATTGTTTAAATTGTCATTAAGTGTTTCCATATTTTTTGGTATTTAGTTAAAAATTAAGAAAATCTTATCTGTGTAAACTTTTCAGATTTTCAGATTTAAACAAAATTCTTTATTTCAATCAAATCTTTTATCTCGTAATCTAAGATTTCGTCATGCGGGATTTGTTTTCTATTGAAATAAATGTGAGGCATTCCGATTTCCTTGGCGGGAAGAATGTCTACTGATAAGTCGTCGCCAATCATGACGCAGTTTTCTATCGTGCCTCCGACTTTATTTATCGCGTGATAGAAAATCCTGTGGTCAGGTTTCTTGTAGCCTACTTCTTCGGAAACGATGGAAACGTCAATCATCTTGTCTAAGCCTGAAGCTTTCATCTTGATGCTTTGAACTTCGAGAAATCCATTTGTTATCAGATGAATCTTATAATCTTTTTCTTTGAGATAAGTTAGAACTTCCATTGTATTTGGAACCAAGGCTACGGTTGTTGCTGCGAGTTCCGTATAGTTTTCCCCTAATTCATGGGCGAGTTTTTCATCATAAATGCCGTAATCATTCAAAGGCAATCTGAAACGCTCGTTTTTGAGAAATTCCTTATCTATTTTTCCTTGACGGTATTGTTCCCAAAGCAGGTTGTTATATACGAAATAGGTCTTATGAAATTCTTTTGCGCTTGGGATACCATAATTAATAAGGTTAAATTCTTCGAACACTCTCTCGAAAGCGAGCATCGAACTCCTGTCGAAATCCCAAAGCGTATTATCTAAGTCGAAGAATATATGTTTGTATTTTTTCATTTTAGCTTTTTGCCTATCATCTTTGCAAAAATAACAATTTTTGACAGATAATTTTTTTTAGAAAAATATTATTTGAGACAAAAAAATCCATTATATTTGCGTTTCGTAAATTAGACTATTAACTAAATGTATTATTAAAATTTAACATTATGAAAAAAGTATCTTTACTTATGTTAGTTGCTATGTTTTTATTCGCAGGCAACTTAAGAGCTCAAGATGTAGAAGTCTTGATTTCAGACGACTTTGAAGCTTACACAGTAGGCAACAAACTTGCTGTTGAAGGCAATGCAGCAGGTAACGATTGGTGGACAACATGGTCGAGCGCTCCAGGTTCAGCAGAAGACGGCGTTATCGCTGAAATAGATGGTAACAAATGTGCTTACTTAGAATCAGGTAACGACCAAGTTCTCATGCTTGGTGGTTCACAATCAGGTGTCTATGACCTTGAATTCGACATCATGGTTCCAGATGGCAGCAGAGGTTACTTCAATATTCTTCACAAATTCAATGGCGGCAACTCAAAATGGGCTATGCAAGCTTACTTGCACCTTACAAATGATGGTCAAAACAGCACATACGCACCAGGTCATGGTACAGTTCACGCAGGTAGCAATGGTACAGCTGACGTAGCAGCTATCTATGACGAATGGATGCACTTCCGTCTCCACGTTGACACAGACGCCGACGTTGCTCAATACTACTACACAACTCCAGGCAACGATGAAATCTTGGTTTGTGAATGGCAATGGAGCTTGAACAGTTTCGGTGATGCAGTTGATGGCCGTGAACTCGACGCTATGAACTTCTTCCCTCCAGATGCATCTTCAGAATATTACTTAGATAACTTCACATGCACAAGAATCGGTGGTGAAACAGCTGCTGAATTAGTTTTCAATCCAGGTGAAATCAACGAAACAATTGAAGAAGACGATATGTCATCTGTAACTATCAGCATTGAAAACAACGGTACTTCAATCGGTGACTACTCAGCATGGGTTGACTACGGCGCAGGTGAAGGCGGCAGCAATGCACAAACAATCTCTTACGCTATCGACAATGTCACAAATCCTTCAGGTTTGACATGGAACTCAGAAGAACCAATGAACTTCGAAGTAGCTTCTTTATTCCCAGCAACAGCATACGGTAACTCAGTAATGGGTACATATATCACAAAAGCAGCTTATATGTTCTGCGACTGGGTCGACGCAAGTGGCAACCCATCTCCAGGTTTGGAACCAGGCACAGATGTCATCTTCCGTATCTATGGTCCTGGAACAAACGGTAAACCAGGTGAAATCTTAGCAGAAAAAGTTATCGGTGCAGAAGATATCGCAACAAGTGAAACAGAACTCGTTTACACAATCGTTGAATTCGACGAACCAGTAGCATTGACAGGTTATGATGTATATGTAGCAGTTGAAATGACAGCAGCAGTTAACGGTACAACAATGACATTAGATGGAGCACAAGCAGTTGTTGGCTATGGCGACTTATATCGTCAAAGCAAAGGTGCATTCCTTTCAATTACAGAAAATGCAGGCGGTTCAAACTATGGTAACTGGTGCCTCTATATGGTTTGCGAAGGTACTCCTGTAGTAGGTGGTTATGCAACATTGAGCAAAACATACGGTTCACTCCCAATTGATGGCTCAGACGAAATCACAGTTAACTTAAGCTCAATTGGTGTTGCTGAAGGTACATACGAAGCAGCTGTTAAATTCGTTACTAACGACCCAGCTCAACCAACAGTGGAGATTCCTCTCACACTTAAAGTTAACGGCGTGAACGTTGAAGAAGTTTTGAGCGAAGCTTACAATATCTTCCCTAACCCAACATCAGGCTTGGTAACAATCGAAGCAGAAAATATCAACTACATCGCTATCTACAATTCAGTAGGTCAATTGGTAAATGTAGTTAAGAACGAAAACAACACAGTAGATATGAGCAGCTACGACAACGGCGTTTACTATTTCAACATCGTTGACAACGCAGGTCAAAACTCATTACAAAGAGTTGTTGTCGCTAAGTAATAAAACCAATTGAACAAAAAAACGCGACTCTTCGGAGCCGCTTTTTTTATTCTCATTCAATAAGAACAACAGAAATTATTGTTCGTTTTCCACTGAATTATTGTACATATCAACAATATCCTGGTCAATTAAGATACGTCCGCAATATTCACATACGATGATTTTCTTGTGCATACGGATATCCAGCTGATGTTGTGGAGGGATTTTATTGAAACAGCCGCCGCAAGCATCGCGTTCAATTTTAACGACTGCAAGACCATTGCGAGCGTTCTTTCTGATACGTTTGTAAGCTGTAAGAAGACGTTCTTCGATGAGTTGTTCGCTTTCATTAGAACGAGCTACGAGTTCCTCCTCTTCTTTTTCTGTTTCTTCAACTATTGATGACAATTCGCTCCTCTTGAGTTCCAAGTCGCCTTTACGTTCTTCAAGGCGAGCATTTGTCTCGCTCAATGACTTGCTCAACATTTCTGATTTCTTCAAGAAGTCGTTGATGCGTTTTTCGCTAAGTTGAATATCCAATGATTGATATTCGATTTCTTTTGTCAAAGATTCGTATTCGCGGTTGTTGCGAACGTTATTTTGTTGTTCTTCGTATTTCTTGATCAAAGCCGTTGATTCTTTAATCTTATTTTTATAATCAACGATATCTTTTGCGTATTTTTCCAATTCCTCGTTATACTTGGCGATACGAGTTTCCATACCAGCTATTTCGTCTTCAAGGTCTTGAACTTCAAGAGGCAACTCACCACGTATAATACGGATTTTGTCTATTTTAGAATCGACTTGTTGCAAGGTGTACAATTCTATAAGTTTTCTTTCAACGGTAATTTCTACCTGTTCTTCAGCTTCGTTTCTCAATTTATTTTCTTCCATATTTTTAGAATTTAATATTATACAAAGTAATGAACCGAGTTCGTTTTGACACTCGAAATTTGAACTGCAAATTTAGGATTTTTTTTGAGAATAATGTCAGCAATTAATTGTTTTGTAAATTGTTCTGTCTCAAAATGACCTGCATCAACAATAAGCAATTCTTTATCAGCTTCGAAGAACTCATGATATTTCACATCTGCTGTAAGATAAACATCTGCTTTACAACGTTTTGCATCATTTATCAAGAATGCTCCTGAGCCTCCGCAAAGCGCGACTTTCTTAATCGGCTTACCCAGAAATTCAGAATGACGTATCGCGCCAACATTCAGTTTTTCCTTCATAAGTCTCAAGAAATCATTCTCCGACATTTCGTTTTCCAACACACCAAGCATTCCGCTTCCTATCGCACAACCCTGATTTGACGCATCGAAGTCAACAGTTCGCAAGATTTGAAGTTCCCTCAGCCCGATTTTCTCAGATAAAATTCTGTTCACGCCAAAAAAACTATTATCGAGGTTCGTATGCATGGCGGCTATGGAAATATCGTTTTTTATTGCCTTTACGATAATTCTGCCTAAAGTATTGTCTTCCAATATATTCTTCAAACCTTTAAAAATCAGAGGATGATGACTGATGATCAAATGAAATGAATTCTCAATAGCCTCATCAACAACATCTTCCGTCACATCAATAGTCAGTAAAGCCTTGTCAACCATAGCATCTGCATTACCAAGCAGAAGTCCGGAATTATCATAATTTTCCTGCCAATGCAAAGGAGCGATTTCCGTTATATAGCTCAGAATTTCCGAAACTTTATACATCTTTTAATTTTTCTGCTAAGATACGTTTTTTTATCGTTTATTAGTTTGTTCCGATAAAAAATAATTTGTAACTTTGTTGAGTTTTAGTTTTATGAAGAGATTATTATTACCTATATCGATATTGTATTCTTTAGTCTTATCTTTAAGACATAAGTTATACGATTGGGGAATTTTAAAATCTAAAAAATACGATGTTCCGAACATCTGCGTAGGAAACCTGAATTTAGGCGGGACAGGAAAAACACCTCATGTAGAATATCTCGTACGATTCCTTTCAGAAAAGTATAAAGTCGCGGTTCTAAGTCGCGGATATGGACGCAAGACGGAAGGTTACTTGCTTGCAAACGAACAACATTCTCATTTGGACATCGGCGACGAACCTCTTTTATATTTCACGAAATTCAAAGACATCAAAGTCGCCGTTGACGAAGACCGCTGCAATGGAATGGATAACATTATAAAAGAAGAAAATCCTCAGATAATATTGCTGGACGACGCTTTCCAACATAGGAAAATAAAACCTGGATTAAATATCTTGCTAACAGATTATTACAGTTTGTATAGTAAAGATCATTTGTTCCCGGCAGGAAATCTGAGAGACGTAAAAGAAGCCGCCAAGAGAGCAGAAATAATTGTCGTGACAAAATCTCCTAACGTAATAACACCTTATTACAGAAAAGACATCGAAGCATCTTTAAAACCTCTCCCCCATCAGAAAGTTTTTTATTCTTATATTGAATATCAAGAATTTAAACCTTTTAGCAAACTAAGCTACAGCTTCGACCTTAGAGAAGCAAAAACAGTATTGCTTTTCTGCGGAATTGCCAACACTTATTCTTTAGAAGATCATCTCAAAAGAAAATATAATACTATTTCCAAACTTCAATTCAGTGACCATCACAGTTTTACCGAAAAAGATGTTGATTTAGTCATTGAAAAATATAACGACCTCATTGGCAAGAACAAAATCATAGTGACCACTGAGAAGGACGCAATGAGATTGATTAACTCATCGTATATCAATAAATTTGACGATATCCCTCTATTCATTATCCCTATTAAGGTTAAATTCCATAAAGAAGAAGGAAACAACTTCAATGATGAAATTCTAAATTATGTTAAAAATAATTTACAATGATGAATTAAATTAGAGGAATATTATGGAAAAAAAGATTTATTTCATCACTGACTTGCATTTAGGGGTTCCTACTCTCGAAAACTCACACCAAAGAGAATTGAAATTGGTGCGTTTCTTAGATTCTATCAAAGATGAAACAGAGATGCTTTTCCTTATGGGCGACCTCTTCGATTTCTGGTTCGAATATAAATCTGTCGTACCTCGAGGCTACACTCGACTTCTCGGCAGACTTGCTCAATTTGTTGATGACGGAATTCCGGTTCATCTCTTCGCTGGAAATCACGACCTCTGGACTTTCGACTATCTTCAGAAAGAAATAGGAATACAACTACATCGCGAGCCGATGATAATGACATTGAAAGGCAAGAAATTCCTCCTCGTCCATGGCGACGGAAGAGGTCCAGGCGACAAAGGATATAAATTTCTCAAAAAAGTCTTCGAATGCAAGTTCAACCAGTTTCTGTTCAGATGGCTTCATCCAGATTTAGGAATAGGTCTTGCTTTAAAATGGTCGCATAATCACAGAGTTAAGAAATTAAAGAAAGAGGCGGAAAGCAATTATTATTCAGTCGTAGAAGAGACTCGATTATATAAATACGCACAGGAATGTGTAAAGAAAAATCCCGATATAGAATATTTCGTCTTCGGACATCAACATAAACCGATGCAATATATAGTAGATAACGGTGCGACAGTCACAGTAGTAGGAAACTGGATAAGAGATTTCACTTACGCCGTTTTTGATGGAAAAGAAATACAATTAACAGTTGACAATTAACAATTAACAATGAATAAATGTAGAGACGTGGCTTGCAGCGTCCTAAATAAAACAAAGAATATAAACATCAAATAAAAATATTATGAACATCACAAATTCGTACATCAAAGAAAACGAAAATCGTTTTTTGGAAGAGTTATTCGGTTTAATCCGTATTCCTTCAATCAGTTCACAAACAGAACATAAAGGCGACATGATCAAATGTGCCGAATACTGGAGAGACAGCATTTTAGCAGCTGGTGCCGACAAGGCTGAAGTCATGCCAACAGAAGGCAACCCTGTTGTTTACGGCGAGAAAATCATCGACCCAAAATTACCAACAGTCTTAGTTTACGGTCACTACGATGTTATGCCAGTCGACCCAATCGAGTTATGGAACACCGACCCATTTGAGCCAGTCATCAAAGACGGCAAGATCTGGGCTCGCGGCGCTAACGACGACAAAGGTCAGGCTTTCATGCACGCAAAGGCATTTGAGACAATGGTCAAGACAAACACTTTACCTTGCAACGTAAAATTCATGATCGAAGGTGAAGAAGAAATAGGTTCCGGCAGCCTCGCCAAATGGATCGTCACAAACAAAGACTTAGTCAAAGCCGACATCATCTTAGTCTCCGACACCAGCATGATCGACCACGACACACCTTCTATCACAACAGGTTTGCGCGGTTTGTCATATTGGGAAGTAGAAATTACAGGTCCTAACGCCGACCTTCACTCTGGCTTGTTCGGCGGCGCAGTAGCAAATCCTATCAACACATTATGTGAGATGGTCGCTAAAGTCATGGACGAGAACAACCACATCACCATCCCTGGATTCTACGATGATGTCATCGAGGCAACAGCAGAAGAACGCGAGTTGCTCAACATGGCACCATATAGCGAAGAAGAATATAAAGCAGGCGTCGGCGTTAAAGCATTACGCGGCGAGAAAGGCTACACCACAATCGAGAGAGTCGGCATCCGTCCAACATTCGACCTCTGCGGCATCTGGGGCGGCTACACTGGCGAAGGTGCTAAGACTGTACTTCCTTCAAAGGCTTACGCAAAGATCTCATGCCGTTTGGTTCCTAACCAAGACAACGAAAATATTTCAGCCTTGTTCAAAGAATATTTCGAGAGCGTAGCTCCTGAATACGTCGATGTTAAAGTCACTCCATTGCACGGCGGACAGGCTTACGGATGTCCTATCGACTTGCCAGCATACAGAGCAGCAGAAGCAGCATATATGGACACCTACGGCAAACGTCCTATCCCTATGAAGAGCGGCGGCAGTATTCCAATTATCTCAGAATTTGAAAAGGTACTCGGCATCAAGTCAATCTTGATGGGATTCGGCTTAGGTTCAGATGCTATCCACTCACCTAACGAAAACTACAGAGTAGACCACTTCTTCAAAGGAATAGAAACCATCATCGCTTTCTATCAACATTTTGCAAAGATGTGATTTTAGGTCAACAGACAACAGTCAACAGACTTTGTTCACATATAAAAATCCGCAGCGAAAATCTTTCGCTGCGGATTTGTTTGTATATCGACAATAGGATTATTAACAACGTATTTCAACTATCAGAAGAAATTCATTGGATTAATCCTCTTATTATCCTTAATAACTTCGTAATGGAGGTGAGGTCCCGTCGATTTGCCAGTGTTACCCATTGTAGCTATATTCTGACCTTTCCGCACCTTGTCACCTATTTGCACATAGACAAGATTAAGGTGTGCATATCTGGTTCTGAAGCCATTGCCATGATCTATTATGACATTATTTCCATAACCATTGTTACTAATTTTAACGCTTATAACTTCACCGTCGGCAGTAGCATAAATAGGAGTTCCAACAGGTCCGCCAAAATCTATGCCTCCATGATGTTTGACCTCATGCGTTATCGGATCGACACGTTGTCCGAATTGCGATGAGATGCCATGAATTTCCGACATTTTAACAGGCATAATGGAAGGAGCACTGTCCGACACATTCGAATCATAGTTATAATTATAATCTATCTCGTAATTATTGTTACTGGTTCTTGAATAACCTATATTCAAATCGATGGAATTCTCCATAAATCTATACATTGACATCTCGTTTCTAGTATCAAAATCTACAGGAGAAATGCCAAAAGAATTCATCACAAACACAGCGATATTAACTAGATACAGGCCTTTCCACGCTCCGAAGACAGCTCCTCCCACAGCATCTATAAGAACCAGATTCTCAAATATAGGCATTATTTTCTTCAACAGAATTAGAAGCACAACAAACGTTATGGCAAATGCTATAATTGACATCGTTGCTCCATCAGTATTCATAAATTCAGTCAATATATCAATTACGAATCCAGATAAATATTTCGAACCAATGACAGCAAATACAAACGGAGCTCCAAATCTCAATCCTTTAAAAAATCCGATTATACCACAAGCTACCAGTACTACTAAGAAAATTATTTCAGCCACACTCATTTCTCTATTATTTTATCATTTAACAATCATACCACTTCTGTAAAATAGCGGCACAAATATACAATATTATTACATATAACAAAATTTTCACATAATTATTAATAATTTTTCTGACACAATTACGCATTGATACAACTCTGTATATACAAAAAGAGCTCCTGTTTCCAAGAGCTCTCCTTATCTTTTGTCTTCAGACTTTCGTCTTTCGTCAATTATTCATAAATATTTCTGATTGAAGTTCCGTTGTTGAAGTTTTCGACACCTTGTTCTAAGAACTTCACGAAAGCGTCTTTATCGAGATTGTAAGAACGTGGTTCTACCAAGACCTCACCATTGTGTCCCATGAGGCAGTAATATGGTTGAGCGTTTGCTTCGAACTTAGAAATTTGGAATGCAGAGTTCTTGCTGCCGATAGAAGTCTTTTTCTTCTTTCCTTTAGAATTTACAACCCATTCATCTTCTGGAAGAGTAGTCTTATCATCAACGTAAAGAGCAATAATTACATAGTCGTTGCGCAACATTTCAAGAACGCGAGGGTCGCTCCATACGTTAGCTTCCATTTCGCGGCAGTTAACGCAACCGTGACCAGTGAAATCGATATAGATAGGTTTGTTTTGAGCCTTAGCACAAGCGAGACCTTGTTCATAATCGAAGTAACCTTTAAGTCCGTGAGGCAAGTGTAAGAAGTCTGCATATTTTGGTTCTTCACACAAGACAGCGGCTTCAACGTTTCTTTCTAATTGATCAACTCTAACAGCAGCATTTGCCATCTTAGCATCAACATAACTTATTACCTTATCTGAGTTTTCTTGGTTGATACGTTTGAGGTCAAAGTCCATAGTTTGTTGTGGTGGCAAGTAACCTGACAAAGCTTTGAGAGGAGCGCCCCACATACCAGGAATCATATAAACTACGAATGTGAATACTATGATAGCGAGGACGAGACGGAACACTGACAAATGAGGTACGTCTGAGTCGTGAGCGAATTTGATTTTTCCTAAGAGGTAGAGACCTAACAATGTGAACACTACGATCCAGATAGCGAGATATACTTCGCGGTCTAAGAGACCCCAGTGGTAAGTTTGGTCAGCGACGCTTAAGAATTTGAAACCGAGAGCGATTTCAACGAAACCGAGAACGACTTTCACAGAGTTGAGCCATCCGCCACTCTTAGGCATGTTTTGTAACAATGATGGGAAGAGAGCGCATAATGCGAATGGGAGACCGAATGTCATAGCAAAGACCAACATTGTAAGAATTGGAGCCCAGAATTCGCCTGATAATGATTGGATAAGTGCTGTTCCCACGATAGGACCTGTACAAGCGAAGGAAACGAGAACGAGTGTCAATGCCATGAAGAACACGCCACCGAGACCTTTGCTGCTGCTTTGTTTGCTGTCGCTCTTGTTAACCAATGAACTTGGCAATTGGATTTCGAATGCTCCGAAGAATGAAGCAGCGAATACCATAAATATCAAGAAGAATCCGATATTAATCCATGATGTTGAAATCCAGTTGAAGAAACTTGCTGTTGAATCTTCTCCACCACCAAATCTAGCAATCAAGATAAAAGCTGCAATTGGAAGTGTGTAAATGACAACGATGAAAACATAGTACATGATAGCTTTGAATCTACCAGCGGCTTTGCTTTCGCTGCCATGCAAGAAGAATGATACTGTCATAGGAATCATTGGGAAGACACAAGGTGTCATAAGAGCAGCCAATCCCCAGATAACAGCACCTAACAACATACCAAAGAGACCTCCTCCTTTACTTCCTGCTGCATCTGATTTTGTTGTCGTTTCTTCAACTACTACAGGTTCTCCTAATTGGAATTCAAAGTCGTATGTAAGTTGAACACATTGCTCTTTGCAAGACTGTCCGCTGATAACACCAGCAACTGTTGCTGTTTCGTCTAATAACTTCACTCTTTGTGTGAAGACAGCTTCTTTCTCAAAGAAATGTTCATCGATTTCAAAAATGTCGCTGTAATGAATGGTTGCTTTTGGTTCTGTAACTCCTCCAATACGTTCAATTCCCAAAGTGTCGGTGAATTCAAAATAGAGAGGCATTGGTCCTCCGAATGGAGTGTGCTGTGAATAAAGATGCCAACCATCTTCAATTTCTGCTTTGAATACGAGATTGTATTCATTGTTACCTAATTTCTCAGTTTCGACCGACCATTGAACAGGCTCAACCATCTGAGCTTTTGCTACGAATGGAAACATCAAAACCAACAAAGTGATGAGTTTAAAAACTTTTTTCATGATTAGTTTATTGATTTATAATTATTACTAAACTTATTTTCGTCCGAATAAAAATCGCGCAAATTTAAGAAAAAAAGGTTTAACTCTTTAAGTCACATTGAAAAATAACTTCAGTGGAATCTGATATTTTCACCTTATCGCTGATCCTATATCCAACAACCCACAGAATCAAACCATTAGCATCTTCCATAATCCAGACCTTTTGTTTCTGATAAGTAGAAAATCCTAAATCATTGAAAAAATCACTCAACAATTTTGAACCCTTCATTCCTAAAGGTCTGAATCTATCTCCTTTTTTCCAACGACGTAGTTTTAAAGGAAATGCAATCTTATCCATATCAAATTGTGCGACCGACGAATCTTTTATCAATTTGAAATCTGCACCTTTATTAATTAATGAAAACGACATTTTAGGACAATTTTCATTTTCAGTTGGGCGTATGCGATATGTCCCGTCCAGCGACATTTCAATTATATATTCCGTATCATCTATTCTGTTTTCAAAAATCTCAAGCTTATCTTTTTGAACAGACGCAACATATTGTGGATAAAGCCTGTTGCCTGTTGCCTGTTGTTTGTTGTCTGTCGAAGACGAATAAAATACAACCCCTGACTTTTCAAGGCTCATCGCTTCATACATCGAAACGCTCTGCTCATAATTAAAACCAAACATTCTCACCCATTCAAAAAGCAGTTGCCTTCCGTTTTCATTCTGAAGAAAATGCTTGTTTTCTATATATTTATAATCTTTTTCAACAAATTCTATCTGAGATAATTTCTCTTTAATAAGACCTCTATACAATTCATTTTCAGAGGTAAGACAGTCGATGGAAAACTTAAGACTTTGACGCGCGTTGTTTTTCACTTCATCAAACAAAGGCATCATTTGGTTTCTTATCTTATTCCTAAGATATACATTCTCCTGATTGGTATAATCCTCAACCCATTGTATTGCATTGTCTTTTGCAAAAGTCTCTATTTGTTTTCTGCTCGACCAGAGTAAAGGACGGATGTAAAAATCGTTCTGAACTTTCATTCCTTTGAGACCCTTTATTCCAGAGCCACGAAGGAAATTTATGAAAAATGTTTCTATCTGGTCGTCGCCGTGATGAGCTAGAGCGACTTTGTTAAAACCGTAATTTTCTTTTAACTCTTTAAACCAAGAATAACGCAACTCACGAGCTGCCATCTCTATAGAAAGAGAATTTTCTTTTGCATATAATTCAGTATCAAAATGCTTAACAAATAAAGGAATGTTGTTTTCCTCAGCAAACTTCCTAACAAAATTCTCATCACGGTTTGAATCATCACCACGCAAATGAAAGTTACAATGAGCAAAAGATATAACTATTGACCGTTGTCTGTTGTCTGTTGTCTGTTGACTATATAACATCAAAAGTTTCGCGAGCACCATGGAGTCGATGCCGCCGCTTAGTGCTAGCAGAATCCTGTCTCCTCCTACAATGAGATTATGTTTCTCAACAAAACTCTTAAATTCTTTTAACATAAATCACTTAGCAGTAAAATAAACGATAAGAAATCCTATACCCAGACCTATGATTCCACACAAAAGATAAATTAATAATTTTCTAAGATTAAGACCTTCTTCCTCCAAAACATTATCAACTTTGCTTTTCACGACATCCCCCACCCTGACCGATTCATAATTTTCTGAAAGATCTAAATCTTCTTCCTTGAATGTAAGTCCTGAGTCTTTTACAGGTTTCGCCTTTGTTTCAAAATTGTAATCAAGACAATAATTATCTTCGAGGACAAACCTAACAGAAGTAGACGAAGACTGTTGTCCGTTGTCTGTTGTCCGTTGACATAGAATCATCGCTCTTTTACCTTCATTTTGTTTTAACAAAACTTCAGTATCGTCGATTGTTATATAAGCTATTGGCTGTTGGCTGTTAGCTGTTGGCTGTTGGCTATTTTCAAAATACAATACAAGAAGTGCTACTGCCAACGAACTCATATCTTCATGAAGTCGGATTATGATGTCGTCTTCGTGTTGATAAATTCTAAACTCCACATCAGGAGCGAAAGAATTAGGATATAATTTAATCCAGTCTTTTAAAAGTTCCTTAACATCATTGATAGACAATATCTGTTGTCCGTTGTCTGTTGTCCGTTGTCTTACGTAAATATAATCCATAATTATTTCTTTGTGGATTTATTAGAAGACACACGTCCGCGTGCCTCTACATGAGATTTGTTTCTTCTTTTATCGACTGAAAAGCCGAATCCGCCAATTTTCTCTCCGATGGTGTAATATTTTCCGTGAGAATATGTTATAAGGTCTGCCTGATTCAGTTGGAATTGTCCTGTACTTGGATCGAAATATTTGGTATCACCATTAACAGCAACGACATTCGCGATGAACATATCGTGGGTTCCAAGTTCTTTTACCTCAATCACCTGGCATTCTATATTCAAAGGCGATTCTGCAATTAGTGGTGCTTTTACAACCTGACCTTGTTCTGGCGTAAGATGCATCTCTTTGAATTTGTTGTAGTCTCTACCCGAACGCACTCCGCACCAATCTGTAGCGCGAGCAAGTTCTTCTGTTGTAAGATTGATGACAAATTCTTTTGTCCTTGATATCAATTCGTGCGAATGACGTTCTTTTCTGACCGACACATAACACATCGGCGGGTCTGAACAGATAGTACCCGTCCATGCTGCCGTCATTATGTTATAATTTTCCGGACTATCACCACAGCTGACCATCACAACTGGCAGCGGATATATCATAGTACCTGGTTTAAAAGACATTTTCATTTTCAAAATATTTCGATTATGCAAATATAGGAAAAAGGAACGTGCAAATTAAAGAGACTTTTATAAATAAAAAAAAGCTCCGTAGGGAGCTTTTTTTTACACCGTTAAAATATCTTTAACTTTCAAATCACAGAGTTCGTCAATTTTCTTAACATATTTGTCTGTGAGTTCCTGTATTTTTTCTGTAACGATTTTGACTTCATCTTCAGAGATGCCTTCATCTTTAAGTTTCTTAGCATCGTCGTTAGCGTTACGGCGGATGTTACGGATACCTACTTTAGCTTCCTCAGCGACCGTTTTTGAACGTTTTGCCAAATCCTTACGGCGTTCTTCTGTCAAAGGTGGGACGAGAATACGCAAAAAGTCGCCTTCATTTTTAGGGTTGAATCCTAAATTCGCAGCCATGATAGCTTTTTCAATAGCAGAGATTGAACTCTTATCGAAAGGTTGAACGATGATTTGACGTGGGTCAGGTGTACCTATATTTGAAGTTTGTTCGATAGGAACGATTGTTCCATAATATTCTACCTTAACGCCTTGCAACATAGCAGGGCTTGCTTTTCCAGCTCTAATTTTCTGAAACTCATTTTCCATATGTTTCATGGTATTTTCCATGGTTTCAGTTGTTTCGTCTAAAATAAATTGAGATTCGTCTGTCATAACATATTCTTTTTACGGCACAAAAATAAAAATTTTTCGTTAATATAGACATTATTTTGTTACTAATGTTCCGATTTCTTCTCCGTTAAGAACTTTCAACAGATTTCCTTTTGTATTCATATCGAAGACATACATAGGCATATTGTTTTCCTTACATAGTGTAAATGCTGTCAAATCCATGACTTTAAGGTTCTTGCTATAAGCCTCGTCGTATGTGATATGTTCGAATTTTGTTGCTGTCGGGTCTTTTTCCGGGTCGGCGGTATAAATGCCATCGACGCGAGTTCCTTTCAAGATGATGTCGGCTCTCACCTCTACAGCTCTTAATGCCGATGCTGTGTCTGTTGTGAAGAACGGATTACCGGATCCGCCACCAATGATGACGACATTGCCTTCTTCCAAAAGTTTTATTGCTTTAGCGCTGCTCATAGAATCGGCGATACGGTCGATGAAGACTCCCGACAACAATGCGGTTTTCACACCTTTAGATTGAAGTGTCGATTGTAATGCCATGCTGTTAATGACAGTAGCCAGGATTCCCATATAGTGGCCTTGTATTCTATCCATTCCCTTACTTGCGCCTTGCAACCCGCGGAATATGTTTCCGCCGCCGATAACGATGGCTATCTGTGCTTGTTTT
>JAZNSO010000050.1:0-3332 GCA_045591245.1 Bacteroidales bacterium
ATCTTTCATGATTTGTTCGAAACCATCAAGATGGAAATAGTTGTTTTCTTTCACATAGTTTTCAAAACGGGCATCGTTGTTTTTCAGATCCTCACGCAAGTTGTTGACCAAGGCATTATGCCAGCAACGTGGATCGCCATGGCCGTATGAAACAAATTTCTCGTGTGCTTTTGTGAGATAATATGCTAAGTATGCGCATACTTGGTAGTAGTGACATCCATATGATTCATAATGTCCATATTGTCCTTCATAATATTTTCCTTCTGATTCTTTATATTCGTCACCTTTTAGAACATATTCAAAGAGATAGTCGAAACAGTCCTCCATGATGCATATAAGTTTGTCTTTTCTTATTCCGAAGGTATCCAAATCTGTCTCATCATAGCAATTATCTACTACATATTGCATCATTCCTGTGCGGACCTTGAACTTGAAATAATTATAATACTGAGTCTGTGAACAACTTTCCACTTCTCCAAAAAGGCTTTTGTATCTATCGCTTTTTAATGGGAATCCTTTGCTTATGTCGAAGCAAAAATTATTTCTGTTTATCCTTGGCTCTTTATCGTAATTAAAAAACTCAAACAGAATATTAAGGAAAGGGGTATCTATACATTCTGGTGTATTATTTAACAGCCAAGAAAGACTTGCTTTGCTGTCATGGAAGACGTAGTTGTTGATGTGGAAAAGATACTCCATCTTCTGTTTGGAACAGTAAATGGTGTATTTTTTCTGGGATGCCTCGTTTAAATATTCTTTATAAAGCTTTATTTTTGTGTCATAATACTCTATATGTTCTTGGTCCAAATTTTCCAGCTTCTTATAAAATCCATCCCAATCTATTTCTTCCTTAAACGACAGTGGCAAATCTCCCAATGATATTATATGATTTTTTAGATCAATATAAATGGCATAACATGATGTCACAGCATAAATGGAATGCATGGCAAAATTGGTGTAAAAAAAAGAATTATACACATTTTTATCATTAATGTCAATGTCAAACACACTTTTCATCTTTTCCTCAAACAACTCTTTGGAAACTGGCTTGAAGATAGAATATTTTTCAGAAAAAACACGGTAAATCACATCCATATTCTCCGATTTCTCCTCATCGGTAATCTCATGATTAACAAAGTCAGTGTCCTTCAACTCTTTATCTTCTGATAGCAGAGCCATTTCGTCTCCTAAACGAAAACTAAAATTAAAACGCAATTGACTTATATAATTATTCCTTATCTTGTCAAGTTCATCTGTTGAGAACAGATTTGAAATATCTATCATGTCTTCTTCTTTTTCGTTGTTATTACTATTTTCTGATTCATCATCAGTCAATTCGTTAACAACATGCATAGAATCTTTCTTCTCTGCATTATCCACACTCGTAATCTTCTCAGCACATCCCATCAAGGATAATGCTGAGAAGGTAAATAAATTTCTAAGGATATGTAAGATAATCTGTTTTATTTTCATTGCTCAATCATGGCTTGCTCATGGATTTTGCGTGACAAGTGTCGCATAATCAAACGGTGAGTCATTGAATTTTGAGCCTTGTGGATCATGTTCCCTGTCCCATGCGATAACCTTCAGCACCTCGTCAAAATTAGGGATGCCGTAGTAATTATTCTTTTTGGCAACCTCCAACACTTCATCCGACAGCACACTATAGGACAATGACGCACATTCCTGATTAAACCATCCATGCCTTCTGTTTCTACAATGCTTTTTGTTTAATGAAACCTCCATTTTTGCAAATATGCACAAAGTCTCAATTTCATTCGGACTTGTCTCTAATGATTTTTCTCTTTGCATTGTAGCCCACTTTTCCCAAAAGTATTCTCTGAGCATCTCAAAAGCTTGAATGTTTAGCCCAATACTCTCATCTTTTTCATACTCCGTTATTGCCTTGTCGGTCTCATCAAATATCAGTTTCATCATGTTGTGATTTCGTCCAGCCAATCCATGCTCTAAAAGTTCTTCTTTATCAGGGCCATGATACTCAGGGGCATTTTCATTGTTATGACACCATAATCATTTGTACAATGTTTAAGCATATACGACAGTTTTTTTCTGTTGACTTCATCGTCATCATCATAGGATGGTATTCTATAAAAAAAGAAGTTTATATAATTGTTGAAAAGCCAATTTCTGGCAGCCTTGCTATCATTAAATAAATACATGTGAGTATATAGTAGTCTGTCTAAATCAAGAGATGATTTTGTGTGTTCTCCACCTAAATAGAGTTCTCCATTAATGAACGATTCCATGTCAATTCTGGGATTGATAGGCTCCCCCATATCTGGATCAAAACCATCGTTGAGATATTTTGCACCTTTAATGTCAACATTTTCCCCAAAATGATCTACAAGTTCTTCTAAATATAGACGATATTTCAAAGACATACAATGCCACGAATCTTTATAATCATGGTCAAGTGAGTCAATCAAATTAATTTCATTAAGCAAACTCTCATTGGAGTGATTATAGAAGAAAAAATATTTTACTCTCTGGCGAAATTGATCTTCGCTAATTTTTTTATATCCATGAGAGAACAGATAGTTGCCTAAAACAGTGATATAAGCTTTTGCTCCGCTTACAGCATCTTCCTTGTTTTCAAAATAGTGACCTTTGTCTGATGTGTCTTCGTATTTTTTTTCAAATTTAATTTTGAAATCCTTTAAAATCTGTTTGCTTTTATCCAATAGTTCGCTTTCCATTGTGTCAGTCTCTGTTATAAAAAAATTATCAATGTTTTTTTCTCCAATGTCGTTTACTGCTAAAGGATTGTAAATCCAATAGCAGGAATCATATGGAATGATACCTGAGTATTCGAATTTCTCTTCTCGGTCGTCATCTGTTATTGTATCTTGTTTGTTGGAACAAGAGGTCACAAACAGGATACACAATATGAATTGAACTAATAGTATAACTTTCATTTTTTGAGCGTTATTCTTCTTCTAAATTTTGTTGTTGATATCGCATAGGGACAAATGCCCACGGCTCGAATTCTCCTGTTTCTTCATTATAAAACGGCTTGAAATTCTTCATTGATGAAATCAACGATTCCAATTCAGGAAGTCCATAATAATTATTCGTCTCAAAATCCGCAATCACTTCATGGTCGTTCATCATATAATTCCAAAAGCAATCGATAATACGAAGATCTCCATAATCCAAGCTCTGACTTCCATAACTCATGTTGCCATCAATATATTTTTCATACACTGGCTGCATATAGTTGACAACGTGAGCTACAATCTCACGACGCTGGGACGTAGTCAAGTTATGAATTTTTTGACTGTAACGATGGTATTCGACTTCTAATGGATTGC
>JAZNSO010000051.1:0-26193 GCA_045591245.1 Bacteroidales bacterium
AAACGAAAACCGGATTTGACGACTTTGCTTTTCTAAGATTCTGGATGATACGTCCAGGCATAGCGCCGATGTAAGTTTTACGGTGTCCGCGTAACTCAGATTCGTCACGCACGCCACCTAGCGACATTCTTATGTATTTACGTCCCAGCGCCTTAGCTATCGATTTTCCGAGTGATGTCTTACCGACACCCGGAGGTCCGACGAGACATAAGATAGGCGACTTCATATCGTTTTTGAGTTTAAGCACCGCAAGATATTCTATGATGCGGTCTTTTATCTTTTCAAGTCCGAAGTGGTCTTTGTCGAGGACTTTCTGTGCGTGTTTAAGGTCGAAGTTGTCTTTGGTATATTCGTTCCAAGGAAGTTCTACAATATATTCAAGGTAGTTATGTTGGATACCGTATTCTGCCACTTGAGGATTCATGCGTTGCAGTTTCTGGAGTTCCTTCTCGAATGTCTCTTCCACTTCCTTAGACCATTTTTTCTTTGCAGCTTTTTCTCTCAGAACCTTGATGTCGATCTCGTTAGGCGTTCCGCCGAGTTCTTCCTGTATGGTACGAAGCTGTTGGTTAAGAAGATATTCACGTTGCTGCTTATCCATATCCATCTTAACTTTGCTTTGAATCTGATGTTTCAGTTCAATCATCTGCACCTCGTTAGAAAGTATGGTGAGAAGTTCTGTCGCGAATGTCGTTATGTCATTTATCTCGAGAAGTCTTTGTTTTTCCTGCATCGACTGCACGATATTATTCGCAATGAAATTCATCATGAACCATGGGCTGTCTATGTTTTTCAATGCGAAGGAAGCTTCGAAAGGAAGAGTTCCCGATTTTTGTGCAATCTGCATCGCGAGGTCTTTTATCGACTGTATCAAAGCCTTGAATTGTCGGTCGCGTGGAATGACGAGACCTTCGCCGTATGGAGCGACTTTACCTTTCAGATAAGGTTCTGTCTGTGTTATCTCTTGTAACTGGAAGCGGCGTTTGCCTTGGATGATTACTGTCGTGTTACCGTCAGGCATCTGCAATGTCTTCATCACCATCGCTATAGTTCCGATTTCATGGAGGTCATTTTGGTTCGGGTCTTCCACTGCAGCGTCTTTTTGAGCGACAACGCCTATTGGCAGATGTTTTTTATAAGCTTCTTTTATCAATCTTATGGACTTGTCGCGACCTACAGTAATTGGTATTACTACTCCAGGGAAAAGCACTGCATTACGCAGCGTCATGATAGGCACTTCTTCCGGAATTTCCTCTTCGCTAATACGTTTCTCGTCTTCCGGTGTGAGAAGTGGAATATATTCAGTATCAGTCTCAACTATATCTGTCAGAAATAAATCGTGATTTATTTGGTTGTCCATTATAATATATGTTTGAATTACGGTTGCGCGCTCGTCAATAATTGTGCCAAAAAGATGGTAATTGATTAGAAATGATTTATTTTAAAAACACACAATCCACACATTTTTTTAATTAAAAAGTTGGAGAAAAGAAATAAAAATATAAATTTGCAGTACTGAAGTAATGACAAACCAAATTTAAACGCACTATGAGAAATTACATCTTTTTATTGATAGCAGTATGCTCGTCTTTGTCATCAATGGCAGAACGAGTGGATAGGCTTCTCGCTATGAAAATCGCCAAGACCTTCATGCATGAAACCGAGTTCATCGATTTGAGCAGGAATACAGATTACGACAATTTTTACATATTCACTACAGAAAACAGTTTTGTAATAGTATCAGCCGACGACAGAGCAAAGCCTATATTGGCTTATTCCAATGAATTTCCTTTTGTAACGGAAAACATGCCGGATAATATTTCATACTGGCTGAATTCCCTTGAAGATGAAATACAATACGCCATCGATAATGACGTAAAGGCTTCGAAGGAAATAGAATCTGAGTGGGATAATCTTAAAAAAGGAGTCAAGCCTCAACCTAAGAACACTGTTATTGTTGAGCCGCTTATAAAGACACGCTGGAAACAGACTACTCCATTCAACGACATGTGCCCAACAGATTCATCAGGCGACAGAGCCATAGCAGGCTGCGTAGCAATAGCGATGGCTCAGGTTATGAGATATTGGGAATGGCCTCATAAAGGCGAAGGGTCTCATTCTTATCATTTAAACAGTTACGGAACAATAGAAGCCGACTTCTCCTCCACAATATACGATTGGGACAATATGCTTGTCGAGCCAGACATCACATGCACACAGGAAGAACAGGATGCAGTAGCAACACTTGCATATCATTGCGGAGTATCAATAGAAATGTATTACGGTCCGAACTCCAGCAGCGCTCATACCGATGATATCCCTTACGCCTTGGAAACATATTTCGGATATAGTCACAATATGCAACATGCTTACAAAGAAGACTACTCTGATTCAGAATGGATAACACTTTTAAAAGCCGAACTCGATGCAAAACGTCCTGTTCTTTATTCAGGAAAGTACAAAGAAGTTGGTGGAGGTGGACATAGTTTTGTTTGTGACGGATACGACGAAAACGATTATTTCCACTTCAATTGGGGATGGGGAGGCACTCATGACGGATACTTCGCTATTGGAGCATTGAATCCCGGTTCAATAATTGTCAACTGTCATAATTATATGGCATTGGGCGTAGAACCTGGCGATGTTCCCATCGATGCACCATCTGACGTCACCACAGAAGTCAACGGCCACGACGTCACTATCAGCTGGGCTCCGGAAGCAGACGCACATCATTATAAATTATACCGTAACGGATTTGTTATCAACGATAATATCACTACAAATTCATTCACCGACACTTATTTGGCTTACGGATCTTATGAATACCTAGTCAGAAGCGTAAAAGCCGACGGATATTACTCAGTGTTTTCCAATACCGTTGAAGCCGTCGTATCATATCAGGAACCTATCCCGACAAATCTGACAGCAGAACAAGAAGACGGATATAATGTCAAGCTAAACTGGGACTGTCTTGAAACAAACACTGCTGTACTTAAATACGGAGACGCAGAATCTTCGGAAGACAAATACGGAGGAAATTATCTGAAATTATATTGGGGACAAAAATACACAGCGGAACAACTATCTGAATATGCAGGCTTGTCAATAACATCATTCCAGGCCTATTTGCCGGAGAGCGACACTTATACTCTGCTCATATATAAGGATGTGAACGGCACACCGGAACAACAAGTGTCGCAGCCTTTCAACTATGACGGAAACGGCAGCTGGGTGACAGTAGACCTTACAACCCCATTTTTGATAGACGGCAGCAGCGACATCATCATAACTCTTAATAACAACAACATAGATTATCCTGCGGTACATACATATTACAGCGGAAGCGACAACTCCTGCTTATATTCAATTGACGGAGTCAATTTCTTTTCGATAAATAATAAGTCATGGCTGTTCAGAACAATATTAAGCGACGCATCTTACTCATACAATGTATATCGTGATGGCGAGGAGATTGCTGTCGACATAACACAAAATGAATATCTCGACCAGGTTCCAGAACACGGAACATACGAATATACGATAAGAACAAACTATCATGGAATTGTTTCCGCTCCATCGGAACCAACATCAATCACCGTCAAGCCTGATGCCACAGAAGAGAACTATGAAAACAATATCATGATTTACCCGAACCCGACAAATGACATTGTAAATATCGTTTGCGACAATATGAAGAACGTAGAGATATTATCACTAACGGGACAAGTAACGTATCACAAAGATGTGGACGGTGATTATGCGACGATAGACACCCACGATTTACCTCAAGGTATATATATCATCAAGGTCATTAAAGATGACGGAAAGGAGAATCAGGTTTGTACACGCAGATTAGAAATCAGGGAATAGTTTAAAAAAAATAGGCTGTCAAAACTGGCAGCCTCATTTTTTTTATTTGTTAGCATTTCTGCTTTCTTGGAATTTTTTGTACTTGTTGTTGAATTTATCAACGCGACCTGCTGTGTCAACAAGTTTCATCTTACCTGTGTAGAAAGGGTGTGATGTGTTAGAAATTTCGAGTTTTACTAATGGATACTCGTTGCCGTCTTCCCATACGATAGTTTCCTTTGTGTTGATTGTTGAACGTGACATGAAAGCGTGATCATTTGACATGTCTTTAAAAACAACAAGACGATAATTTTTTGGATGAATGTCTTTTTTCATTGCTATATAATTACTTTATTTTTCCACTGATTTGAGCGGCAAAGATACTAATTTTATCAAAACGAAAATAACTTTTTCAAAACTTTTTTTACATTTTTCTACAAAACTAAATATCAAGCATTTAAGATTAAAACAAACAGGCTATTTCATAAGAGAAGAACTCTTTTCACATCAAAAACATTGAGATACAAAATGTAAATATCTCAAAGGATGGCATCAAAAGGAAAAGTAACAACCGACATAGGTTAAAACAGGAAGGCGATATTATAATATGGTGTGAAGTATTTTGGACGTTGAAAAAATAAAATAAAACATTTTTCAATAAATGTATTGTTTATTACTTTTATTTGTTATCTTTGCCACGTAGAAAACAATTTTAAAATTCAAAATCATTTATAAACTTTAAATACATTTAGAGATGAAACACAATTTCAATGCAGGACCATGCGTCCTTCCAAGAGAAGCTGTTGAAGCAGCTATTGAAGCAATCCGTGACTTTGACAACACAGGTATCGGTATTCTTGAAATCTCACACCGTACACCAGGTTGGGAACGCGTTATGGCAGAGACACGTCAATTATGGCGCGAACTTTTGAACATTCCTGACAACTACGAAGTATTGTTCCTCGGCGGTGGTGCATCAACACAGTTCTTCCATGTTCCAGCTAACCTTTTGAAAAACAAGGCAGCTTATCTTCAAACAGGTGTTTGGGCAAAGAAAGCAGCTAAAGAAGCTAAATTCTATGGCGACGTTGAAATCGTAGCTTCATCAGAAGACAAAACATATTCTTACATTCCTAAAGATTATGTAATTCCAACAGATGCTGACTATTTCCACATCACAACAAACAACACAATCTACGGTACAGAAATCCGTTACGACATGGATTGTCCTATCGACTTAGTAGCTGACATGTCGTCAGACATCATGAGCCGTCCAGTTGACGTAAGCAAATACGCTTTGATTTATGGTGGTGCTCAAAAGAACGTAGGTCCAGCTGGCGTAACATTCGTTATTATCCGTCGTGACCTCCTCGGCAAATTAGAAGGCGAACGCAAGCTCCAAACAATGGTTGACTACAGAACACATGCTGCTGAAGAAGATCGTAACATCTCTATGTTCAATACTCCTCCAGTATTCCCTATCTATGTAATGTACCAAACATTGAAATGGGTCAAGAAACTCGGTGGTGTTGAAGCAATGAACAAGATCAACGTTGAAAAAGCTGACCTTCTTTATAATGAAATCGACCGCAACTCAATGTTCGTCGGCACAGCAGCTAAGGAAGACCGTTCTATCATGAACGTTTGCTTCGTAATGGCTCCAGGTCACGAAGACAAAGAAAAAGCATTCATGGAATTCGCTAAAGAACGCGGCATGGTTGGTATCAAAGGTCACCGTTCAGTTGGTGGTTTCCGCGCTTCTATCTACAACGCTTGTCCAGTAGAGTCAGTTAAAGCTCTCGTACAATGCATGCAAGACTTCGAAGCAGCTAACAAATAATATTTCATAAAAAAAAATTAAAAGACATTAAGAAATGAAAGTATTAGTAGCAACAGAAAAACCTTTCTCAAAGGCAGCCGTTGACGGTATCAGAACAATCGTTGAAGAAGCCGGTTATGAATTGGCTCTCCTCGAAAAATATACAGACGTACAACAATTCTACGATGCAGTAGCAGACGCTGACGCTCTCATCGTTCGTTCAGATAAAGTTACTAAAGAAGTCATCGACCACGCTAACAACCTCAAGATTGTTGTCCGCGCTGGCGCAGGTTTCGACAACTTAGACTTAGCAGCATGTACAGCTAAGAACATCGTGGCTATGAACACTCCAGGTCAAAACTCAAACGCTGTTGCTGAATTAGCAATCGGCATGATGATCTACATGGCACGTAACACATTCAAACCAGGTACAGGTTGCGAATTGAAAGGCAAGAAAGTTGGTATCCACGCTTACGGTAACGTAGGTCGTTTGGTCGCTGAAAAAGCTAAGGCTCTCGGTATGGAAGTATGGGCATTCGACCCATTCGTACCAACAGAGAAGATGGAAGCTGAAGGCGTTAAAGTTCCTGCAACATTAGAAGAACTCTACGCAAACTGCGACTACATCTCATTGCACATCCCAGCAAACGAAAAGACAAAAGGTTCTATCAACTACGAACTTCTTTCAAAGATGCCTAAAGGCGGTTGCTTGGTCAACACAGCTCGTAAAGAAGTCATCGACGAAGCTGGCATGGAAAAACTCCTCGCTGAACGCACAGATCTTAAATATGTTACAGATATTGCTCCTGCAAACCAAGCAGCATTGGAACAATTCGCACCTCGTTTCTTCGCAACACCTAAAAAACAAGGTGCTGAAACAGCAGAAGCTAACATGAATGCAGGTTTAGCAGCAGCTCGCCAAATCGTTGGTTTCATCGAAAACGGCGAAACAAAATTCAAAGTTAACTAATTGGTTAGATTAGCATAGATTCATCTCGTATTTCAGGAGACGTCACAAAGCAGCATCTCCACAACGAGATGAATCTTCTTTTCACTAATAAATAAACTACTTAACATATGACTCCAGAAGACAACAAAACAACGACTTTTTTCAGATTCGAAGACCTTCGAGTTTACAGCAAAGCCATTGGTTTTGTATCATTGCTAACAGAAACAAGTGCTTTGGCAACTAATGAAATAGAGAACCATTACTACAAAAGATTCTTGGAAGAAGCCACGTTGCTAGCGTTCAACATCGCAGAAGGCTCTTCAAAAAACAAACCTTCTTTTATCGCTCAGCTTAAAGCAGCAAAAACAAACATCCGCAAATGTGTCGTATTCTGCGCAATAGGAAGAAAAAACAATTTCCTGACAGAAGAAAGAGAAGACATAATACGCACACAATTGATGGAGTTGACAAAGATGATAGGCGCCCTCATCATATCATTGCAAAGAAGCGTCAATACCGAACATTTTGAACATCATTATCACGAAACACACGACGACTCAAGTCACAATGTCAATTTCGATGAAGAAATGATATGGTAATAAAAAAAAAACATTAACATTTAAAATCTTAAGAAAATGTCAGTAATTAAACCATTCAAAGGATACCGTCCTCCAGTAAATATCGTTGAGAAATTAGCTTCAAGACCTTACGATGTTTTGAACACAGAGGAAGCTCGCGTTGAATGCGAGGGTAATCCATATAGCCTCCTTCACGTAACAAAAGCTGAAATCGACCTCGCTCCAGGTACAAAAGACAGCGACCTCACAACATACATCAAAGTTGTCGAGAACTTCAACGCTTTCAAAGACTATGGCTGGTTGGTACAAGATAACGAAGAAAAATTATACATCTACGCTCAAAGCATGAACCCAACAGAAGCTGACGCTCACTGGCAATATGGTATCGTAGCTTGCGCATGGAGCGAAGATTATGTAAATCAAGTTATTAAGAAACACGAGCTCACACGTAAAGACAAAGAAGAAGACCGCATGAAACACGTCCGCATCACCAACGCTAACGTTGAGCCTGTGTTCTTCGCTTATCCAGCTGTAGCAGAAATCGACGCTATCGTAAGCAACATCACAAAAGAAGCTCCTATATACGACTTCATCGCTAAAGAAGATAACTTCGGTCACCGTTTCTGGGTCATCGACGACAAAGCTACTATCGACAGATTAGTTGAACTCTTCGCTACAGAAGTGCCTTCAATGTATATCGCTGACGGTCACCACAGAAGCGCAGCAGCAGCATTGGTAGGTCAAGAAAAGAAAGAAAATAACCCAGATCACACAGGAAAAGAAGAATACAACTTCTTCATGACAGTTATTTTCCCAGACAACCAATTGAAAATCATCGACTACAACCGCGTTGTTAAAGATTTAAACGGTCTCTCAAAAGAAGAATTCCTCAACGCTTTGACAGAATCATTCGATGTTGAAGATATGGGAACAGAGATATACAAACCAGCTAAGTTACACGAATTCAGCACATATTTAGATGGTCACTGGTACAAGCTCAACGCTAAAGCTGGCACATTCAACGATGAAGACCCAATCGGCGTTCTCGATGTGACAATCTTATCTAACTTAGTCTTAGACAAGATTTTAGGCATTAAAGACTTACGTACCGACAAACGTATCGACTTCGTTGGTGGTATCCGCGGTCTCGGCGAATTGAAACGTCGCGTTGACAATGGCGAAATGAAAGTTGCTTTCGCTTTACACCCAGTAACAATGAAGCAAATCATCGACATCGCAGACAGCGGCAACATCATGCCTCCTAAGACAACTTGGTTCGAACCTAAGCTCCGTTCTGGTCTCGTAATCCATACATTAGAATAGTCTTAAGACGAAACATAAAGATAAAAAGGCGTCACTTCAAATTAAGTGATGCCTTTTTTAATTCATAATGAATTATGTAAATAATTAAAAAATAAGATATATGAAAAAAATATGCAAATAGTGTTTTGCTTTTAGAAGTAAAATTGTAAATTTGCACAAAATTAAAACGATTATATAATTTAAACAAGATACTATGGGAAGAGCATTTGAATACCGTAAGGCAGCTAAGATGAAAAGATGGGGTCACATGTCAAGAGTGTTCCCTAAATTAAGTAAGATTATTACTATTGCAGCAAAAGAAGGCGGTCCAGATCCAGATATGAATCCAAGATTGCGTCAAGCTATCATCAATGCTAAGGCTGAAAATATGCCAAAGGACAACATTGATGCTGCTATAAAAAGAGCTACAGCGAAAGACGCAGCCGACATGGTGGAAATCGTTTATGAAGGCAAAGGTCCAGCTGGAGTTTTGGTTGTCGTAGAATGTGCAACAGACAACACAACACGTACTGTCGCTAACGTACGTTCCTATTTTAACAAATGTGGTGGATCTTTAGTTCCTACAGGTTCTTTGGAATTCATGTTCAGCCGCAAAGCTGTTTTTGAATTGGAATTGCCAGAAGGTATGGACGTAGAAGAAATAGAACTTGAACTCATCGACGCAGGTCTTGAAGAAATCGAAGCAACAGAAGAAGGTGTCGTCGCTTTGTCTGACTGGACAGCATTCGGAACAATGCAGACAGCTTTGGAAAAACTCGGTATAAATGTAAAGAAAGCCAACTTACAACGTTTCGCTAACAGCCCTGTAGCTTTCTCAGCAGAAGACGTTGAAGCGATAGAAAAATTCCTTGAAAAGGTAGAAGACGACGAAGACGTACAATCGGTATATACCAATATGGAATAATTGAAAAGTTAAGAAAAGATAAAATATTGTGGTAGAAAAAAGACAACTTCATGGTTGTCTTTTTTTTTAAATATTGAAATTGACAATTCCAGCAAAAAATATTTTTTACTTTTAAATTCATATCAGAAAAAGTATTATTTTCGCACAGATTTACTAGACTCTATTTACTCTGTTGCTGCTTTTGTAGATTGTATTGATTTACAACATAGTAGCGTTTTACTTTTTTTCTTTCCTCTTTAAGTTGCTATTGCTAGGTACTAAGTAAAACTGCCATTACTTATTTCATTTGATATAAATAAGAACAAAAATATAATACAATGAAAAAAATTTTACTAGCATTATTGACATTGATGTCATTAACAACTTTTGCACAAATTCGTGTAAAAGAAAATTCCTTCCATAAGATAGAAGGTTTCGTTATGCTCGACAAGAAAGACCATTATGATGACAACGACAGACCAATGGCTCTCATCAAGATTTCTACTGAAAACATCAGTGCTGCCGAGAGAACACGTATGACATTTAAAGGTAATTTGGAAACGTATTTTGATCCACATTTCGAGCCGTCTGAAATATACCTTTATATCTCAACGGCTGCGACATTTATTGAAATTCACCATCCAGATTATGGAAAGACAGAATTCAGATTGCCATACGATTTGAAAGACTTCTGCGCATACGAGATGGTCGTTGTGAGCGATTTTTATGGTGGTGGCGATGCTATTCCAATGGTTAACTATCTAACAATCAAAACAGACCAAAACGATGCCATGATATTTATCGATGACGAATTCGCTGGATTGAAAGATGTTTCTAAATTATTAAGTGTCGGCAAAAACCACTCTTGGAGAATAGAGTGCGATATGTATCACACAGAAAGTGGCAAAGTCACTCTAACACAAGGTGAACCAACAATTTTGGAAAAGAAATTGCGCCCAGCATACGGTTTTGTCAACATAACAACGTCACCAACAGATGAAGCCGACATCTATATCGACAACAAATATGTAGGTAAAACTCCATATTTTTCAAATGAAATAAGTTCTGGAGAACATAAAATGGTGTTGGTAAAAGATATGTACAAATCATCGAACCATAATTTCACAGTTTTAGACAACGATACTACAACACTAAATATCAACATGATATCTAACGTAAAGTACGTCACAATCCTTGCTGATTCATTGTCATATATTTACGTTGACAACCAAGAGAAAGGTATTGGAAAATGGAGCGGCGGATTATCATACGGAACCCACCTTTTTGAAGCAAGAAAACCAAGCCACAAGACATCATTTTTCGAAACCGAAGTCAAAATAGGAAGTCTTGATACAATTGTTCTTACAGACCCAACACCTATCGTAGGTTTCCTCAGCGTTACTACAGAACCATTGGGAGCATCAATATACGTAGATGGTGTTTATGAAGGACTTAGCCCACGTGTCATCAACGACATCCTCATTGGCGAACATGAAGTCAAACTCAAAAAGAACAACTATGTACAATCAATGAGAACTGTCAACATCAAGGAAAATGAAACTGTTGAGATAAGCGAGACTTTAGAGATTGGTAAAGACATTACCATTACCACAGACATGGTTGGAGACAAAATTTACGTTGACAGACAATATATTGGAGAGTCGCCACAAACAATCAATCTATCATTCGGAGTACACACAATCATGGTTGAAAGAGGCAGTCTGATTACCGATGAGGATTTCAACGTACAGCCAGACGGGAAGTCAGAAGTAAATTTGTTCTTCGGTAAAAACATAAAGATTTCTACCGATCACAACGGCGACTATGTATATATCGACGGCAAAGAAATTGGACAAAGTCCATGTATTACCGGAATATCTTACGGAAAACATAACTTAAAGATTGTCAGAGGAAAATATGCATTGAACAAGACTATCGTAGTTGAAAGAAACGACAATATTGATGAGATTGCATTAAAATTGGGTAAAAACATAACAATCAACACATCACAAAAAGGCGATGCTGTATTTGTTGACGGTTCTTTGATTGGAAAAACACCTCTCACAACATATCTTACTTTTGATACTCATAACGTTAAGGTTGTCAGAAAAGGAAAGATGGAATCCACAAAGTCTATCGATGTTAAAGACGAGGGACAATCAGAATTTACAATTTACTACGGACAACTTGTAACACTTAATTCCAACAAGGAAGGCGATGCAGTTTTCGTTGATGGCAAGAAAGAAGGAGAAACACCTTTGGAATTGGACTTAACATTTGGAAATCATATTGTTACTGTAAAGAGACATCGTAAGATAGATTCACAAGACTTACACATATCAAAGACCAGCGATTCATATTATAACTTCTACCCTGTCAAGGAAACTATAAATCAATTCAATAACAACGGCATAAGATTTTTAGCTGTCACAGCATCTCCTTTGGAAAACAACAGATTAATGTACGGATTGAATTTCGGCGGTTATAAAAAAGCAGGATGGTATTTCTCTTTCATGTCTAACTACGATAAAAATCAATTTGGAAAATTCAGCGGTGTCACACAATTCCTGCCTGAATTCCAGAATAATGCCAACAACTATAATGAAGAAAATTTGTTGGAAAATTATGCAGAATCAAGATTATCAGCAATGTTTGGCTTGATGTTCAGAGTGGTTGGTCCTGCATATCTTAAAATTGGCGGAGGCTACGCAATGTATAACACTTATTGCCAGACTGTATATGACGATTGGGCAAGAATACCAGAAATGACATTCAACGATGTTCTTTTATCAGCAGGTTTACAATTCAATTTCAAGAACTTAGTCTTAACAAGCGACTTTGTAACGACAAAAGATTTCAAAACAATGGAATTAAGATTTGGATTAGGATTGGCATGGAAGAAGAGAAAATAACATCATATTATCATAAAGAAAAAGCGCATCTCTACGGTGCGCTTTTTTTATTTTATTTATTTTCAGTTATATAGAAATCATCCGAATATCAAGGAGTATAAAATACCCGATATCAACATCGGAGCTGGAATTGTAAGCAACCATGCCCAAAGAATACTCTTGGCTGTTCCCCAACTTATTGATTTCACGCCGTTTGTCAATCCTACGCCTATTATAGAACCAACGATGCTATGAGAAGTGCTTACCGGAATTCCGAAGAATGAAGAACCAATGACAGTTGCAGCACCTGCTGTTTCAGCGCAGAATCCTTTGTCGGGCGTAATCTTCACGATTCCAGTGCCTGTTGTTTTGATAACATTCTTGCCGCCAGCCAAAGTTCCCAACGCCATTATAAGATAACATATCAAAGCAACGATCTGCGGAACGTGATAACCTTTTTCAGCATCGAAGAACAAAGCCAAAATATTCTTGAGGTTTTCAGAAATCTCTGGCGATTGTAAGGATGTGAACAACATAATGGAAATCAAGCCTATTGTCTTTTGCGCGTCGTTTGCACCATGACCGAGACTGAAGGCTGCAGATGAGATAAGTTGCAGTCTTTTAAACACTTTATCAGTTTTTTTCTTATTGGAATTTTTAAACAGTTTCATTATAAGACATTGCATGAAAAATCCCAGCACCATTCCAAAAACAGGAGTTAATATCATAAACAACAGCACCAGGAAGATTCCGTCCATAAGCAAGGCGGAAGTTCCAAAACTAAACAATACCGGTCCTATGATGCCGCCTATCAAAGCTTGCGACGAAGAAATCGGGAGTCCTAACCAAGTACAAATCCATATCCACGAAGCGGCTCCCAGCAACGCGCAGAACACTACATAAGGATTCATATATTGCGCATCGACGAGTCCACGACTTATCGTCTCAGCGACATGCGAATTGAAAATGAAATACGCCATAAATCCCCAGAAAGCCGCCCAAACGACAGCCTTAACAGGAGTCAAGACACGCGTTGTGATGATGCATGACACAGCATCGGCAGCGTCGTTCATTCCATTTAAGAAGGTGATTAACAACGCTAAAATCAAAGAAGCTGATACAATGAAAACTAACATATCACGAGTTCTTTATGACGATTGTTCTTATCGTGTCTGACACATTTTTCAAAATATCACTCGCGCTTTCGAAAGTCTCAGCAATGTTTTTATTCTTAATCAACTCTGTTAAATCAGTCTCTCCACTAAACAAATTGCTGATATAATCGAAATAAATGCTATCGATAATATGTTCGATATGTTTGATTTTATCGCAGTTGTCGATGATTTCATTGCTATATAAAGAAATGAATTCCAATTTCTTAATCATCTCGAGAAGAATATTCGCACATTCGTGGAGATAATTCGCCGTTTCAAAGAGCTGGCTGTCAATACGTTTTGGCTGATACATCAAGACATTCTTTGAACAGTCGTCTATAACATCCAAAGAATCATCAAGATTCGCTGCCAATTCATTGACATCTTCCCTATCGAAAGGAGTGATGAATGTTATGTTAAGCATTTTGTACAAATTTCTGAACAATTCATCACCGTCCGTTTCATCTTTCTTAATTTGACGTCCCAGCAACTTACGTTCTTCGTAGTCGTCAATCTTAACCATTTCCAACAATGTCTTAGTGGCATGCACCAAAAGTTCAGACTGTTTGATATAAATAGGGAAAAACTTGGTTTCCTTTGTCACGAAAAATTGCAAAAAACTATTTAGACTCATACCTTAATTTTTGATTTCAAACTTAAATCAAATCACACCACAAAGATGATAAAGTACTCTTGCTCCGACGTTTCCGTCCCATTCATCTTCGCCTGGCGACACTTCGCAGAGGTCGAATCCTATGATGTCTTTGCCGCTTTGTTTTACTCTGTTCAGCAAATACATCAACTCTTCATATTCCATTCCTCCAGGCACTGGAGTCCCTGTGTTAGGGCATAATTTAGGATCCAAGCCATCTATATCTATCGAGATATAAACTTTATTAGGAAGTTCATCGATGATGTCGTCGCATATTGATTTCCATGTTGCGCCTTCATACATTTTCTTACGATTGTCGCGGTCGTAGAACACAACCATTCTTCCTTCTGAATTATTTATTATTTCTTTTTCTTGGTCGCAATAGTCGCGAATTGCCACCTGAACTAATTTATCGATATTGTCATATTTCATTGTGTTATAGAATATTGAGGCGTGAGAATATTTAAAGCCCTCAAATTCTATTCTGAGGTCGCTGTGAGCATCGACGTGAATTATACCATACTCCTCTCCCATTTCATTGAAGTATGTATGATAAGGCAACGGTATGCTATGGTCGCCGCCAAGAAGACCGACCTTTTTGCCCAAAGATTTCCAGTAAGCTATTCTATCTTTAAGCCAAGCGAACATCTTGTCGAAACCATTTTCGATGGCAATATATTTTTCTTTATAATTCTCAGGGTTTTCATCGACATCACCGTTTTCAATTCCATCTATAATATCTTCGCTCAACGGCACCAATTCTTCATGTAAGTCACGCAATTCTTGTGGGAATTCGTCCATCCAAATACCTCTTTTCCAGACATCAGGATAGTCGTGATGATGAAGATCGACCTGCATAGAACCATCAAAAACAGCCTGCGGACCATTAACAGTGCCTCTGTTATAACTTGTTGTAAGTTCCCATTCCACGGGAATAATAATTATCTCAGCCTCTTCTGCGCTGCATGGCAGACCATAAATGCCCGAACCAAGGGCAGCTGCTGCATTAGGGTCAAAAATTTTTTCCTCCATATAGTTTCATTTTTTGCAAACATAATAAAAAAATTGATTTTTTTTGTATCTTTGTAGCGATGAACTGATAATTTTTTGGAATTTCCTAAGAAGTTCCTATTACTAACCTAATAACTTTAAAAATGAGCTTTACATCAGTAAATAAGATTTTTGAAGAATCAATCAAAAAAAATTGGGACCGACCTGCCATCTCTAACTACCAAGGCGTCACTTTGCACTACAGAGATATGGCTAGAAGAATAGCAAAACTTCATATTGTTTTTGAAGAGTGCGGACTTCAGAAAGGAGACAAAGTCGCTTTATGTTCGCGCAATCAGGCAAACTGGGTCGTATCTTTCTTGGCAGCAATGACTTACGGCGCAGTCCCAGTGCCTCTTATGCACGAATTCAAACCTAGCAACATAAAACATCTTGTCAACCATTCAGAAGCCAAGATCCTTTTTGTTGACGAGGTAATATGGGAAGGGCTTTCTGAGCTTGAAATGTCTGATTTACAAGCGATAATTCAAGTAAACACATTCAAATTGCTTTACGCAGCAAACGAAAAGATAGCTGAAAGCAGAGAACGTCTCAACGAACTTTTCGGGAAATATTACCCAACAGAATTCACTCCAGAATGTATTAACTATTATGAAGATTCAGCCGATGAGTTAGCCATAATCAATTATACTTCAGGAACTTCTGGGTTTTCAAAAGGCGTAATGATTCCTTACCGCGCAATAAGTTCAAACATAGAATTCGCCAGAATAGTGCTTCCTTCGATGAACAACACATCACGTGTGGTGTCGATGCTGCCTTCAGCACACATGTACGGACTTATGTTTGAAGTCTTGTACGAATTAACTTGCGGATGCCACGTCTTCTTCCTCTCACGTCTTCCAAGCCCTAAGATTATCATGCAGGCTCTTGCAGAAGTAAAACCAACTTTGGTTATAGCAGTGCCTCTTATCATAGAAAAGATTTACAAGAGCAAGGTCAAACCTGTTCTCGAAAAAGCCGGAATCAGATTCGTGATGAAATTGCCAGGTCTTGAGCAAGTCGTTATGAATAAGATAAAGACAGAACTCGTCAACGCCTTTGGTGCTGAATTCTATGAAGTTATCATCGGAGGAGCAGCGTTCAACAAGGAAGTAGAAGCTTTCTTCAAGAAGATGGAATTTCCGTTTACCGTAGGTTACGGCATGACAGAATGCGCTCCAATCATCACATACGACGACTATAAGACCGCCAAATTATATTCTTGCGGACGTATCGTTCCAAATATGGAAATGAAAGTAGATTCCCCTGATCCTCAGAATATTCCTGGCGAGCTTCTGGTTAGAGGTGCAAATGTATTTTTAGGTTATTATAAAAACGAAGAAGCAACGAGAGAAGTCCTTGAAGAAAACGGATGGTTCCACACTGGCGACATGGGTGTCATCGACGCTGACGGTTATTTGTTCTTGAGAGGCCGTTCAAAATGTATGATTTTGGGACCTTCAGGACAAAACATTTATCCAGAAGAAGTTGAGGCTGTTTTGGACACTCGTCCTTACGTACTCGAATCTTTGGTAATTGAAGAAAACGGCGGACTGACGGCTCTCATTTTCCCAGATTTCGACCTCGCCGCCAAAGAAGGTATGAGTCAAGCTGTTTTCATTAAATATATGGAAAACACCTTGCCTGAAGTCAATAAAGAACTTCCTAACTACGCGAAACTGAAGAAGATAGAAGTAATGTCTGAAGCATTCGAAAGGACTCCTAAGAAGAGTATCAAACGTTATCTATATCAAAGAAACGGATAAAAACATAATATAGTTCAAAACAAAAACGCAAAGTCTCTGTAATAATTTTGACTTTGCGTTTTTTTTGATACAACAAGTCAACTATTAATTGTCAACTGTCAATTGTTAATTGTTTTGTCGTTGCAGTATAAAGATTTCCTTTTGTCTCTCAATTTCGCGACGTAACTCCTCTTCTGTTGGAAGCAGTGGAAGATATTTCGCTGCGAACAATTGTTCATTTCCATTTAAGACAGAATACTTAGCAATGTCTTTATCCGTATCAGAACATAACACTATTCCTATCGTAGGATTGTCGCCATCGGTTATCTTTAAGTCATCATACATTCTGCGATACATATCCATCTGACCGATGTCTTGATGAGTTATCTTTCCTATCTTCAAGTCTATAAGCACATAACATTTGAGAATCACATTATAAAACACCAAATCCACAAAATAATCCTGCGATTCTGTTCTAATCAGTTGCTGACGTTTCACAAATGCGAATCCTCTTCCTAACTCCATTATAAAATCCTGAAGATGATCAATGATGGCTGTCTCCAATTCCTGTTCCGAATAAGTGTTATCCTGCTTAAATCCAAGAAATTCTGCAACGATAGGATTTTTCAAAAGTTCCAACTTATTTGGTTGTTCCTCTTTCATCGGCAATTCTGGTTGAACAAAATGCCGCTCAAAATATTGAGTACCGATATTTCTATCAAGCGTCCTCACACTCCACATCTCCTTAGATGCTGTCTCCAAATACCAACGGATTGCAACCTCATTTCCGACTCGTAATGTTCGATATATATGTGTCCATTGCAAATTTGGAAATCGCGATTTCCAAATCTTTAAGTCTGGTACTACAATATAAAATTTTCGAAATGCCCTGAGATAACGGGGCGAGAAACCAGAGCCGTATTCTATAGTAAGCTGTTTTGACAGACCGTCTATTAGTTGTTCTCCATATTCCGCTCTTACACTCCCTTGCTGTTCTTCTTCCAATATTCGTTTGCCTATCGACCAATAGGTTTCTATCATTACTGACCCTACTGAAGCATAAGCAGTTCTACGTCCTTGCTCTATTATATTCTTTATATCTACGAGCAATTCATTACTAACCAATTCATCCTTCTTTTCTTTCATCTTTAATTCTCCTCCAATTTTTCAACATTAATAACTAATCTATCTTCAATGAACGTTTGGGATTTTCTACAAACCACCGTATTGCAAAGCTACAATTTTTAATCTTAATAATACAGTAATTTCAGATAAAAAATCTTGAATTCCGACTTCAACACTAACTTAACTATATACCTCTAAATCCTTTCCAACACATAGAATGTATCCATCATAATACAAAAAAAGTTCCAATCCCTAACGCATCAGGCAGGCATTACGAGCTACGCTCTTCATACCTGCCTATTATTTTGTCATCCTTACAGGACTTAAATTTATTAATGAATTGAATGCGTGAGATGTGCTAAGTCAAAGTCCCACAAATCTCACTGATGTTCACTGATTCTTTCTGTGTTAATCCGTGCCAATTCGTGGGACTTAACTTATTCTCCCACAAATTTCACTAATCTTCACGGATTCTTTCTGTGATAATCCGTGCCAATTCGTGGGACTTAATTTCTTCTCCCACAAATTTCACTAATCTTCACGGATTCTTTCTGTGATAATCCGTGCCAATTCGTGGGACTTAACTTATTCTCCCACAAATTTCACTAATCTTCACGGATTCCTCAATTTTCAGGTTTTCAGTTTCTCAGATTTAAAAAATCTCCTCGCGGCATTTATTTCGTCTCGCTTCTCTCTTCGCTCCGCTCCGCTCGTGCTCAACTCCTTAATGCCGCTCGGCTCTTTTGCTTAAGACAATTTCCTGATTTCTGTGTTTAGTGAGATAATGCTAGGCGGAAGCCGTCGTAGTTGAGCCCGTTGTCGGGTTTGATCTTGCCACGAAACGACACTCGGCAGGAATCCGCGTAGTGGTGCCAGTCACCACCACGAAGCACGCGGTCAAAGCCAGTTGACGGTCCCGCCGGATTGGTCTGAGAACCGCTGCTATAGTCTCCATACCAGTCCTCACACCATTCATTTACATTGCCGCTCATGTCGTAAATACCGAGTTCGTTAGGCGATTTGGTCTTTACATTATGAGTTCCGCTGTTACCATCGTACCAAGCAACATTGCCTATAGTGTTGCTGCCGCTGTATTTATAGCCTTGAGATTCGTTTCCGCCTCGTGCTGCATATTCCCATTCTGCTTCGGTTGGGAGTCGGAAGTTCTTGCCAGTTAGTTCGTTTAGTTTCGTAATAAACTCCTGGCAGTCGTTCCATGAAACATATTCCACTGGTTTCTGATCGCCTGAGAAATCACTTGGGTTGCTGCCCATCACAGCCTCCCACAGTTCCTGTGTCACTTCTGTCTCGCCTATGTAATAGTCTGAAAGCGTAACTGAGTGCACAGGATATTCATTACTACCAGCATCGCTGCCTTGCTCTGAGGTTGCTCCCATTTGGAAAGTGCCGCCTTCAACAGCTATCATCGTAAAGCTAACGCCGTTAACCATGATAGTTTGGTTTACAGGTTTTTCCAATGTCTTAAAACTCTTCTCTTCTCCGTAACTCGTTCCTTTTTCATTAGTAGCGTACGCTCTAACGTAATAAGTTGTGTTTTCCGTAAGGTTTATGAGGTTGGATGTAAAACTTCCAGTTCCGCTACCATCACTTGTTTTGTTGTCATTTATCGTAGGATTAGGTGAAGTGCTCCAGCAGACACCGCGCGCTGTCACTGTACCATTACCATCTGATGTAACATTGCCGCCGCAGGTTGCTGAACTCACTTTTATATTAGTTATATTACTTGTAGCTACTGCTGGTAATGTTATCTCTAACGTCTTAAAACTCTTCTCCTCACCGTAGCTCGTTCCTTTTTCATTAGTAGCGTACGCTCTAACGTAATAAGTTGTGTTTTCCGTAAGGTTTATGAGGTTGGATGTAAAACTTCCAGTTCCGCTACCATCACTTGTTTTGTTGTCATTTATTGTAGGATTGGGTTTAGTGCTCCAGCAGACACCGCGTGCTGTAACCTTCAGACCATCCACTGAAGTCAGAGAGACATCACCACCACATTGTGCTGTCGTTAATGTAATATCAGTAATATTGTTTGTTGTAACGGCAAACTTATATAACACCTCTCCTTCTTCAAAAAGAGTATCTTTCTTACATCCTGCAAAGAAGAGAACTATGGCACTTAATATTAATAATGTCTTTTTCATATTTTAATGTCTAAGGTTAAAAGTCTAAAGGTTAAAGGGTTTGTTAATTGTAAACTGTTAATTCCAGTTAATTCCTATTCCTAATTTAAATTCTAGAGTCTTAAAATTAGTTGTCACCACGTCAGCGCTTATGGCACAGCCGTTTGTGTTAAACATCAGGCCTGCTGTAAAATCAACGCCTCTATAAGTATCAGGAGTGTACTCATACCACTCGCCGCTACTCAACTCCCAGCATTTCACTCTCACGCCATAGCCTGCTCCAAGTTTCATGTAAACAGGTCCGCCAAGTCGCAACAGCAAACCTCCTGTCAAAGACAATCGTGCCTTAGAGCTATTGCCAGAGGTTGTGGCTTCACCTGCAGAATACAATTCTTCCCATTCATTATCATCAAACCTAAATCCAAAGTTAGTCATCGCGCTCACAAACCATCCTAACTTCTTCACCTGTCCGTAGGTCAATCCATACGACATCTGAGGCGCGACAGAATATGCAGCATTTAAAGTAATGAAATTAATTCCTCTGCTTAAATATTTATTCAATGGTTCTTTCTTGGGCTCAAAATAATAAGAAGATGAAAGAGTGTTATTCACAGTCAGAGTCTTAGTCTCATAAAGCTTTCCTCTTCTCACCTCAACCTCATGGCTGCCTAATGACAAGTCTATATCCATTGGCGTGGTTCCCACTTTCCTGCCGTCAACGTAAATCTCGTCGCCATTGGCAGAAGAGTTTATCGTAATCATCTTACCGAAAGCCAAGACATATTCTTGTTTTCCTGAAGAAATGGCGACATCAATATCTTTTGTCGCAGTCTGGCTTCCTCTTACAGCTTTTATTTCATGCTTGCCGTAAGAGATATTTGCGGTGAGAGGCGAAAGTCCTACATATTCATTATCAACATAAATCTTATCGCCGTTTTGTCCTGTAGAGATAGAGACTTCCTTGCCGGTGGATAGTGTCTCATTAATGGCAAGTGTCTCTCCTTCACTTATGGTTATATATTTTATCAGCGTCGCGCATCCTTGTTTCTCCAACTTCAGTTCGTGGGTTCCTATGATAATTTCATTAATGTAATTAGGTGTTTCGCCGTAGCTCTTTCCATCTATATATATTGTCGCTCCCATAGGTGATGAGCTTATCTCACAGCTTCCGTTTATTGGTTTCGGTGCATCAAGTGTTATGGTCTTGTTCTCACCTAACACCAAGTCAACAGTTTTATTTGTAGGTCTGTGGTTTGTTTTTCTCGCTTCAAAGATATGCGAACCATCCGATACTCTCCCTGTCCATCTGCCTTTACCTTTATATTCTTCGTCAACATAAATGTCGGATTGAGAATCAGTATTAACCGTCACGTTCACAAAGTTAGCCTCCATAGTAATATTGGCGTTTGTAGTCTGTCCGTCGCTAACTATAAATGTCTGCTCTTTCATCTTATACATGTCTTTCATCACTCTCACGGTATGGGAGCCGCTTTTCAACTTGTCGGTGTTTATTGGGGAAAGACCTAAATAATTTCCGTCAACGAACACCTTAGCACCTTGTTCTGGAGAGGTAGAAACATTGATATAGCCGAAAGCCGGACGCAGTGTTTTGTTAATTACAGTTTTTTCGTTTACTGTCACCGTTCCTGTTTCTGTATAATAGAGGTTACATTCTATTTTATAGGTATGAGTAGTTCCTTCATCTACCGTCTTATATGCCTCACCTACGCCTAAAGGCTCATCGTCGATATAAATCGTAGCATTGCTCTGGTCGGCTTTAACGATGAGAGGATATTTCTTCTGTTGCACAGGTGCTGACGACGATGACGGAGAAATATATTCCAATGTCATGTCGTAGACACAGAATCCGCAGAGTGTTTCTGGCAGTTTATATGTGATCAGGCTGTAGTCGGGATGTGATATTTCCAAGAAGTCGGCGGCTTTAGAGATATAGAGCCACACCTGTCCGTTGAGATATTCTTTTTTGATCTGTGTTGCTCTATTACCTTTAAAAGCGAGACGCATACGTTCCGCCTCGTTGATATTCACCGTAGAGATTTTAATCAAAGCCATAGGTTCATAATTATCGTCATAATGTTCGTCTTTATCATCAATAACGGCATTACCATCGCGTTTGAAGGAGCCTTCTTTCACATGCAGTTGTGAGAAAGAGTTGAACGACATCAACACAAATAACATTAAAAATACTTTTCTCATCATATCTTATTTTAAGTCTTTCAATCCGATTAATTTATTTATATCAACTTTATCAGGTTGCCAAGCTCTCACATGAATCACGGGACGCTCTTGGTCTCTGAGGTCAACCATCAGGAATAGATAACCCGTATCGCCGTAAGTAGCGGAGTTATATTCTTGAAGCAGTCTCACGCCGAAGATGTCTTCGCCACCAGTTTTGTTAGCATCTAACGAGTTCAACTGACGAGTGAAATCTGTCTCTGCAAATCTTATGTTGATATATTCTTGTGATGCAAACACTCTCGACAGTTCTTCAAAATAAGTCTTTTTGTCTTTTCTTTCCTTCTTTACTTCTTCTTCGGAGAGATTTAATGTCATCTGGTCGGGCAGCACTGTTCTTTTAAGCACGTGACCAACAATGATGAGGGCGTCGTCGGAGAAGATGCTTTCGAGATAGTCGTAACGTTTGAGGGCGTACGCAGTCTGATAATCTTCCATAAAATTAAGGAGAGTGTAACGGCAATCTTCCGACCATCTTCCTTTTTTCATTATATCGTTTTCGGCATCCGAATCGAGGCGGAACGACAATGAGGTGATGAGTTTTTTGTCGTTATCGAAACGGAACACGAGTTCACGTATAAAAGAGACATAGTTTTTGAACTGAAACTTCAGGTCAATGTCGCGACATAAAGTAACTCTATTTTCTAAAGTAATGAATTCATATTGCTGATTGCCGACTACGGATATCTTGGCGTTTCTCACCAATGTATCGAGCATATCGTATGCTTCTTTTGTAAAATATTTCTTCACCGAGAGATAATTTTTCAATCGAAATGCCGATTCTATCTCTTGCATCATGGTGAGCATATTTTTTTCATTATCGTTAAGAGAGTTCAGTGACACGGTTCCCGAAGCTACATCTTCATAATTCTTGAAATATTGCAGATATTTGTTCAGTTCAATGTTTCTTCTCACATTTTCTCTCAGCACTATAGGGTCGATATTGGCAAATATTTTCTTCAGTTCAGGACGCGAGTTCAATTCATATTGGAAGTCATATCTTATCCTTATATCTATATTATCCACTTCTGTTGTTGATAGTTGCAGCTGTGCCTTACCGTTGCTCACCAATTCTGTATTGAAGTCATCTACTCCATTATGATAAGCTATTTTAAGTCCTGAGACGTCTTTGCCGAAAGAACGTACATTGAGAATGACTGCCAAACCATCTTCTTTAAATTCGCCGGGATTATCTTTTGCAACAGCGAAGTCGAACACTCCCAAGACTTCATTAATACTTTCTTGAAGATAGTTGTAGGCATTAACGTCATCTCCGTCAACATTAATTTTCAAGGCAGCACCTTGAGGATGAGCAGCACATAGCATCATAGCCCAATAATATTCTCTGAAGGCATCAACCATTTTTTCTTCGTTCTCGCTTTGACGAGCATTTTTTGCATAACGACGCATCTCATCCGCTCTTCTGTCACATACGCTGTCGAAATCATTTTTATGAACATAGACGAAATATGAATATTCGTCAAAATTATTTGTCACAGGCAGTATCTTCCAAATCTTATTGTTATCGTTCTTATCGATACAGAGAGTGAGATAAATCTTTTTGAGATGGTCTTCAGTATCTACTTTTACAAGCGCTGGTTTTATATTTTCAGTGATATTATCATAAAGGCTCTGCATCGCCTTATCTTTAGCCTTCGTTTCGGAATTAGCCACCGAGCCTAAGGCATAGAAATAGTCGCCACTATTTTTTATATCTTCAATAAGATCGTTAGTTCTCTTCTGGGCTTTTAGAGATACAAACGATAACAATATCAGCAAAGTAAGTAATATTTTTTTCATAAATAAATTTTGGGCAAATATAATAAAAAAAACACGCCAACCACAACTTATTTTATGTGATTGACGCGTTTAAATTGAGATTCTAAAATTTATAAAAAGACGCACCAACATTATTTCATTTTCATTGGCATTGTTGATACGTCTCTACATTAATTTTCAACTTTCAACTTTCAATTTTCAACCATCATCGCTCCTGTCAGGTCGCTGACGTTCTTGAAGCCGTGACGTTCGCAATATTCCACTATGCCTTGCGCTACCTTCAGGGTGATAGCTGGGTCGATGAAGTTGGCTGTACCAATCTCTATTGCAGAAGCGCCTGCGAGCATGAACTCGATGGCGTCAGTAGCTGATGAGATGCCTCCTAATCCTATTACCGGAATCTTCACCGCTTTAGATACTTGCCATACCATTCTCAAGGCTACAGGCTTCACGCAGGCTCCCGACAAGCCGCCTGTTATTGTTGATAACTTAGGTCTTCTCGTCTCAGCATCGATAGCCATTCCTAACATGGTGTTTATCAATGATACGGAATCTGCTCCTGAAGCCTCAGCCGACATCGCAAGTTCAGCGATGTTAGTTACATTAGGCGAGAGCTTCACCATGAGATGTTTGTCATATACCTTTCTCACTGCTGTAACGACCTGTTCAATTCCAGCGCATGTCACGCCGAACGCCATGCCTCCTTGTTTAACATTTGGACAAGAGACATTGAGTTCTATGGCAGGGATATTCTCCAAAGCGTTGACTTTCTCAGCCACAGCGCAATAATCTTCTATCGTCGAGCCAGAGACGTTAACGATGATGTTAGTATCTATATCTTTGATTCTTGGATAAATCGTCTCGATGAAATAGTCGATGCCTTTATTTTGAAGGCCGACGGCGTTGAGCATTCCCGAAGGTGTCTCAGCCATACGAGGATAAGGATTTCCCTCGCGATGGTTCAAGGTTGTTCCTTTGACGAGTATTCCGCCTATTTTTGTCAAGTCGATGAAGTCGGCATATTCTTCTCCGTAGCCGAAGGTTCCTGATGCTGTCATCACAGGATTCTTCAAGGTGAGACCTTTGAGTTGTATCGTTTCGTTTACCATAACAATTTGTTTATATTCATTACAGGACCTTCTTTACAAACACATACGTTGCCTTCGATGGTATTTTCCACACAGCAGAGGCAGGCGCCGAGACCACACGCCATGAGGTTCTCCAACGACACCTCACAGTCGATGTTATTCTCTCTCGCGATCTTAGTCACAGCCATCATCATAGGCTTAGGACCACAGGTATAAATCATGTCGAATTGTTTTTCTTTCCAGATAGAATGCTGAGTCACGAAACCAGCTTCGCCGAGGCTGCCGTCGTTGGTGGTGATATAAACCTTACCCACAGACTCAAACTCTTCCAGCATTATCAGATCCGACTTAGAACGTCCGCCGAGCAAAAACTGAGGCTCGATGCCTTTTTCTTTCAGCATCTTGCCGAGATAATAAAGCGGAGCGATGCCGATGCCGCCACCTACCATAAGTACGGACGTGGCTTGCCGCGTCCCTACGGGAATCGTAAATCCATTTCCGAGAGGATAAATCATATTCAAGGTATCACCTATTTCAGTATCGGACATTTTATTCGTGCCCTCGCCTACTCTTTGTACCAACAATGTTATCGTGCGATTCTGATAATCCACGTCATGGATTGATATTGGACGGCGGAGGTAAGTATGCTGAGCATCATCGACGCGCACCTGCACAAACTGACCAGCTTTTATCTCTTCCAAAGGCTCGTCACATTGTAACAAGAGGAATGTCGATTTAGCCCATTCTTTTTTCTCTATCAAGCGAAAGTCTGTGATTTTCTTCATGGCTTATATATAAAAAAGGTCGCCTGAACGACGACCTGCGTTAATCTTTATTTACTTTGTTTCTTCTGAATTTTCTTCAGATTTCTCTTCCTCGACGGTAAAGTCCAAGAGACCTTTGTCGTTAAGAAG
>JAZNSO010000052.1:0-7153 GCA_045591245.1 Bacteroidales bacterium
CAAGCGAGAATGTCGGCGATGGGAATACCTCAGATAGCCATCGTGATGGGAATGTGTACCGCTGGCGGTGCCTACGTTCCAGCAATGAGCGACGAGACCATCATAGTCAAAAATCAGGGAACCATTTACCTTGCAGGACCTCCTTTGGTGAAGGCTGCTACAGGCGAGATAGTGACAGCTGAAGAACTTGGCGGAGCGGAGATGCACACCTCCGTGTCGGGTGTAGCCGACCATCTGGCGGAAAACGACAGCCACGCCATGCAGATATGCCGTAACATCTTCAAGACTTTAGAAAAAAGAAAGAAACAACACCTCGACATACTTCCTATCGAGGCTCCATTATACGACCCGGAAGAATTGTACGGCATAGCGCCTATCGACCTACGTCAACTCGTCGACCCTCGCGAGATAATCATGCGTATTGTCGACGGAAGCAGATTCCAAGAATTCAAGTCGCGTTACGCCACCACAATAGTTTGCGGTTTCGCTCATATTATGGGATTTCCTGTAGGTATCATCGCCAACTACGGAGTTCTTTTCTCAGAGTCAGCGTTGAAAGCGACACACTTCATCGAGTTATGCTGCCAGCGTAACATACCGTTGGTGTTTTTACAAAACGTAACAGGATTCATGGTCGGCAAGCAATATGAATGCGGCGGCATCGCCAAAGACGGTGCCAAGATGGTTCACGCAGTAAGTAACGCCAACGTACCTAAATTCACCGTCATCTTCGGCGGTTCTTTCGGTGCAGGCAACTACGGCATGGCAGGACGCGCCTACAGTCCACGACTTTTGTTCATGTGGCCTAACGCCAAGATCTCTGTCATGGGCGGCGAACAGGCAGCAGGCGTACTCACCACAGTGAAGGAAGAACAATATAAGTCGAGAGGAATGGAGATCTCACAAGAAGAACTCGCTAAGATAAAGGCTGACATCTTGAAGAAATACGACTACGAAGGTTCTGCGTTCTACAGCACCGCACGTCTGTGGGACGACGGTATCATCGACCCTGTCGATACCAGAAAGATACTTGCAATGGGAATAGCCTCATCATTGAACCAGCCATTCCCGCCATTGCAGTTCGGAGTGTTTAGAATGTAATTTTAATGCATAATTCATAATGCACAATTCATAATTATTACAATGCATTCCCCTAATTATGAATTATGAATTATAAATTATGAATTAATTAGGGCGTTCCGGCTGTGCCGTCGGGCTTTCCGCTATATCTTTTTCCGCTTCGCTCCAAAAGGATGCCGCTTCAATCCCTAACGCTCACGTTTGTAGAAATAATTTATCCTATTTTACAAAGTAAATATCTTAAAAAATACGGACGCAGTGTCCTAATAATCAAATCATATTTCGTAATTTATTAATCAACAAAATAAAAATGAAAAAATTATTAATAATCGCAACTATCATCGTAGGATTGATTTCCTGTGGAAATGACAACAGACAACAGACAACGGTCAACAGTCATAGTCACCAGCACTCAGAATCTTGCAGTCATAATCACGACCACGACCATAATCATAATCATGATCACTCAACTCACAGCCACGAGCATTCTGCAACTTGCAATCACGACCATGACCATGATCATAATCACGACCATACAACTCATAACCACGATCATTCAGCTCATAGCTCACAGTCCACAGCTCACAGCCACGACCATGGCGATGACGCAATCACTTTCTCCGTTGAACAACAAAATAAAATTGACTTCGAAGTAGTTGAAGCCGTATCAGAACCTCTCTACCAAATTATCAGAACTTCAGCTCAGATTCTTCCTTCACAAGAAAATGAAAAGATTTTAACAGCAACAACAAGCGGCATCGTTTCTTTCGAAAACAAGGACATTATTCCAGGCATGGATGTGAAGTCGGGACAGACTTTGTTCAGCATCGACAACGACAACATGGCTGACGGCAGTCTTGCAGTTCGTCGCCAAGAGATTGAAGCTGAATATCAAAAAGCGAAAGCAGAATACGAGCGTAAACAATCTCTCGCAGAAGATAAAATCATCTCTCAAAGCGAATTGTTAGATGCAAAAACTGAATATCTCAAAGCAGAGAAACATTACCAAAACATGATTAAAAACTATCCTGAAGGCAAGACTCTCCACAGAGCAACTATCTCAGGTTCAATAAAAAACATCTTAGTTCCTAACAACTCTTACGTAGAAGCCGGTCAGCCTATTATGGTTATAGCTAAAAACGACAGATTATATGTTAGAGCCCATTTGCAATCAAAATATTACAGTGTGTTAAAAGATATTAAGACCGCTAATATTAAGACTTCAGACGGAACGGTTTATTCATTAAGCGACTTATCTGGCAGTCTTTTATCATACGGCAAAACGACAGATGTCAGCAACCCTTTGATTCCTATCACCTTCGAAATAAAAAATAACGGCATTCTCCTTCCTGGCTCTTTCGTTGAGATATTTATCACAGTAGAAAGCGACAAGATGGGCATCATGTTACCGAATACTGCCATCGTCGAAGAAATGGGAATCTACTGTGTTTTCGTACAAACCTGTACCGATTCTTTCGAGAAACGCATCATTACCAAAGGCGTTACCGATGGCAACAATACACAGATTCTTAAAGGTATAGAAGCTGGCGAAAGAGTCGTAAGCAAAGGTGCTGTCAATGTTAAATTGGCACAAGGTTCAGCAGCATTAGACCCTCATGCAGGTCACGTTCATTGATAAAAGGAGGTGTCTATGTTAAACAAGATCATTAGATTTTCATTAGAGAACAAGTTGTTCGTACTTGTAGGTGCGCTCTTGTTAATTATCGGCGGATACACTTCTATGCGCCAGATGGACATCGACGTTTTCCCTGACCTCACAGCTCCTACTGTCGTCGTCATGACCGATGCTCATCGCATGGCTGCTGAAGAGGTCGAACGTCTTGTCACATTCCCTATCGAAACAGCAATGAACGGTGCTACCAATGTACGTCGCGTGCGTTCCGCTTCCATGATGGGTTATTCTTTCGTTTGGGTAGAATTCGACTGGGGCATGGATGTTTATCGCGCTCGTCAAATCGTGAGTGAGAAGATGGTTACATTGGAAGAAGCACTTCCCGACGGCGTGACACCGGTTCTCGCTCCACAATCCAGCGTGATGGGTGAGATATTATTCGTCGGTCTCCAAGCCGACAGCACCTCCATGATGGATCTAAGAACCATGGCTGAATGGGTTGTGAAACCAGCTATCCTATCAACAGGCGGCGTTTCGCAAGTCACAATCATAGGCGGCGATCTTAAACAATATCAAGTACTTGTCGATCCTGTCAAGATGGCTCACTACGACATCACAATGCACGAGATGGAAGCTGTCTGCCAATCGATGTGCGTCAATTCTGTTGGCGGTGTCGTCCGCGACTTCGGTAACGAATACGCTCTCAGAGGAATGGGACGTACCACTGATTTAGAAGAACTTGGAAGAACATATATCAAAACCGTCAACGACAAACCTGTTGTAGTTTCTGACGTAGCAGAAGTCGTTCTCGGAAGCGCGGTAAAGATGGGATTCGCATCGCTCAACGCCGAAGACGCTATTATTCTCTCAATATCTAAACAACCGAATATCAACACTTTAGAAGTTACGAAAAATATCGAAAGAAGTTTAAGAGAGATTAAGAAATCACTTCCAGAAGACGTTACCATGAACACTAAAATCTTCCGTCAAGCTGACTTCATCGAGGCTTCTGTAAGTAACGTCGCGAGAGCGTTGGTAGAAGGTGCAGTTCTGGTTATAGTGATTCTTCTTCTTTTCTTAGGAAGTTTCAGAACAACAATCATCTCAATCGTTGCCATACCAATCTCATTATTAGGAAGTTTCATCGTAATGCATCTTTTGGGAATGGACATCAACACCATGACATTAGGAGGTATGTGTATTGCTATCGGCTCTTTGGTTGACGACGCCATCATCGACGTGGAAAACGTTTACAAACGATTAAGACAAAATCATCTTAAACCTAAAGAACAACAAGAGTCGCCATTGAAGATTGTATATGATGGATCGTGCGAGATCCGTACTTCTATCTTAAACGCGACTTTGATTACCATCGTGGCTTTCACTCCTATCTTCTTCCTCTCAGGTATGGAAGGCAGAATGCTCAAACCTCTTGGAATAGCTTACATTATAGCATCGCTTATGTCGTTGGTGACAGCTCTCACAACCACACCGCTTCTTTGCAGATTACTTCTCACCGACAAGAAATATCTCGTCAAACAAGAGAAAGAAAACTGGCTCTCTAAGAACCTCATCAGCGTTTATGGTCGTTCTTTGGAATGGGCATTGAAACATAAGAAATCAATTCTCGGCGGAACAATAATCTTGTTAGTCGTTGCTTTAGGAATGTTCTTCAATATGGGACAAAGCTTCTTGCCTGATTTCAACGAAGGCTCTCTTACAATATCAGCTGTCTGTAAGCCAGGCGTGTCATTATACGAAAACAACAATCTCGGAAAGATTATCGAAAGAGAATTATTGTCGATACCGGAAGTCACCTCAACAGCTCGCCGTACCGGACGTGGCGAATTAGACGAACATTCGCAGTCGACTAACGGGGCTGAGATAGACGTCAACTTTGAATTAAAAGACCGTCCTCAAGAAGAGTTCCTCACTGAAGTTCGCGAGAAGTTAGCTTCTATTCCGGGCATTGCTTCTACCGTCGGGCAGCCTCTCGGTCACCGCATCGACCACATGCTCACAGGAACAAGAGCTTCTATCGCGATAAAGATTTTCGGTCCCGACCTGACACAGTTATTTATGACTGCCAACGATATCAAGGCTGAAATTGAAGGCATAGAAGGTTTGGTTGACGTCAGCGTCGAGCAACAGACAGAGACACCTGAATTGCAAATCAGAGCCAAACGCGATATGCTCGCTCGCCATAAAATCTCAATGGAAGAGTTCAATCATTACATCGAGCTCGCGTTCTCGGGCGACAAAGTCTCAGAAGTTTACGAAGGTCAACGTAGCTTCGACCTCGTCTTACGTCTCAACAAAAACTACACAGAAAGCATCGAAGGCATAAAATCTGCCATGATTGTCAACGGCGATGGCGTTATGATTCCGTTAGAAGAAGTCGCTGAAATAGTTTCTGTTGGCGGTCCTAACAGCATCAGCCGCGAGAACGTTCAACGTAAGATTGTCGTCTCTGCCAATACCGCAGGACGCGATGTCGTAAGCATTGTTAACGAAATAGAAAAAAGAGTGAACGAACACGTCAATATTCCAGAAAATTATATGGTGGAATACGGCGGACAATTCCAAAGCGCGAAAAAAGCATCAAAGACTCTTATGATAATGACAATAATAGCTATCTTTGTGATATTCTTATTGTTGTACGGAGAATTCAAAGATGTGACATTATCGACAATTGTACTTATAAACTTGCCTTTGGCTTTGATTGGCGGCGTTTTCGCAATATTCCTTACATCTAATACAGTCAGTATTCCTGCTATTATTGGTTTCATCACTTTGTTCGGAATTGCAACGCGTAACGGTATCTTACTAATATCGCGTTACCAATATGGTATGGGCACAGGTATATCCTTACGCCAGTCGGTAATCGATGGTTCAAAAGACCGTCTCACACCGATTCTTATGACCGCTCTTACTTCAGCATTGGCTCTTATCCCTATGGTTGTCAATGGAACACAATCAGGTAACGAGATACAAAGTCCAATGGCGGTTGTCGTCCTCGGCGGTTTGCTGACATCGTCATTCCTTAATATGTATGTAATTCCTATCATTTACGAAATCATATATTCGAGAAAAAAATCATCACAAAATAACGACTAAAGCCATGAAAAAGATTATATTGACATTGATATTAATATTAATACTGAGCGTCAATGCTGTTTTCGCTCAATATGCTTATCAAAGCGTTTTGGATTCGATAGAAGTCAACAGCACAGTCTTGGCTGCTCATTACAAACATAATCTTGCCGACAGAGCAGAGAATGACGCATATTCATTATTCGAGAATCCTGAAATTGAAGCAGGCTACAAATTCGGCGATGAAGGAAACAAAGTCGAAATAGGATTGTCTCAGACATTTGAATTTCCTACAGTTTATTCTAATCAGAATAAGATTATCAAGATGACAGACCAACTCATCGTGACACAATACGACATCGATAGAATGAACGTCCTTACAGAAGCACAGAATATCTGTACTGAAATGATTTTCTGTAAGATAAAAATTAAACTTTATAAGCAGGCATACGATAATGCTGTCACAATAGCTAATGCTTATCAGAAAAAAATGGAACTCGGCGAATGTAATATTTTAGATTACAACAAGTCGAAGATGAATCTCGCGAACGCGAAAAACAATTATGACCTTGAAATGATTCATTATGATAATTTGATGGCAAATCTGAAAACCATGAATGGCGGCAAAGACATAGATTTCGGATTCGAAGAATATGCTATTGTTGTTTTGCCAGAAAATTTCGATGAATGGTACGCTTTGGTTGAGCAGTCGAATCCTATTTTTGAACAAATGCGCCAGCAAATTTCCATCGACCAACAGAACGTAAAACTGAAGAAGTCGGAATGGGTTCCTTCTATCAGCATCGGTTACGGAGCGGAGATTGGTCATGCCGAAAAAGAGCACGGACCAAGCATCGGATTGTCGTTGCCTTTATGGTATAACAAAGGCTCTGTGAAAAGCGCGAAATTGAAAGCTGAAGCAACAGAAACACTCTTAACAAATGAGAAAGCTGTCACCTATAATTATCTTTTCAGTTTATTCGCGAAAGCAAAATCGTTACAGGAAAACATCGGCGCACTTGCATCTTCATTACAGGAATTTGACAGTCAGGCGTTATTATTTAAGGCTTTTGAAAAAGGCGAGATGAACCTCATCGATTACGTAATGGAAGTCGAATACTATCAAAACGCAATGTTAGAATTATATTCTGCGCAATATGAAATGAACGCTGTTTTAATTGAATTGAAAAGTTACGAAGGTTTTTGAGAGACTGTAAATTAAACTGTGTCAAGACGACAATAAAAGAAGTCTAACACAGTTTAATTTTATTAATTATGGGAAAAGAAGAAATAGATTACAAATTAGCTGCTCATCAGTTGAGAACCGGCAAACCATTGTTTGGCGAA
>JAZNSO010000053.1:0-39425 GCA_045591245.1 Bacteroidales bacterium
TTACATAAAGAAGTGAAGGAACGTTATGATGCTTTGAATCTCAGACCTTACGGCGGCTTCATCAACCCAGACATCGTTCCTGTTGAGAAAGATGGTAAAGTCGTTGATTATGTCGTCAATTATCCATCAGACTTCGTTCAACAGCATTTAGATTATGGCAAGAAATATTCATTCTTGAAAGAAAATCACACTGCTCCAACACACTTGGTCGTTGATATGCTTTATGATTTTATTGATGGCTCATTAGCATGTGGACATTCTGAAGAAGCTGTAGAAGAGGTGATTAAATATATTAACGCACATCCAGAACAAGAAGTAGTTTATATTACTGACTGCCATCCTGCAAATCACAGTTCGTTTGTCGAGTTTGGCGGCATTTGGCCACCTCACTGCGTTGAAGGTACACGCGGCGGCGCAATTCACGAGTCGTTCTACACAAAAGTGGAAAATCCAGCCAACCGCCCAGACCCAAAACGTAACATTTTCCGTAAAGGCTGTAAACAAGATGAAGAACAATATTCTGGATTTGAAGCAGTTAACAGTAACGGCATCGCTTTGAAAGATTACGCAAATAAAGATGTCGTCGTAAGTGGAATAGCAACAGAATATTGTGTACGCAATACGGCAGAGGAATTCTTGAAGTCAGGACGTAATGTCGAATTGATACTCTCTGGTCTCGGATATGTGGATTTTGAAGGACACAAAAAGACAATCAAGGAGTTGAGAGAAATAATGACGGTGGTTGAATAATCCCGCAAAGAGTAAGAAGCCCGATTCGGTCGGGCTTCTTTATTATATGCGAAAAATGTCGCTACAAAACGATTTTCCAGCTCTTTTTGTGGGCGGAAATTGATTATATTTGCCAAAAATTTTTTATATGAAGAGATTATTTTTATTGCTCGGTTTTGCTTTGTGTTTGTTATCTTCAAACGCACAGCAACGTCTTTTGTATCAAATGTATTCGTTGGGTTCCAACGATGGCGATACAACTTTCGTGGAAGTCAAACGTTGTAACAAACAACTGATAATTCAAGACCAAAATTCATTTTCTGGAGAATTGATACCTGGTATTTCTACCGATATAACCTACGTTGATTATGAGAAGGATTCCGCTTATTATCAGATGTCTTATTCTGACGGCGACGCCTATTATTCATCTTTCCCTATTCAAAATAAGAATGTCTCTTTCACGGAAGAAGGCAAGGAGATGATGAACGGCTATCAATGTAAAAAATATCGTACAAGTATAAATTCCAATACTATAGAAGTTTGGATGACGGAATCTCTCGGTTATGACGCGACTCCAAGCATTAGTAGAGGTGTTCTTAAAGGCGTTATGATTCGTCAAGCTATTAACGGAAATCGTATCTTTGAGTTAAAAAATATTAAGAAAGATAGAAAACTGAAAAATGAATCTATTCCGTCACAATTGGGAAAACGTGTTTCTTCAAGAGATATTGATAAGATCTCAAAAGAGAAATTGATTGTGAAAGTACCAGTTTTCGATAAGGAACAGATTCATTTTGCTGAGATAGAAAAGTTTAAAGGTGAAATCCCTTATGATTCTGTTATTCACTTCGCTTACGGAACATTAATCTTAAAAAGAATTAACTTAGATACTCTTCCAGAACATTATAGTATGTTTATTGAAGTCGAAGAACAATCAAATGGCGATGCATACGACCGTTCAGGTTCTGTTTTTGTAATTCCTACTGAAAGAAAATTGAGTTTGAAAGACGCATTGCTCGACAGCATACAACTTCTTCATTCTTATACAGATAAAAGAGACATTACATACAGAGCGATAAAATTGGAAGACGATTTTCTTCCTGTTGTGGAATTGATGCGATTCTTTACTCCTTTCGGTGTCAATCACTTTAACGACAGAGTGCAGATTGAAGGTCTAGAATGGTCTGATATTGCATATTACAAACAGGATGTTACGGATTTGAGCCGACATCTTCGCGGTGACGTTCTAATCGGTGCTTTCATAGGAAATTATGATGGCGGCGGGCATAAACTTAGTCTTGATATTCTCGCATATCCTGGCGACTACTCTTGGGATTTGTCACATAACGACGACTGGACTTTGCCTTTGTTCAATACATGCAATGTGATGGAAATGGCAGGTCAGCATTATGGTCGTATGTTCAAGACAGATAGCCTGACTGTCGAGTTTGAGATTCCAGAAAATATTGAAAATATTCGCCTAAGATATATAAGTACTGGTCATGGCGGATGGGGTGGAGGCGATGAGTTCAACCCTAAGGAAAACACAATCATTATCGATGGCGAGAAGATGTTTGTGCATACCCCATGGCGTTGTGACTGCGCAACTTACAGAGAAATGAATCCTGTTTCTGGCAATTTCTGGAATGGTCAGTCTTCTTCCGACCTTTCTCGTTCTGGTTGGTGCCCTGGAACAGCAACGCAACCTGTCTATTTTGACTTGAATTTCTTGAAACCTGGCAAACATACAATTACGATTGCAATCCCACAAGGCGATGATGAAGGAAGCAGTTTCAATCATTGGATGGTTTCTGGAATTTTATTAGGAAACGAAAAATAGTAATATGTAGTGACGTGCCAATTACACCGTTGAAAATTAACAATATATACTTGATGAGTCTCATTTGTTTTGTATAAATAATTATTTGTTTAGAGTTTCTGAATTTGAGGTTTATTTTTTAAATTTGCGAATAAAATATAGAATATTGAAAATAGCTGTCAATACACGATTATTACTTAAAGATAAATTGGAGGGTATCGGCTGGGTCGCGTACGAATGTCTAAATCGTATTGTGAAGGCTCATCCGGACGTTGAGTTCTATTTTATTTTCGATAGAGAATATGATGAGAAATTCATCTTTGCTGACAATGTAAAACCAGTGGTTCTTTTTCCGCCAGCCCGCCATCCATTTTTGTATATTGCTTATTTTGAATTCGCTGTGACGAGATTTTTGCGTAAACTGAAACCTGACTTGTATCTCTCAACTGATGCATATCTGAGTCTTAGAAGCAATACGAAGCAACTCGCTGTATTTCACGATATTAATTTTGAACATTTCCCGCAGGATTTTCCAAAGATTCATCTTTGGCATTACAAGAAATTCTTCCCAAAATATGCAGAAAAAGCAACTCGCATATTGACGGTTTCTGAGTTTTCAAAGAAAGACATTTGCGAATGTTATGGAATAAATCCTGACAAAATTGATGTCGCTTATAATGGTGCAAACGAGATATTTTCTCCTGTAAATGAGTTAGTTAAAACGGGAATAAGAAATAAGTATTCGGAAGGAAAACCTTATTTCATGTTCGTCGGTTCGCTGCATCCTCGTAAAAATCTTGCCAGACTTTTCACGTCTTTCGACATTTTTAAGAAGAAAAATAAAAACGATATAAAGTTAGTCATCGTAGGAAGTAAAAAATGGTGGACGGAGCCAATAAGAAACGCATACGAGTCGATGACTTTTAAAGATGACGTTATTTTTGTAGGAAGATTGTCGGCTGAGGATTTGCATTTGGTTACAGCAGCAGCTTTGGCTTCGGTATATGTTTCTTATTTTGAAGGATTTGGAATTCCTATAGTAGAAGCTTTCAAATGTGATACGCCCGTCATTACGTCTAATGTGACTTCAATGCCAGAAGTGGCGTCAGACGCAGCTCTGTTAGTGAATCCTTTTGACGTAGAATCAATTGCGGAAGCAATGGGCAAGATGTTAGACGAAAACTTACGTCAGGAACTAATCGAAAAAGGAAGAAAAAGACGTATGGATTTCTCTTGGGACAAAGCGGCAGAAGCTTGGTGGAAATGTATTGAAAAATTGACAAATGAGAATTGAATTTATGTAAAGACGCGTCAATTACATAAAAACGTTAACAATATGTAATTGACACTTCTGAATGAATGAAATTAAAAAATTAATAAATAATATTTGGACAAAGAATGATGTCCGTTGATAAAAAAATTTAATTATGAATATCTTAGTTTTAGGTTCTGGCGGTCGTGAATATGCATTGGCATGGAAAATCGCACAAAGTGAGTCTGTAGAAAAAATTTATATTGCTCCAGGTAATGCTGGAACTAACAATATCGGAACGAATCTTGCTATCAATATAGCTGATTTTGAAGCTGTTAAAGATAATGTATTGACTCTCGGCATTGACATGGTCGTTGTCGGACCAGAGCAGCCTCTCGTCGATGGTATTGTAGATTTCTTTAAAAATGATTCGGATTTAAATAATGTGAAAATTATTGGTCCTGATAAGAATGGGGCTCAACTCGAAGGCAGTAAGGCTTTCGCTAAAGCTTTTATGGAAAAATATAATATCCCAACAGCATCATGTTTTACAGTGACTTCAGATAATTTGGAAGATGGAATAAACTATCTTACTACACAGAAATCTCCTTACGTGCTTAAAGCCGACGGACTAGCTGCTGGAAAAGGTGTTCTAATCATTGATTCTTTGCAAGAAGCACAAAATGAATTGAAAGAAATGCTTTCGGGTAAGTTCGGAAACGCTTCCGCAAAAGTTGTTATAGAGACTTTCTTGAAAGGTGTTGAAGTTTCGATGTTTCTCCTGACAGATGGTGAGCATTATGTGGTTCTTCCTGAGGCAAAAGACTATAAGCGCATCGGTGACGGCGATACTGGACTCAACACAGGCGGCATGGGTGCTGTTTCTCCTGTACCTTTCGTTACAAAAGAATTTATTGAAAAAGTCGAAAATAGAATCATAAAGCCTACGATTCAAGGTCTTAAAAGTGAAAATATAGATTATAAAGGATTCATTTTCATCGGATTGATGAATGTTGATGGTGATCCTTACGTGATTGAATATAATGTGAGAATGGGCGACCCTGAAACAGAAGGTGTTATGACTCGCATCGATTCTGATTTGCTGGCTTTGCTCGATGCTTGCGCTCAAGGTAAACTTGACGAAGTTGACTATAAAACTTCAAAAAATACTTCTGTAACGGTGATGTTGGTATCCGGCGGTTATCCTGAAGATTACAAGAAAGGTGTAGTTATGAGTGGGTTAGATGATTTGTCAGATGATTGTATCATTGCTCATGCAGGAACAAAACTCAATGAAAATGGCGATGTCGTAACATCAGGCGGTCGTGTTATTGCAGTAACAGCTCATGGCAAAGACATAGAAGAAGCAAGAAACAAGGCGTATCAGAATGTCGAGAAGATTAGATTTGAGGGCGTTAACTATCGTCACGATATTGGTCTCGATTTGATGAAGTTTTAAGATATGTTGAATTTTTTCAAACAAAGCTATCTTGCTCAGCAGATTACAATTGTAGCAATGGCTCTAGTATTATGGTTGCCGACTTTCATAACAAAGTCGGCAATCGTTGTAGGAGAATCAACCACACCTTTATATAATTTAATCATTTCTCTCTTTGAATTCTCGCCGTTGCTGATAAAAATAATAGTTTTTGCAGTCTTCGTAGTATGCATTTTTCTTTTTAATTCCGTACTTTCAGCTAACAGATTGGTTAGTAAGACATCAACGCTCCCTGCATTGTCATTTTTGTTGATGATGTGCGCGACAAATGACCTGCCATATTCATTTCAATTCATCATGGCTTGTCCTTTCATACTGATGGCGATGCATACCTTATTCCTTATATTTCAGACAGATAACCCTGAAAATTATATGATGAACATAGGTTATTTCATTGCAATAGCATCTTTGTTTTACTATCCTTCAGCATTTTTGATGATATGGGTGCTTATTTCATTTCCTATATTGAAATTCAATGAGATAAGATACCTGTTGATACCGATTCTAGGATTTATGGTGATCAACGTGATTTTCCTTGGAATGAGTTTCCTTCTTGGAAATATAAATGAACTGCTTGACTCGTATCATTTGTTTTTCTCTAAACTAGGATTCACTTTTGATTTCAAAAACGGAAATATGATAATCTTCTTGATTAGTGGAGTTTTATGTTTTGTTTCCTTGCTTAGAATATTGAGCGACAGAAGTTCCGACAAGGGTGTCAATATAAGAAAAAGGGTCGGAGTTGCTTTAGTTTTGACTTTCATTTCTCTCATTTTGTTTTTCATTGATGAACCAACGATGTGTAACACTATGATTTTTATGATGTTCGCTTTTTTCTATGCTATAGTTTTATCTGATGTTAAAAAAACACGTATTGTTAATATCGTGATGTATTTGATGTCAATATTAATTTTTGCAAATCAATATTTACCTCTTTTTGGAATAACAATATGAATTTATTTGCATATTTTACTAATAATCTTATCGAAGCAGGTTGCGACGAGGCAGGCAGAGGTTGTCTGGCAGGACCTGTGGTGGCAGCAGCGGTAATTTTGGACAGAAATAAAGACTATCCTATGTTGGATGATTCTAAGAAACTTACTGAAAAACAACGTAAAAACCTCAGAACTATTATAATACAGGAAGCTCTTGCTTACGGAATTGGAATCGTTGATAATAATGAAATTGATGAGATTAACATACTTAACGCTTCATTTTTGGCGATGCATCGTGCAGTGGAGCAATTGTCGATAAAACCAGAATTTCTTCTGATTGACGGTAATCGTTTCAATCCATATAAAGATGTTAAGTATCAGTGCATTGTTGGTGGAGACGCAAAATATCAATCAATAGCAGCAGCTTCTATTTTGGCAAAGACAACAAGAGATATGATGATGGAAGAATATGATTTACAATATCCTATGTATAATTGGAAAAAAAACAAAGGATATCCTACCGTAGAACATAAAAAAGCCATCTCTGAATTCGGAACAACGCCTCTTCATCGAATGACTTTTAATATGAGTATTCAACTAAAGCTGTTTTAATTTTTGGTGTTAGTGTACCAAAACTCCTATCATAATTGCGATAATAATTTTGATGGTTTTGGAAATAATAAATGCCTTGCGTGATTCTGCGAGCAATGGCAACGCTCCGTGTCCATCCTGAACGATGCAGTTCGCCAGAAATATTCCCAATGGCAAATCGCCGTTTGCAAACAATAATAAGAAAATCAAGTGTGGCCCTGACTGTGGAATCAAACCAACAACAATTGCTATTGCTAAAGCTATAAGTGGTTTTGAATCAATAAGTTCATGGATGTTTATGTAATTGTTTATTATTGTAAGACATAGAATTACGCCAAATATCCATATAAATATTTTGGGAAGATGCACTTTGATGACGTGTTCCCATAAATGCTCTTCTAAAAAATGCTCTTCGGCAACAACTACAATTATTAAAATAGTTATGAATAATACTATAAGAATGAAACGAATCCAGTCGGCTTCTCCGCCGTGGTCGTGACTGTGACTATGACTATGATTATGATGACTGTGACATTCGTCAGAATGATGACTGCATTCCAAATCACTTTCGTTATGTACTATGATATCAGAATGTTCCATAGAGTGAATCACGCTTTCTTCTGTTTGTCCGCCCATTAATAAATTAAGGTGATGAGAACCGTCAATAACGCCGCTTAAAACCAAAATAAGTACGCCCAAACTCATGGTAATTAATAATGCTCTTACGAAACTGATATTCTTGATGTTAGATCTCACGCTGTGTCGGTGATGAGAATGACTGCACGATTCGTTTTCATGTATTGGAAACGAAACTTCCTTGTTGACCCCGATGAATTTATTCTTCATCGTAAGTTGCAAAATTATAGTTATAGCAACTGCTAATACAATAAGTATCAAGTTTATGTACAAAGCTTTCTCAGGAAATAGCGAAAACATGAAAAATGCTTCGTCTCCAGTTGTCGTTATAAGTGCTGCCATCAAAGCGGGGAAGTTCAAAACTCTGTGAACGTAAAGAGATACAACGGTATATGTTCCGAGACATCCTGGAATTATACCCATTACAATAGCAAATAAAATCTGTATCCAAGGTGATTTCTGTAGTTTTTTTGACCAAATGCCACCAGTCCTGACGTTGATGAATTCAATGACCATCATCATTCCGATGACAAGTGTTGTTATTATAAGTGTCTGCTGTAGAATAATATATAATGTATTTAAACTCATAAAACAATCTGCTTTTTTGTAATGCAAAAATAAGTTTTTTTTACCATAATTTCAATGCAATACTTTAGTCATTTCACTAAATATGAGGGATTGTATTCATAATTATTTACATAAAAAAATGTTAAATTTAAACAATGAGGATTTATAAATGTTTATCAAACAAATTGTAAAAAACAACATTATGAAAAAGTTTACATCACTAAAGAAAATCCTTGTACTGACAATGTTTGTCGGTTTCCTTGGAAATTACGCTTTCGCACAATTTTCGTTAAGCGGAGAAGTTAGACCACGTATGGAATATCTTCACGGATATTCAACATTAACGAACAAAGATGCTGATCCAGCGGGTTTTGCATCTCAACGTACAAGAATCAATTTTAATTATTCACACGATCGTATCAAAATGGGAGTTTCCATGCAAGATGTCTTTATCTGGGGAAGCCAACCACAACTGTTCTCAACATCAAATAGTTTAAGTCTTCATCAAGCATGGGGTCAATATTACCTCTCACCATCGCTTTCTTTGAAATTGGGTCGTCAGGAACTTGTTTATGATGATGAAAGAATCTTCGGCAACTCAAATTGGGACCAACAAGGCAGAACTCATGATGTGGCTTTGTTGCGTTATGACGGAATGATTAAAATCGACATGGGTGCTGCATTCAATCAAGATCAAAAACATCTTAGCGGAGCTCATTATAACCTCCATAATTACAAGACGATGCAGTTTGTTTGGTTGAATACCGACATTGTTGATAACTTGAATTTAAGTCTTTTGTTCTTAAACAATGGTTTCCAATATGATTATGTAATTCATGAAAATGGTCACGATTACAATAAATCCAAAGATGTCTATAATCAGACTCTTGGCGGCAGATTGGTGTTTACTCCTGGCGATTTTAACTTCCATGCATCTGCTTACTACACAATGGGTAAGGATGTCAAAGACAGAGATTTGTCAGCTTACTATGTAGGTTTGGGTGCAGACTACGATCTTTCAGACGACTGGACACTTGGTTTAGGTTGGGAACATCTTTCTGGTACAGACCAAAAAGATATGATTGAAAATCCTGATGGGTATAAAAACAAGTCGTTCAATCCCTTTTATGGAAGTTCTCATAAGTTTAACGGCTTTATGGATTATTTTAATACTAATGATAATTGGTCTAATTCTGTGGGTCTCAACGATTTATTTGCCTCAGTGCAATTCTCTCGCAGAAACTTTGAATTCAATATTACAGGACACGCATTCTTGACAGCTGCCTCTGTCATAAAAGATGGAAATGTTAATGAAACAATGGAATCATATCTTGGCACTGAAATAGATATGACTATGGCTTATAAATTATCAAAGACATCAAATGTAGTGTTAGGTTATAGTCAAATGATTGGTTCAGAAACACTTCAAGCTTTGAAAGGTGGCGACAGAAAAGCATGTAACAACTGGGCATATCTTATGTTCACATTTAAGCCAGTATTCTTAAAATAAAATAATAAAGATTTTATTACTATGGTAGAGGGATTTATATCTCTCTACTATTTATTTAGGTGTGTATATTTGCCACTGATACTTAATTAAAAAAGAGCCGAAAGGCTCTTTTTAACTTTTAACTTTGGCGTACGAGACACGCCTCTACAATTCTCAATTTTATCAAGACGTACCAATGTGTGTTTGTTTTTAAAGTGTTATTGATGCGTCTCTACAAACTTTCAACTTGGATTACCATTTCACCGCTTCTCTATGCAATGGCATCGTCATACAACGTGCGCCACCGCCACCACGCGAAAGTTCGTTGCCTTTGAAAGCGACAACGCAGTTCTTGTAATCGTCAACGCTGACTTTACCTGAAGCGACGTCGGCAGCTGTCAAAACTTCAAAGCCGTGTTTGTTGAGGTTTTCTATTGTGTTGTAATTTCTTTCGTAACCTAAGACTTTGCCAGGAGCGAAAGTGAAGAAATTAGAACCGCTGTGCCATTGTTCGCGGAGCATATTGTATTCATCATCGCCACCGCAGAAGATAGGTTCTAAATCCATGCCGAGTTTTCTTAATGCAACGATGAGGTTTTCTTCTTCAAAAATTCTTACTTCGCCATTTTCAAAAATCTCGTAATGAACTGTCTTGTATTGTGGGTTTAAAATCACAGGCTTGAATACCATGCACTTGTTTACATCCAACAATGTAAATACCATATCTAAGTGAATGAAAGATTCTGGTTCTAATGGTAATTCTTGTGAGATGAGATGTCGGTAGTCGCCTTTTGTTTTGAGATGTTCAACCATTGCCTTGATGCCTTCAACGCTAGTTCTTGCGCCGCAACCGCTTAATATAATGTCGTGGCGAGCCATCAAAACATCTCCGCCTTCAACTCTTCCGATTCCGTTTGGAGCGTATTGCTCAACTGGATTGACTGTTTTTACGTCAAAAATAGGGGAGTGTGTGTAGATTGCATTGAGAAGGATACTTTCTCTGTCGCGGACTGTTGTTGCCATTTTGCTAATCATGATATTGTCGTACATCGTGAAAGATGCGTCTCTCATGAAGAAGAAGTTTGGTGCAGGAGGCAATATGTATCTTTCCTTAAAGTTAACGTTCTCAAGACCTTCGATGAAGGCTTTTGCCAAATCTATGTTTGACAAGTTATTAAGTTCGTCTTTTAAGAATTCAAGATTTTCTCTTTTACATATATTTTCAACCAGTTCAAATTTAAGCTGCTCGTCTTTGAGAATATCTTCAAGAAGTTCTCTTACAGTGAGAACATTAGTTACTTTTCTTAAAGTGCCTTGAAAATCTTTATAATCGTTGTAAGCTTCGCGTTGGTTTAACATGTCGCTGAACAGAAACTTGTGCGCGTTTTCTGGTGTCATGTGCTCTATTTCCGGTCCTGGAGCGTGCAGCAACACGTAGTTTAACTTGCCAATTTCTGATTCAACACAAGGTTTTATACGTCGGGAATAATCCATAAAAAATCATTTCGTGAAACAATTAGAGAGACTTTTACATCTCTCCGTTATCGTTTGCAAATTTACGTTTTTTTATCGTAATAAGAAATAGTCTGAGTTAATTTTTTTTATTCATCATATAATTCGATGAATTCGTAACCATTACCCATCGCATCGAGGAATTTTATCAAATCGTCCTTGCTAATGACGCAAGTAGCGGTGTTGTCGTTTGGATGGAAACTGAGTCGCTCTGCCTTTAGAAGATTCTTGTCGATATAAAGATAGACGTGATGTTCTTCATCGTTGATTATACCGAAAGGAGACACGCTGCCAGGCTTGAGCCCTAAGTACTTATCCATTCTTGCTTCTGATGCGAAACTCAGTTTGCCCTGTTTCAGACGATGCTCTAAATCGTGAATGGCGAGCTGTTTCATGCAGTCGAAGATGACTAAATAATGACGGTTGCCTTTGTGATTTCTGAAAAAAAGATTCTTGCAATGAGTGGAATCAAACTCCTTCCAATAATTCAAAGCTTCTTCTATCGTTGGAATTGGAGGATGAAAATGAATGTCGAAAGGAATATCCAACTCGTTTAATTTATCGACGACTTTCTGTTGACGTTCAGTGAGGTTCATTTTAGTTTTGCGTTTAAGTTGGTTTAAAGTTTAAGGTTTAAAGATTAAGGTAAATTATTCTAAAATCAACCTTAAACCTTAAATCCTTAAACCTTAATCCTTAAACAAAAATACTATTTGTTAAAAATATCTTTAATCGTTCCTAATGAAGCAAGCATATTTGTTGCCTCGTAAGGGATATAGACAGTCTTGTTGTCTTTGCCGCTGACCATTTGTTCTAATGTTTGGATGTATTTTGTAGCCAAGAGGTAAGATGCTGGGTCTGTCTTTGTATTTTTGATGGCTTCTGCCACTGTTGCGATAGCTTGAGCTTCTGCTTGTGCTTGAAGAATCTTAGCTTGTGCTTCGCCTTCTGCCTTGAGAAGAACTGCTGCTTTTTCAGCTTCAGCGTTATTGATTTGTGAAGTCTTTTCGCCCTCAGACTTGAGAATTGCAGATGTCTTTTCACCTTCTGCCTTTAAGATTTCAGCACGTCTGTTACGCTCGGCTTGCATCTGTTTTTCCATGGCCATACGTACTGATTCTGGTGGTGTGATGTCTTGTAACTCAACGCGGTTTACCTTAACACCCCATTTGTTTGTAGCGTCGTCTAGGACAGCGCGAAGTTTGGCGTTGATCGTGTCGCGTGATGTCAATGTCTCGTCTAATTCGAGTTCGCCAATAACGTTACGAAGTGTGGTCTGTGTCAATTTTTCGATAGCGTTAGGAAGGTTTTCGATTTCATACACGGCTTTGATAGGGTCAACGATTTGGAAATAGAGAAGTGCGTTGATTTCTGTTGTTACGTTATCTTTTGTAATAACGTTTTGTTTTGGGAAATCATATACTTGTTCTCTGAGGTCGATGCTGTTTGTCATGTATGATCTGCCTCTTTGGTCTCTGACTGTTATAGCTTTAGGACGGTCGATGATAGGCCAGATAATGTTTAAACCTGCAGGAAGAACGCCGTGGAACTTACCGAGACGTTCGATGACTTTCGTTTCTGATTGTGGAACGACTTTTAAGCCGTTCATCGCAAAGATTACCACGATAAAGGCGATGATGCCAAAGATGATTGCTGTTCCCATATTGTTTATTTTTTAACGGTTAATATTACGCTTTCCTGAGATACTATTGTGACTTTTTCGCCGACTTCAGCTTCGCTGTCGTCTTCCATGCGAGCTTTCCAGTCGTCACCGTCGATTTTCACGCGACCGAATCCGTCGTTTTCAATCTTTTCTGTAACGACAGCTTTACGTCCGATGAGATTGTCGGTGTTTGTTGTAATGTTATTATTGCTGTTTTTATTCATCAGTTTCAACACCAATGGGCGGATGAAGATGAACGCCATGAATGATCCAAGAGCAAAAAATCCAATCTGCCACGCTAATGATAATTCAAATGCTGAAGCAATAGAAGCTAATAAACAACCTACAGACAAACAGGCGATTGCAAATCCGCTTGTCATAATCTCAACAATAAATAGCAGCAATGCTGCGATAATCCAATAATGCCAAATTTCCATAATCTATACTTTAAATCGTAACTGTCAATAATTGTAACGTCTTGGTTTAACGATACCACAAAGTTAGTGTAATTTTCTTAATAACAAACAAAAAAAAAGTGTTCATTTTTGTTTTTTTTAGAAATATTTTGGATAAATAACTTCGCTTGTAGACTCTCTAATCATTTACAATTGATGTTCATTTCCTCTTAATTTGTATGTATTTGTGCTTCCTCAAACAATACAGGAAAAAATTATTTAAAATTGTTGAAAAAACGCGAAACTATTATAAAATTCATTACATTTGCAAAAAAGCCGTGAGCAGTGATCCATGAGATATTAGCAGTGTTCTAAATAAAAGAATATCAACTCTTAATCACAACTCATTGCTCATGGCAAAAAGAAAAGACATTAAGCAATTAGCATTGAACTTAAAAAAATAAGCTCACAACTCGTTGCTCAAGGCTCAAAGCAAAAAATATTAACCTAAAAATATCAAGACATGGAAATCAATCAGTTGAAAGATGTAGCATCACAAGTAAGGCGTGATATCATCAGAATGGTACATGGTTGTCAATCAGGGCATCCAGGCGGTTCATTGGGAGCTACCGACATTGTCACAGCTCTTTATTTTGATCAAATGCAAATTGATCCTGAAAAATTTACGATGGATGGAGCAGGAGAGGACATGTTCTTCCTTTCAAACGGACACATCAGTCCTATGTTCTATAGCATTTTGGCACATCGTGGCTATTTCCCGGTTTCAGAATTAGCAACATTCCGTCGTCTCGGAACGCGTCTTCAAGGTCACCCAACAACAGCAGAAGGTCTTCCTGGCGTAAGAGTCGCTAGCGGTTCTTTGGGACAAGGTCTTTCTGTTGCAGTAGGCGTCGCTGAAGCGAAGAAACTTACGAAAGACAACCATATCGTTTATGTCTTGATGGGCGATGGCGAACAAGAAGAAGGTCAAATTTGGGAAGCAGCAATGTATGCTCCTGCAAAGAATGTCGATAACATCATTGCTATCGTTGATTATAATAAGAAACAAATCGACGGATCAACCGATGATGTTATGAACCTCGGCGACCTCAGAGCAAAATATGAATCTTTTGGATGGAAGGTCTGGGAATGCAACGGCAATGATATGCAAGAAGTTGTTGACACTTTCACAAAAATGCGCGAGAACGCTCATAAAGGTCAGTCACAAGTCCTCCTCGCTCACACTGAAATGGGTATGGGTGTTGACTTCATGATGGGAACTCACAAATGGCACGGCAGCGCACCTAACGATGAACAAGCCGCTAACGCTTTGTCACAGCTTAAAGAGACTTTAGGAGATTATTAATTTAAAAAACACATTACCATGGATTTCACAGTACAAAATTATAAAGATACAAGATCAGGATTTGGTGAAGGTCTTTTAGAAGCCGGTAAACGCAATCCTAAAGTTGTTGGTCTCTGCGCCGACTTAATCGGTTCGCTCAAAATGGACGCATTTAAAAAGGAATTCCCAGAGAGATTCTTCCAAGTCGGTATCGCTGAAGCTAATATGATTGGTATCGCAGCAGGTTTAAGCATCGGAGGTTTTGTTCCTTTCACAGGCACTTTCGCTAACTTCTCAACAGCTCGCGTCTATGACCAAATTCGTCAAGTTGTTTCTTATTCAAATAAAAACGTCAAGATTTGTGCTTCACACGCTGGTATAACTTTGGGCGAAGACGGCGCAACACACCAAACTCTCGAGGACATCGGCATGATGAAGATGTTACCTAACATGACTGTCATCGTCCCTTGCGACTTCAACCAAACAAAAGCTGCTACCATCGCAGTGGCTGAACACGAAGGTCCTGTTTATCTCCGTTTTGGACGTCCAAAAGTAGCTAACTTCACTCCATCTGACGAACCTTTCGTAATAGGTAAAGCTCAAATGTTGCAAGAAGGAACTGACGTCACTATCTTCGCTTGCGGTCACTTGGTATGGAAAGCTGTTCAAGCACTTCCAATCTTGAAAGAAATGGGTATCAACGCTGAACTCATCAACATCCACACAATAAAACCGTTAGACGTAGAAGCAGTCATCGCTTCAGCAAAGAAGACAGGCTGCGTCGTGACAGCAGAAGAACACCAACTCAACGGCGGTTTGTTCGATAGCATCTCACAAGTCCTCTCGATGAATTGCCCAACTCCAATCGAGCCGGTCGCAATCTTCGATCAATACGGACAAAGCGGCACGCCTGACGAACTCATGAAGTTCTATCACTTGGATACTGAAGACATTGTCGCTGCTGCTAAGAAAGTTATTGCAAGAAAGTAAAATAGGGCATCGTTAATTGCACCCAAATAAATAACGCGTCAATTATCCTTATAATGTAAGGTGTAGTTGGCGCGTTTTAAAATGACTTTTTCATAAAAAATCAAATAATATAATGCAGATATAAAAAAAATTGTATATTTGCAGAAGTCTTCAGGGCAAGGTGAAATTCCTTTCCGGCGGTGATAGTCCGCGACTTCCTTTTGGGAACTGATTCGGTGAAATTCCGAAACCGACGGTGATAGTCCGGATGGTAGAAGATGTTTTATGTTTTTGTTTTGCCCTGAAGTTATTATTAATTTTAGGGATTTTTTATGCCATATAAAAAACAAGATATAGAATATATGCAACGCGCTATTGCACTGGCTAAGAAAGGCTTGGGATTCGTCAATCCTAATCCGATGGTCGGATGCGTCGTAGTTAAAGATGGCATGATAATAGGGGAAGGTTTCCACGAATTTTACGGCGGGTTCCATGCAGAGCGTAACGCACTGACAAAAATGGATAATGCTGATACTCAGAATACTACTCTATATGTCACGTTGGAACCTTGCTGCCATTATGGTAAAACACCGCCTTGTACTGACATAATCATTGAAAAAGGTATAAAAAAAGTCGTAGTGGGACTTCTCGACCCTAATCCTCTCGTAAGCGGAAAAGGAATCTCTATTTTGCAAAATGCAGGAATTGAAGTAGTTACTGGTGTGGAAGAGGATAAAATCCGTGAGTTGAATAAGGTCTTCCTGAAATATATAAAGACAAAACGTCCTTACGTTATTTTAAAGACAGCAATGACCCTCGACGGGAAAATCGCCTCATATACAGGCGATTCCAAATGGATTACTAATGAGAAATCAAGAGAATTGGTACATAAACTTCGCTCACAGATGATGGGTATTGTGGCAGGAATAGGAACGGTGAAAAGCGATGACCCAATGTTGAATTGCAGGTTGGAAGGACAACTGTTATCGTCAGCTGTTTCTGTGCGTCAGCCAATACGTATTATCGTTGATACAAAAGCGTCGATTCCAATGGAGAGTCGGATAGTTAGAACTGCAAAAGAATATAGGACAATATTAGCGGTAGGAAATAGTCAATCTCTTGTGGGCGATTTGGAATTGTTAAAATCTTTTAACGTCGAAATATTGCATTGCGAGGAAAAAGACGGTCATGTCGATATTAACGATTTGATGATGAAGTTAGGCGCGATAGGCATTGATTCTCTTTTACTTGAAGGAGGCTCTTCTCTTAATGCGGCGTTTCTGGAATCAGGAAGCGTCGATGAGGTTTACGCTTTCATAGCACCAAAAATCATTGGCGGCGAACATTCAAAATCGCCGACTGGCGGAAAAGGAATTCAACTGATGAAAGATGCTATCGTGTTGAATGATATAGAAGTAGAACAAATTGAAAATGATATATTGATAAAGGGTAGAGTTGTTTAAAGTTAATAATTTAAAAGTCAATGGTTTAGGAAAAATAAAATCTCTTAACTGTTGACTGTTGGCAAAGAAGAAAATGTTTACAGGTATAATTGAAGAAATAGGAAAGATAAAATCAATTGAGAGACATTCTAACAGTATAAAACTGTCGGTCTTTGCGAGAAAGATTATGTCGGATATGCATATTGGCGATAGCATTTCAACCAATGGCATTTGTCTTACTGTCACTACTTTTGATGAGAATTCCTTTACTGTTGATGTGATGCCTGAGACTATGATGATGACAAACTTCAGGAATTTGAAAGTTAATGATTCTGTGAATCTTGAGCGAGCTTTGTCGGTCAACGGACGTCTTGGTGGTCACATCGTTTCCGGTCATATTGATGGCGTGGGAACAATCATAAATAAATATAACGATGATAAGTCTATAAGAATGTCATTTTCAACGACTTCTGAAATTTTAGAACTTGTTGTGAAAAAAGGTTCCATCGCTGTTGATGGAATTTCATTGACAGTCACTGATGTCGATTCTGCTTCTTTTTCGGTCTCTATAATTGAACATACGCAAGGTGAGACAACGCTTACGTCAAAGAAGATTGGCGATACTGTCAATTTGGAAAACGATGTGATTGGAAAATACGTTCAGAAAATATTCGTTGGAACGCGAGATGTCACATCAGAAAATAAGGGTGTTAGTTTAGATTTCTTGGAATCTAATGGATTTTAAATCAGATAATAAATAAAAACATCATAAAATGGAAAATAGATTTAATACTATCGAAGAAGCCATCGAAGAACTCAGAAACGGTAAGATGATTATCGTTGTCGATGACCCTGACAGAGAAAATGAAGGCGATTTGATTTGCGCAGCAGAGTTCGCAACAACGGAAAATGTTAATTTTATGGCATCATACGCAAAAGGTCTTATTTGTATGCCGATGAGCAAGGAATTGACTCGTAAGTTGAAACTTAATCAGATGGTTACGGATAATACTGACAATCATTGCACTGCATTTACTGTTTCTATTGACCATGTTGATACATCAACAGGAATTTCCGCTGTGGAGCGTTCTGTTACAGCAATGAAACTCGTTGAAGACGATGCAAAACCTGAAGATTTCCGTCGTCCTGGTCACATGTTCCCGCTCGAGGCTCGCGAAGGCGGTGTCTTCAAACGCGATGGTCATACTGAAGCAACAGTCGATTTTATGAGAATTGCAGGTCTAAAAGAATGCGGATTATGTTGTGAAATAATGCGTAAAGATGGCACCATGATGAGAACAACAGAGTTGCTCCAATTTGCTAAAGAACATAATCTTAAAATCACATCTATCTCAGATTTAATAAAATACAGAAGAAAAACAGAATCTTTGGTGGAGAAAGTGACTGAAGCCGAGATGCCTACAAAATACGGTAATTTCCGCGCTCATGGATACATAGATAAAGTTACAGGCGACCATCATATCGCTTTGGTGAAAGGTGATATAACTGGTGATGAACCAGTCTTGTGTCGCGTTCATTCTGAATGTCTTACAGGCGACGCTTTCGGTTCGCTGCGTTGTGATTGTGGCGACCAACTCCACGAGGCAATGCGCCGTATAGAAGAAAAAGGCAGAGGAATCATATTGTATCTGAAACAAGAGGGAAGAGGTATTGGCTTGATTAACAAACTGAAAGCGTATAAATTGCAGGATGAAGGAATGGATACTGTTGAAGCAAACCTCGCACTTGGTTTCGCCGCTGACCTCAGAGATTACGGCACTGGCGCATCAATTCTTTCTGACTTGGGAATAACAAAAATTGTTGTGATGACAAATAATCCTATGAAGATAACAGGTTTGAACGCCTACGGAATTGAAATTGTCGGTCGCGAACCAATCGAAATGACTTGTAACGAAAAAGATGCGTTCTATCTTTATACAAAATATAAGAAGATGGGGCATATGTTGCACGTTAAAGATATAAATGGTTGATTACCATAGATGAATAATCTATAATACTATGAATTTATAAACAATTAAAATTAATAAATATGAATATAATAGAAGGTAAATTGCTTGCTGAAGGTCAGAAAATTGCTATCGTGGCAGGTCGTTTTAACGAAATCATTACAAACAAATTATTAGGCGGTGCTATCGATGCTTTCAAACGTCATGGCGGCGATGAAAACAATATTGATGTAGCTTGGGTGCCAGGTTCTTTCGAGATTCCATTGATAGCCAAGAAAATGGCGGAATCAAAGAAGTATGATGCAGTTATTTGTTTGGGTGCCGTAATCCGTGGTGCAACAGCTCATTTTGAAATGGTTGCAAACGAAACAACAAAAGGCATTGCAACAGCAAGTCTTCAAACAGGTGTTCCTGTTATTTTCGGTGTCCTCACAACCGACAATATCGAACAGGCTGTCGAAAGAGCAGGCTCAAAGGCTGGCAACAAAGGTTTTGAAGCGGTAACAACAGCAATCGAAATGGTAAATTTGATTAAACAACTTTAATTGTTTGCCATCGAATTGTTGCAATAGATGCCTGTTAAAAGTGCGGATTTAACTCGTCAATATACGAATATAATCTGATTTCAGATATAAACTGTTTGTTAAAGTACACTGTCTCAATGCAGTAGCGTTAGAGTATTTTTTTTGATAAAAAATGTAGCATTTTGGCGCAGTTTTTAAAAAAAAATTGTATTTTTGCAGTGGGTAAGTCTTATACGACCAGCTCCTGTCAAATCCCCCAGGACCGGAAGGTAGCAAGGGTAGATGGTTGAGCGGTGCGATATCAAGCTTGCCCTTTTTTTATCTCTAATATGCTCATGGAACCTACATATACTCTTAAACAATATTGGATTACAATATTGCTTTCAGGCTTGATAATCGGTCTGTTGTGTTCCGCGTTATACTTCCTTTTTTATTGGTTCCTCTATGTGCAGCAATCTTTTGTATTTTCTCTGATTTATATGCTGCCTCTTTTTGGCTCGACATTAACAGTTGTTTTTTTTAAACACAAATTCGTATGGAAAAGGTTTTCTTACGGTGATGCTTTTCTTATGTCATTTGTTACGGGATTCGTATCGGCATTGCTTTTTAGTATTTCCCTTTTCATAGCATACACTTTCATATTGGAATCGAGAGTAGATTTGTTTCATAATGTTGGCAGCGAAAACTTGCAGAGACTGATGTCGCCGACCGTAATATCTCTGTCAATGCTCCTTATTAATATAGTTTTATCTTTTATTTATTCATTGATAATTGCTATCTTTGCAAAAAGAAAAATAACAGAATAATGGATATTTCAGTAGTAATACCTCTTTTGAACGAAGAAGAATCGCTTCCAGAATTGGAATCATGGATACGACATGTTATGGAAAAACACGATTTTTCTTACGAAATAATATTTGTTGACGACGGTTCAACAGATTCTTCTTGGAAAATCATAAAGAACCTTTCTGAGAATAACAAAAATATCAAAGCATTACGTTTTAGAAGAAATTACGGCAAGTCTCCTGCACTTAATGAAGGTTTTAAAATTGCCGAAGGTGATGTCGTTATAACGATGGATGCCGATCTTCAAGATAGTCCTGACGAAATTCCGGAACTTTACGATATGGTGAATAACAAAGGTTATGACCTCGTGTCTGGTTGGAAGAAAAAACGTTATGACTCTAAATTTGCTAAGAATATCCCATCTAAGTTCTTTAACTTCACGACGCGTCTTATGACAGGAATTAAACTTCATGACTTTAACTGCGGATTGAAAGCTTATCGCAACGATGTTGTTAAAAATATTGAAGTTTATGGCGAGATGCACCGCTATATCCCTGTAATTTCAAAGGCAGCAGGTTTTAAGAAAATAGGCGAGAAAGTGGTTCAGCATCAGAAAAGAAAATACGGAACAACAAAATTCGGAATGAGCCGTTTCGTCAGAGGTTATCTGGATTTGTTGACAATTACGTTTATTTCTAAATTCGGCAAACGTCCGATGCACTTTTTCGGCGGAATTGGAACAGTTCTGTTTTTAGCAGGTTTTGTTATGGGCGCGTATCTGGCAATACAGAAAATATTCAATTCTGTTTATGGAATGACAGATCGTCCTTTGTTCTATCTTGCATTGATTTTTATGATGATAGGAACACAGTTGTTCTTGACAGGATTTCTCGCTGAATTGATACAGACGAATTCCCCGAATAAAAAACAGTATGGAATTTCTGAAAGGATTGGAAAATAAATTTAAAGGATGCTATCGTGAAGATGAGCATCCTTTTTTTTATTTTATCAGTTCACTTAGTTTCTCAATGACTCTGAGTTTTTTGCTTTCAAGTCTGTGCTTAGAGACATGTCCTCCGCAATAAAGAATACAGTCGAAACCACATTGTTCGGCGACTTCAGCATCGTGCAGACTGTCGCCAATCATCAGACATTCAGCAGGATTAATGTTAAGTTTTTCTACGACTTGTTTTCCTAACGAAATTTTTTCTCTGGCATAATTGTCTTTGATTCCGAAAATTCCGTCAAAGAAATGAGTTATTCTTGCATAATCAATCATCAGTTTTAAATTGTCGTCTTTCATTGCTGAAAGTACAATCTGCTTATAACCATTTTCCTTGAAGAATTGGAGCGTTTCGATTACGTCAGGGAAGAGCTTCAGTTCAGATGCACCAGCTGCATATAATTTAACATATTGTTTTGCAGGAATTTCAAAAGGTTCCTTCTCGAAGTCAAAACCAGCTTTTACATAATAATCAATGACGGGAAAACCGAAAATGTCCTTGTATTTCTCAACTGTCAATGTAGGCAGATTTCTTTCTTTCAATAAAATATTGACGGAATCGACCGATAAATCAAGATCATTTAGCAGTGTTCCGTTCCAATCCCAAATAATAGTCTTATACATCAGCGACAATGTTTTGTATAATCTTCCATGTTTGGTCTTCCTTTGGCTTCTGCTATTTTGAAATAATAACACGCCATGTCGTAATCGTTGATGCTTCTGTAATATAGTCCTAAATTAAAATAAGCCTGTAAATATTCAGGATTTAATTCAATGACTTTAAGATAGTCTTGTAAGGCTTCTTCCTTTTTGAAAATGTTGTAGTTAGAGCATCCGCGGTAAAAATAGGCTTCGTGATTGCTTCCTTGATATTCAATAGATTGATTGAAAAATTCTATAGCTTCTTCAAATTGGGAACGATAAAGGCAATCTATTCCTTTGTCAAGATAAAACCTTGATTTCTCTGGATTTTCGCCGCAACTGACCAAGAATAATACAACTGCTAAGGATAAAAATTTGAATATTTTTTTCATATAGAACAATTTGTGCAAAAATAATAAAAAAAACGTTGATGTCATTTTATTTTGTCTTAGAAATATAACCAATGCCAGGTAAAATCTTTATTGGAGTCGTACATTATCGCAGGCATCGGTATCTTAATAAAACTTAAAACTTTTAACGTCGTTTTAAGGAATTTATTATTCACAGGAATTCTTGTTAAATCAATATCTGGAGAAAGAATGAATTGACGTGTTCTTGTGAATTCTGGTATTTCATGCCCGTTGTATTGGTTTGTATTTACGAATGCTCCAGTCATTCCATACGCGCTGTATCCCAATGATATATTCAGCCAAGATGGGAAATTCGAATTGTTGTTTAGCAGCAAGGATTTTATGTTGAAAGACAGCCAAATTGTTTGTCCGTTGTAATCTTTTAACATTCTTTCAGGGAGGTTGCTGCCGAGTAAATCTGGTCTGTATTGAGGGAATTTTGTGTTGTGATATGAATATTTCATTGAGATTCTTTGTTCATGCCACAATGCTTGTTGTCCCATGAACAAACCTGTACCTAAGGCATTTGCAGCAATATCACCCCAGGAAAACCCCCAACCGTTTGACAATCCGTCGAATATCTCTACAGTTGTCAGGAATAAGAAACCGACGGGACTGCCATAAATTGTGGAGCGTTTATCATCCCAACCTGCGAGGCGCAGAGCTTCGTATCCAAGCATTCCTACATAATATGATGAGAATGAATGTCCTATTTTGTCCATCTGAAGCCATTCTCCATTGTCGTTGTAGAAATGAAAAGAAGATTGAGGATAATCGGCGTACCAAAGAAAATATAAACCAGACATTGTGCCTGCATACAAAGCGGCTTCAGAACCTATGAGGATTCCTAAGTTCTTCCTCAATTGCTTGATAGAATCGGTATGTACAGTATTGCTGATTTCCTGTGAATTTACTGGCAAAATGATGGAAATCAATAGAATGCAAAATAATATTTTTTTAAATGATTTCAATTTATAATATTATTTGTAAATCTTTTTTTTATTCAATGCTTTTCTGTATTTTTCAGCATTTCTATTATGTTCCTTCATGTTTCTTGCGAAGACGTGATATCCTGAGAGATCTTCTTTCGCGCAGAAATAAAAGTAGTTATGACTTTCTGCGTTAAGCACAGCATCGATGGCAGCAATTGAAGGTATGCATATCGGTCCAGGAGGAAGTCCGATGTACTTGTATGTGTTATAAGGAGATTCGACTTCTTTATGAATGTCGAGGACTCTTTTTATCTCAAAGTTGCCGACAGCGAAAATCAGTGTCGGGTCGGCTTGAAGTAACCATTTCTTATTGATTCTGTTAAGATAAACACCTGCTATACGTGGCATCTCCGATACCTTGGAAGTTTCCTTGTCAACGATAGATGCCAAAATACTTACCTCAATTGGACTTAAACCAATATTTTCAGCTTTTTTCAATCTGTCGTCATTCCAAAAAAGATTGTATTCTTTGGTCATTTTCCCAACGAATTCTTCAGCATCAATATTCCAATACAATTCGTAAGTGTTTGGTATGAACAGAGCTGCGAGCTTTTCATCATCAAATCCCATTGCTTTCAGCGTAGAATCTTTTTTCACTGCGTTGAGAAATGACAATGAATCTAATTCAATTTGTTCGTCAATTCGTCTAGCAAGTTGTTCGAGTGTTCTTATATTATTAAAGGTAAAATCGACGGGCGTTTGACTTCCAGAACGAAGCATATTCAATAACTGGTTGTTATTCATTCCGTTCTTAATGATATAATGTCCAGACTTTATGTATTGAGGATATTCCATTTTTTTTGCGAGCCATTCGAAAGATTTCTTGTCGATGATGATGTTGTCGGAATAAAGCTTATTCTTTATTGTTTCAAAATCATCTTCTGAATGTATATATAAGGAATAATTTTCGATGTTATTCACATTGGTATTCATTATGGATTTATACATCTTATTGAAAACAAAAACGGAAATTATGACAAGCACGCTTAGAGTTCCGAATATTATTCGTTTCATTTTTTTTGTTTTTGCAAGATGATCTTTATAATATGACTTTATAGTTTTCATTAGAAGTTTTTATTAATATATTGAAATTCAATCTCATCGATGAATCCATCTGGAGTTCGTATCCATTCTTTGCGGTAACCGCATTGTTCGAATCCTATTTTCTTGAAAAGTTTTAGACTATCCTCGTTAAGTGAGTCGACAAGGCAATATACTTGCTTGAGTATTAAGATATTAAAGCAATAATCGAGTAGGAGTTGCAATGCTTCTGAGGCATATCCTTGCTTTCTGTAATCTTCTTGCAGCAATATTCCAATACCTGCTCTGAGATGAATCGGATCGAAATCGTAGATGTCTATGCAACCAATTGAGGCTGAGTCTTTTTTTCTTTCGATAATGAAGCGCATCTGCCTTACGGAGAACAAATCGTTGTTATTTAGCAAAAACTGCTCGATTTGGAACAAGGAATACGGCATATAAGTCTCGCTTACTCTCCATATTGCCTGGTCGTTTTCCCAATTATAAATTAGTTTTGCGTCGTTAGGCTCTGCTGCTCTGATGATTATATTTTCGTTTTGTGCGAACATCTGTGAAAAATTAGTTTGCAAAGATAAACATTCCGTCAAAAACATGAGCGGCAGGACCCGATAAAACTATATTTCTGAAGCAATTATCTTCTTTGTCGAATTTTACATTAAGTTTTGCTATCATTGTGTGAATGTCGATGTCGTTGCCTCCATACCAAAGTGAAGCTGCTATAGCAGAAGCTGTTACGCCTGTTCCGCATGCTAAAGTTTCGTTCTCGACACCTCTTTCGTAAGTTCTGATATGATATTTTCCACCTTCGTTTAATATGAAATCTACATTAACACCGTTTTCAGATATTTTCTTATCGTAACGAATTTCCGCACCTTTATTAATTACATCCAAATTATCAAGTTCGTTCACTTTCTTGACGTAATGAGGAGAACCTGTATCGATGAGAAGACTGCCATCGTCGAGTTTATACGACAAAATGTCTTGCATTGTCAGTTCGACATGAAATTCTTTAGAAGAAATTTCCGTGATTTTCGCTTTATGAATGCCGTCAACTGCTTCGTAAGTCGCATGACCGCTAATGATTCCTTGCTGGTGAGCGAAAGCTGCTATGCAACGACCTCCATTGCCGCAGAATGTGCTTTCCCTGCCGTCGCAATTGTAGTATTTCATTCTAAAATCGTGAGTATCAGACGGCATTAGGACAATCAATCCGTCGGCACCTATGCCAGTACGGCGGTCACACATTTCAAATATTATTTTTTCTTCCAATAATAAATGTCCGTTCATTGCGTTTATCATGATGAAATCATTGCCTGCACCATGAAATTTGCTAAATTTAATTTGTTGATATATAGTGCTGTCCATATTTTTAAGCATAAATGTTTTGGCAGGAATTTTGATTGTAAAGATACTGATTTTTTTAAAACAAACCATATAGAAAAGAATCTTTATTCTCAGAGAAAATCGGGATTGATGTCGCCCAGAAGGATTCTTAAAAACAATGACAGACATCATTTTTTATTAACAACTAACTAATTTTAAATCATGAAGAAAACAAAAGTATTATTCGTGACTTTAAGTGCCGTATTGGTAACTTTAAGTGTCCTGACAATCAATCTTTATTCGTCGCAACGGGAGATGAAAAAAACAATTGCTGAAGCTGAGTTGCGTGCTTGTTCAATGTCTGACAATCAAACATCTATGATTAGGACCGCGTACATGGCAGCAAACGACTGCGATGATTTTGTTGATGCTGCGGAAAATACAGTCAACGCAGTAGTGCATATCAGGACTGAAATAGTGTCAAAGGGTAATAGTTACAACGACTTTTTTGGTTCCTTGCTTGAGCAATTGTATGGCGGGCAACTGCAACTGCCTGACAACATTTCAGTTGGATATGGTTCGGGCGTGGTGATTTCTCCTGACGGATATATTGTCACAAACAATCATGTTGTTGAAGGTGCAAGTAAAATAGAAGTCACATTCAACGACAAACATAAAAGAATCGCGACAATTATTGGCACTGACCCAAGTACAGACCTCGCGTTGATAAAGGTTGAAGCTAATGATTTGGAATATCTTACTTTTGCTGATTCTGACGAAGTAAAAGTAGGAGAGTGGGTACTTGCTGTTGGAAATCCGTTTAATTTGACTTCAACGGTTACTGCTGGTATAGTAAGTGCTAAAGCTCGTAATATCAATATTTTAGGTGACGGGAGTACAATAGAGTCGTTTATTCAGACTGATGCAGCTGTCAATCCAGGAAATAGTGGTGGTGCTTTAGTTGATATGGATGGAAATCTTATCGGTATTAATGCTGCTATTGCTTCACGTACAGGTAGTTATGAAGGATATTCATTCGCTATACCTTCCAATATTGTTAAAAAAGTAATGGAAGATTTTTTGCAGTATGGAACATTGCAGAGAGCTTATTTAGGTGTCAGCATTGCGGAAATAACAGAAGAACTTGCTGAAGCAAAAGGAATTACAGAAATGATGGGTGTCTATATTATGGATGTCGCAGAGAATGGCGGTGCTAAAGAAGCTGGAATTAAAGAAAATGATATAATATTGAGTATCAATAATATTTCGGTTAATACAAATTCTCAACTGATAGGTGTGATCGGTCAGTATCGTCCTGGTGACAGAGTGACTGTTAAATTGCAACGTAATGGTGAGATTTTAGAAAAAGAAGTCGTTCTTAAAAATCTCGAAGGAACAGAGGAATTACATAAAGATGGTGACAGTTTCTATAATGATGTGCTTGGTATCAAGGCTCAGGCATTGCCTTCATCATTAAAAAGCAAGCTCGGAATTAATTATGGATTGAAAATAGTGGAGGTGAAGGACGGCGTATTCAAGCAAAAAGGCATTACAAACGATTTTATCATATTGTCTGTCAATCATCAGAGAGTCAGTTCGGAAAGTGACCTTACAAGGGCTTTGAACAATGACAGAAATGGCAAAGTGAGAGTTGAAGGAACTAACTCTACAGGAACTTACAGCATTACCTTTGAGTTTTATAGATAATAATCTAAATTGTTGAATTATAGTATAATCTACACGAGATAAATTTTGTTTCGTGTAGGTTGACTATAGTTAGAAAAAATATGAAATATATAAAACATTTTTCGAGAATGTTTGTTTGGTTATTAGTAATACAGATATGAGACAGTTAAAAATTTCAAAATCTATAACAAACAGAGAGTTAGCCTCTCTTGATAAATATCTTGCGGATATAGCGAAAGAAGATATGGTGTCGCCAGAAGAAGAAGTGATTTTGGCGCAGAGAATTAAGGCTGGCGACAAGAACGCTCTTGAAAGACTTGTCAGAGCTAATCTTAGATTTGTCGTTTCAGTAGCAAAACAATATCAGAATCAAGGAATTAGTTTACCAGATTTGATTAATGAAGGCAATGTAGGATTGATAAAAGCAGCGCAGCGTTTTGATGAGACAAAAGGTTTTAAGTTCATCTCATACGCTGTTTGGTGGATTCGACAGTCTATTTTACAGGCTGTTGCTGAGCAGTCGAGGTTGGTCAGGTTGCCTTTGAACCAGGTGGGAAATTTGTCTAAAATAAGGAAGACTTCGTCACGTCTGGAGCAATTGTATCATCGTCAGCCGACAATTAAGGAAATCGCTGAAGAACTTGATATTCCTGAAGATAAGGTAATTGCAGCATACCGCATGAATACCAAGGAAGTCTCTATGGATGCGCCAATAGGCGATGACGATGATATGTCGTTGATTGATACCATTATTCCAGATGGCTCTTTGGATGCAGACCATAATATTGTAAGGAAACTTGACATAATGGAGATTCGTCGTTCTATGTCGATATTGACAGACAAAGAGCGCGAGATATTAAATCTGTATTTCGGTATTGAAGCGACGCATAATTATACTCTTGAAGAAATTGCGTACAGGCTTGACCTTACAAGAGAAAGAGTACGTCAGATTAAGGACAAGGCTCTCAAGAAGTTGAAACAAAATCCAAACAAGAGTCTGATGAAAATGTATCTGGAACAATGATAGATAAAAACCCTGCTTGGCGAAAAATTCAGGCAGGGTTTTAATGTTGTTTAAGGGGATATTTATAAATGATGTGAGGTCGATATTAGTAATTGACAGATAATCAAGCAATAATTATATTCAGATAAATTTGAACCCTGTAAGGGTTACAGATAGCAGGCAGACAATGAGATAACTTCGATGCTGCAAAGGTGCAAAAAAAATGCTGATAAAAAATCTGCGAGATTATTTTTATCAGCGTTTCTTTTATTATATCATCTTCTTATAAATGTAGGTCAGGTAATCGTTAGCATCAGTCTTCCACTCGTCACTCTTAAACTTGGCAACCTTCTCGAAATCGTGGTGGGCGTAGTAGCCGTGGTTGCACGACGAGTCGGTCTAAAGATAGAGGCTCTCATAACCCTTGCTTTTTGCCAACGCCACAACCTCCGCAAGCAACTGCTTACCACAACCCTGCACCGCCGAGATAAGGACATTGCTGTCAAGTACCGATATGTCGGTCAAAGAGATAGCTACCACGCTCCATTTCGAAGATACGCCCTATATGTGCCGATATTTTAGACAACGCACAGGACTCTCGCCAATGGAATATCGTAATGGCACAAAAAAAACGTAATAATGAGCCTTGTACTGGCAAATTATTACGACATGATGAGCATTTAGAGCTTTATTCCTCGATTTCGTCTTCTGCTTGTCGGCAGTCCTAACGCTTCCATAATCAGAGCAAGATGTATTATTTCGTCACAAAATACATAATAATACCAACTAGCAATCCGGAAATAATACTTGACAAAATACTGATTACCCATGTTTTCAGTCGTTCATTTTTCTTCTTTTTTTCATATTCTACCAATGAAGGAATCATAGTGTCAACCTTTTTGTCAATATTTATTAATATAGAAATCTGGTCAAAATATGCTGAAAATGATTTGTCAGAATCGATCTTTTTCTCACTTCTCAATGAAGCAACAATGCCTTTAATATCTGTTAGTTGAGGTTTTATTGTGGTAAAATAATACGGAAAAACTTCAGTAATAGTTTTCGTGTCATATCTTTTTAGTTTTTCTACTATCGTTATCCCGATGTTTGCTGCTAATAATTCCATAGTGTCGTATCCAGCTCTGTCTAAATGTTCTTTAGCTTCTTTTAGCTCATATTCACATTTTTCAATGTCGTCACAAATATTGATGGCTTTAAATATATGATCTAACGTGCCCCTAAGTTGATTGATAGGAGCTATATACATCTTCTGTTCTTCGTTGATGTTTTCTAATAAAATGACAGCTTGTCTGACTTTGTCGTATAAAGAAAATAGCTCTTCAAGTTTATTGAAGCAGTGCAGTCTGTTGTCCATAGATGATGGTTGTTGGTAAGGTTCTGTAAATTTTGTTATGGTAATGTCGTTGTTAGGAATTTGTTTATGATTTTGTCAGCTTCAGACTTGGTCATAAAACGACCTTCAACTAAATTAACATTGCCAATGATTTTATCCAAATTGTAATTTTCTCTCGTTGCAGGCATTTCAATATACTCGAAATTGTCAATGTCTATACCTTTCCTTTCAAAGAAAATTTTTCTAATACGTTCGCTAAAATCGTTCATTTCCGTAAGGTGATTAAAATAATGGTTAGTGATAATAATTTATAACTCAATAAATATATCTGCAAAAATACAATAACAAACATCCATTGTCAAGAAAAAAATATATAAAAATTATTAACATTTTTAAGTCGATGGCGTATAGCAGATCCTTGGAATTGTGAATTCTTCTCTGTTTTTAGTAGTCTCCGATGCGTTAGGGATTGGAGCGGCATCCTTTTGGAGCGGAGCGGAAAAAGATATAGCGGAAAGCCCGACGGCTTGCCGGAACGCCCAAAGGCAATTCATAATTCATAATTTATAATTCATGATTTTTATAATGTTGGTGAAATTAATGCTTTTAGGATATTAAAAATAACTATCTTTGCAGAAGTGAATAGGTGTATTTGTTAGCTAAAAAAATCGTGCAATTATGAAGAAAATCATCATCCTTATCATATCTTTGTTGCTGTTTCTTAATGTTTTTTCTCAAGAGGATAAATTTCGTCCCGTTCAGATAAATTTCGGATTTCCATTGAGCACGATAAATATGAAAGAGGCGAAGAGTTATACAAACGCATTTTCTATCAATTTGTTGGTAGGAATCTCGAAGAATGAGAGAAGTTTGTCTTTGTCTTGTTTGAGCAATATCGTGGCTAATGACGCGACAGGCTTGCAGATTGCGGGAATCTCAAATCACATCGGTAATAAAGGATATGGAATAGCGGTGGCTGGCATTGCAAATACAGCGGGTTTTTATAATGGAATTCAAATAGGAGGCATATCAAACTTTACGAAAGATTCGAATATCGGATTGCAGATTGGAGGCATCGCAAATTATTCTGGTTCGACTAAAGGTCTTATGTTGGGTGGTATTGCGAATATTACAAAAGATTCGAATATCGGGTTGCAGATTGGCGGCATCGCAAATTATTCAGGTTCAGCTAAAGGTCTTATGTTAGGCGGCATAGGCAATATTTCAGGTGATTTCACAGGATTTCAATTTGCAGGAGTGATGAACGTCGCGAAGAATGTCAAAGGCGTTCAATTCGCATCGATAATAAATATTGCTGACGATAGCGATTTTCCTATTGCTTTTATCAATATCATAAAAAATGGTAAAATGGGTGTCTCTCTTTCTTACGACATCTTGAATAACACAGTTTTGTCATTTAGATCGGGAGGCAAATATACATACGGTATTTTGGGTGTCGGTTATAATGCCAATGTAAATGACGGAAGTAAGATTATGGCAGAGGCAGGTTATGGTATTCATATTCCTGTAAATCATTTGTTTGAAATCAATAATGAATTTAAAGCAACATCCGTCGGTTTTTCCAATGACAAGACTTGTTATAATTTTGCGTACCTTCTCGCACCTTCTGTTACATTCTGGAACCATTATAATATTTTTGGAGGCGTGAGTTTTAACTACCTTAATTCTAATTATGAAGATTCTAATGATTTGTTGCCAAAGAAATATCTCTGGAGCAAAGACACAAACGATAATGCTCAGCGAATGTATATAGGTTATCAGATTGGGTTGCAATATGTGTTTTAATGAATGTTAATTTTACCTTAAAAAAGAATTAACACTTTCGTTGTATTTTTGAATATTTCTTTTTATCTTTGCGAGCATTTGTGAATATTTTAATTAAAAGAATAATTAACCTATAAAAACACTAAATACTATGCAGAAAAAAGGAAACAAGTACGGTACACACCGCGTGATTGAACCTGTCGGCGTTCTTCCACAACCAGCTAACAAATTGGATAACAATATGGACGAAATCTGGGATAACGAAATCCTCATCGACGTCCAGACTTTAAATATCGACTCAGCATCATTTACAGACATCTACAACTATGCAGTTCAACAAGCTGGTGAAGGCGCAAGCGACGAACGTATTCTTGAAGAAGTGAAGAAGGAAATGTTCCTCAACGTTGAACTTCAAGGTAAACACCGTAACCGCAGAACAGGCTCAGGCGGTATGTTGCTCGGTAAGGTAGAGAAAATCGGTGACGCATTGAAAGGCAAAATCGACTTACAAGAAGGCGACCGCATCGCAACATTAGTTTCATTGTCATTGACACCTCTCCGCATCGACGAAATCATCGAGATCCGCAAAGACGTTGACCAAGTCGATATCAAAGGTAAGGCTATCCTCTTCGAAAGCGGCATCTACGCTAAGATTCCTAACGACATGCCAGAGAAATTAGCTCTTTCAGCATTAGACGTAGCAGGCGCTCCAGCACAGACAGCTAAGTTGTGCCAATACGGACAAAACGTCGTTATCCTCGGCGCAGGTGGTAAGTCAGGTATGCTCTGCTGCTACGAAGCCAAGAAACGCGTCGGCGTCACAGGTAAGGTCATCGGTTTGGCTAACAGCCCTAAGAGTACCAACCGTATCAAGGAACTCGGTTTCTGCGATGTAGTGGAAAGCGTCGCTGGTATGACACCAGTTCAAGTTTATGAACTTATCTACAAACTCACCGACGGTAAGATGGCTGACGTCACAATCAACTGCGTCAATGTTCCAGATCAAGAGATGACAGCAGTTCTCTGCACAAAAGACGACGGCGTTGTTTATTTCTTCTCAATGGCAACAAGCTTCACAAAGGCAGCTCTCGGCGCAGAAGGTATCGGCTCAGACGTCAATATGATTATCGGTAACGGCTACACTAAAGGCCACGCTGAGTTCACATTACAAGAGCTCCGCGAATGTCCAGAACTCCGTAAGATATTTGAAGAATTATACGCATAAATTATAGTAGGAAGTTGAGAGCTTATGTCTCTCGACTTTCTTTTTTAAATTGTTTATCATGGAATCAAGAAGAAAACAATTATTTCCTAATGTCACCGACGAACAATGGAATGACTGGAAATGGCAGGTGAAAAACCGTATCGAGACTTTAGATCAGTTGAAGCAATACGTTCAGCTCACTCCTGAAGAAGAAGACGGCGTGCGCAGTGTTTTATCGACATTACGTATGGCTATCACACCTTATTATTTAAGTCTCATCGATCCTAACAACCCAAAAGATCCAGTACGTCGTCAATGTATCCCTACAGCATTGGAGACACACAAGGCTAATGCTGACTTGTTAGACCCATTACATGAAGACGAAGACTCGCCGGTCCCAGGTTTGACACACCGTTATCCAGACAGAGTTCTGTTCCTCATCACCGACATGTGCTCGATGTATTGCCGTCACTGCACACGCCGTCGTTTCGCAGGACAGAAAGACGATGAGTCGCCACAAGACAGAATAGAAAAAGCATTAGAATATATCGAGAGAACACCAGAAGTTCGCGACGTCCTTCTTTCAGGCGGCGACGCTCTCATGGTCAGCGATGCTAAGTTGGAATATATCATCAGCCGTTTACGCGCTATCCCTCATGTCGAGATAGTACGTCTCGGAACACGTACTCCTGTAGTATGTCCACAACGTATCACTCCAGAACTCTGCGAGATGTTGAAGAAATACCATCCAATATGGATCAACACACACTTCAACCATCCAAATGAAGTTACACCAGAAGCTATCGAGGCATGTAACAGACTCGCTAACGCTGGCGTGCCATTAGGTAACCAGAGCGTTTTGTTAAGAGGCGTCAACGACTGCGTACACGTCATGAAGAAACTCGTTCACTGCTTGGTGAAGATGCGCGTTAGACCTTATTATATATATCAATGTGACCTTTCAATGGGATTGGAACACTTCCGTACACCAGTATCTAAAGGTATTGAGATCATCGAAGGCTTACGCGGTCACACCTCAGGATATGCAGTGCCAACATTCGTTGTCGATGCTCCAGGTGGCGGCGGCAAGACACCGGTCATGCCACAATATGTCATCTCACAAGCTCCAGGTAAGGTCGTGTTGCGTAACTTTGAAGGCGTCATCACAACTTATACAGAGCCAACAGAATATCACAACGACTGTGACTGTCCAGAATGTCAGAAACGCAGAGCACAAGAAGCAACAGACAACCTCACAGGTAAGGACATCGTTGTTGACGGCGTGATTTCATTGTTACAAGGCGAGAAGATGAACATCGAGCCGTCAAAGATTAAACGTCACGAGAGACACAATAAATAATGCATAATTTATAATGCATAATTCATAATTGTTGAGTACAATTGTGAGATTATCATGATATTAAACGCATCAATTACGCAGGGAATACTGTGTGGTTGGTGCGTTTAATTTTGATGGATTAAAATATGATTTTAACGTAAATGTTCTTTATTAATCAATCGAATATCACGGTCTAATTCCTTGATACTTTCTAAATGAACCTTTTCTTTTTCAATTTCTTTGAATTTATGGTATTCTGTTTCAGCTTTTTCCAAAGCCAATTCATGAGATATTTTCCCAGGACCTTCCAATACATTTCTCTCATTAAGCTTCAAGATGAGATCCAAACGCTCTTTCCAGTCTTTCATATACATGGGGCGATGAGCCAAAGCCTGAGCTTCTGCGAAAGCCAAATATTGCTCGACAATTAATTTTAAAGCTTGCAACTCATCTTCTCTAAGATAATTCTTGCCGATTGTTATATCCTGTTTCCTTACTTTCGACACCGCGCTTGTTGATGTCAGTCCCATCAATGGCAAAGAAGCATTAGCGCGATAATAAATCAGTTCAGCAGCGGTTTTCTCACTGACAGCCCATAACAATTTGTTTTGTACCTCTTTGAAAAAGCTCAGAGTCATCTCGTCAGAAGGGTCGTAATCTATGCTGGTTTTATAGATGTCTTTTATCTGTTGGTAGAAAACTTTCTCTTCGACTCTTATCTCACGAATTTTCTCCATCAACTCTTTGAAATAGTTCATGGAAGAACCTTTCTTGAAACGCTCCTCATTCAAGGTGTAACCTCGTATTATGTAATCGCGTAATCGCTGGGTAGCCCAGATGCGGAACATCGTACCCTGACGCGATTTTACACGATAGCCTACAGAGATGATGACATCGAGATTATAATATTTTACATCTTTAGTTTGATGAAGACCAATAATGGCACCATGTTGAGTGGTGTGTCGGAATTTCCGACATACCATTTCTTCGATGAGTTCCCCTTCTGAAAAAATGTTGCTTATGTGTTCAGTAATTGTAGATCTTCCTTTCCCGAACAACAATGCCATCTGTTCTTGTGTAAGCCAGACGGTTTCATCTTGAAATAAGACATCGACTTTAATGTTACCATCTTCCGATTGGTAAATGACTATTTCGTCTTGAATTGGTGCTAATTCCTGTTTCATATTTCTTAGTTTTTTTTGTTTGCGAAGATAAAGAATATTTCTAAAATACAATAACTGATAATTCTATTATTTTCATCCTCGAACGATAACTATCATAACTCTCGCAAAATTACAACAACTTCTTCAGATCCTCTATATTTGGCAAAGCCTTTCTGAAACGTTCCGGCAGTTCTTGCGAAGTCCTAAATGTCGCAACTCCCATTGGCTTTGAAGTATCGGAGAAAGACAATTCCACGATTTCCTCATTTTTGCTTTTACATAAAATTATTCCGATAGAAGGATTCTCGTCAGGAAGCTTAACATATTTATCTAATGCAGCGAGATAGAAGTTCATTTTTCCAGTATATTCAGGTTTGAATTCTCCACGTTTCAATTCAAAAGCGACAAGCGATTTCAAGCGACGCGAAAAGAAAAGCAAGTCGATGAAGAATTCTTTTCCGGAAACTTCTAATCTGTATTGATTTCCCATAAAGGTAAACTCCGGACCGAACGCCATGATGAAATTCTTGATATTCAGCACCACCTGTTGTTCGATGACCTTTTCGCTTATATCCTCAGTGTTGATAAAATCAAGTTGATATTCCTCTTTGAACGATTGTAAAGCTCTCTCTTTAAAATCAGATTCTTCAATGGTTTTCTCGAAGTTAGTCTGCTGAATGCTCCCTTCCTTATGATAAAGATCTTCTTTAAGATAATACTTCGTAGTCTCCACCTTCCAAAATTCAGTGGCACATCGTCGGATATAATAAAGTCGTTCTTCTAATGTTGTGGTTTTTCTTATTATTTCTCTGTGATTAGAAAAACTGACGCTAAGAAAACAATTCCAATCTTCCTCACTTAAATCGGCAGATGTAAACTGCCGATTTGGCAAATCTTCAAGACTGATGACATCAAAGCCGTTATTTGAAAAGTGATTTCCTATTGCCGCCTCCCAAGTCTCGTAGAATATTCGCATATTCTTGATGTTCGTTTCAGAAAAACCAGTTAGTCCAGGCAATTCCTGTTGAAGCAATTTAGAAATCACAGATATAGCATTGGTATTCCATTTGCCGTTTCTGCTATTGACCGAAACGTAATTACCAACCCAATAATAAAGGAATAACACCTCTTTATTAGCTTGTCTTGCCACACGATAGCGGCTGTCGAGTATAGCGTTTTTAATCTCTTTTACCGCTGAAACATATTGCGATAAATCCTGTTCAGAATCTTTTCTATTAGTACTCATATCATCATAAATTTTGGTAAAGGGGATTTCTATAAATTACTTTTCAAAAGATTTATGAATTTATCTTTGAGAAGACTTGTGTATTTCTTGAAAGAGCATAGCAGGCTATGTGATTGAGAGAAAGACGAAAAGATTCCAAAGAGAAAGTTGCGGTCAAGCGAGTGAAGAACAATGCTCACATTGGTTATTCCGAGCGCAAGCAACTTGGACGAAGCCAAACATAAATCTTGAAAAAGTTTTTAACATAATCGTCAAAATTTATTTAAACGTGGAATTTATAGAAGTCCCCTAATATTCTCTTCTGCAAAGTTACAACAATCCCATTTCTTTTGTCAAGACTTTTCCCAAACAAAATCACGATTTTAACAATTTTTAACGTAAATGTTAATGAAAGAGTGGGAGAGATGTTAAAGGATTTTAAGACAATAGTGTTTTGGTTTAAAGTTTAAGGTTTAAAGTTTAAGGCTTTGCTGTGAGCTATGAGCCATGAGACGTGAACATACAATCCTTTAGACTTTCATCTTTAGACTTTAGACATCCTTCAACTATAAAACTCTCAACTCTAAAATTGCTCTAAACTCTCAACTATTAACTCTAAACTTTAAAAAAAGGATTGTTGATAAAAATCCATTATTTTTTTTCTGAATAAATTTAAGGAATCAGATAATTATTCATAAATTTGTGGAAGAATATATTATAACGGAATTCGTGTTATGGATGGTCAATTTATAACGAATAAAGAACTGATATTATCAGACATTATCAACTCTATTTTACCTAAATGCGATAAAGCATATTTCTTGGTTGGTTACTTTTATTTTTCAGGTTATGCAGAATTGTGTAACAAACTCGAAGACGTTAATCTTAAAATACTTGTCGGTCTTGATGTGGAACGGAGTATCATTAATGGTGTAAAAGAAGTAGAACACTTTGTAACAGAAGGCAAATCGAAAGGACAGACACGAGATGAATTTTATAAAACTTTAGTGGATTTGTTTAACAATACAGATTTCTTTGATTCGGAAGAACAAATCGAGAAGTTTAAGATGTTTCTTGGGAAGATAGAAGTCGGTACTTTAGAAATTCGAAAAACCATGAATCCGAATCATGCAAAAATGTATCTTTTTCAAAACAAGGAAGAAGATAATGTATGCGGAACATTTCCTGGTACAATGATAACTGGTTCGAGTAATCTTTCGGTCTCGGGTTTGAAAGACAGATTAGAACTCAATGTTATTTTTCGCGATAAACCTAGTTATGAAGAAGGAAAATTGGTTTTCGATGAGTTGTGGGAGACATCAGTTGAAATTGCGGATAAACAATATATTACTGAATTCAAAGATAAAGTTATCAAGCATATATGGTTTGAAAAATTGTTTTCTCCGTACCTTATGTACGTAAGGGTCCTTCATGAATACTTTGACACGCCAACAGACGATAACCTGTTAACTCCATTTGATATTACTAAAGGTAAGTTTGCCAATCTAAAATATCAAACTGATGCCGTTCAATTAGCCATGAACTCTATAAAGAATCACGAAGGTGTGATAATCTCTGATGTCGTTGGATTAGGCAAAAGTGTCATTGCATCAGCAGTTGCTCGTAATTTACGTTTACGCTCTATTGTAATATGTCCGCCACACCTCGAAAAACAATGGATAGAGTACAAGTCTGATTTCGATTTCAATGCGACTGTTTTTACATCTGGCAAGTTGCAGGATGCACTAAACTATTATAAGAAAATTGTACGTCAAGACGAAAAGATACTCGTTATAATTGATGAAGCTCATAGATATAAAAATGAGTTTACACAAGATTATAGTCTGCTGCATGAATTATGTATGGGAAATAAAGTTGTGCTGTTAACTGCAACTCCTTTTAATAATCGTCCGGACGATATTTACTCAATGATAAAACTTTTTCAGATTCCAAATAAATCTTCTCTCAAAACTGTTGCAAATTTGGGAACAGCATTTAGAAATCTAATTTTACAATATAAAACTCTGACAGATGATCAAAGGAATAAGAAAAAGACCGATGAAGAGGTGAAAATATTGGCAGAAGGAATAGCAAAAGAGATTCGCTCTATTATATCTCCATTGGTTATTAGAAGGTCACGTCTCGACCTTGATCAAATTCAAGAATACAAAGACGACCTTAAGAAACAAAACTTTGAGCCTATAACACCAGAGGACCCAATAGAATTGACATATTTCTTGGGAAATATGAGAAAGTTGTATTTGGAAACATTAAACAAAATATCACTATCTGAAGAAGAACAAAAGAATAATCCTGAATTAAGACATTACAAGGGAGCACGTTATAAACCAACAGCATATATTGTTGATGACGAAAAACTAAGGAAAGAGTTAGACAAGAAACTTGAAGAGCAGATGGGTACAGACCTGGGAATGTTGATTGGTCGTCAAGTCAATATATCAGACTTTATGCGTAAGATGCTGGTCAGACGTTATGAAAGTTCTGTGGCTGCTTTCCGCGAATCTTTAAATTTTATGATAGAATCATCTGAGCATATTTTGAGATGGATTGATAAAAGAGATAAGGTTCCAGTATATAAAAAAGGTACATTGCCCGACGTGGAAAACTTCTACAAATCATCAGAAGACGGACAAGAGGAAATAATAGAGGAATTTGAAAAATATCAAGAAAAAGGATTCTTTGAGATAGATGTCAAATATATTAAAAAAGAAGAATTTATAGGAGATATTGAATTTGATATACAATTGTTGAAAGAAATAAGAGAAGAGTGGTTTGAATCGAAGCAAATATCAGTAAATGGAAAGGAACAAACAATTTATGATATCAAGTTTGATTATAAACTTGATGCCTTTCGAAAACTCATCAAAGAGCAAAGAGAAAAGGAACCACATCGTAAAATAATTGTATTTACTGAATTTGCCGATACCGCTAATTATCTCGCCAACGCATTGGAAAAAGATAAATTAGGTATTTTAAAGGCACCGTCCTGTATTTTGTGTAAATGAAAATTACAGCATATAAAATACCTATATCTGCAATCTGTCTGCAAATATAAGAATAAATTGGTTCATGATCAGTCCCCAGTTGTGAATGGGCTGGGTCCACTTTTTCTCAA
>JAZNSO010000054.1:0-37663 GCA_045591245.1 Bacteroidales bacterium
GTATGCAAGGCAATATCCTTATCGAATGTCGACAATCCTACGGCATCACGTTGACGGCGCATCATCTCGATGAGAGCTGCGCTGCTATATATCGAAAACCAAAGTTTGTTAAGATTATTGAAGTCGAGTTTGTTTCTCACGGGAAAATACATGCTCGAGCTTTTGTCGATGACTATCTGACAACGGAGATTAGTTTCTTCTTCGTATCGTTTTACGAAAAGTTTCTCGGTTCTTGCGTAAAGTTTCCAGTCGATATTTTTGGTCGGTTCTCCAGTATTGTAGAGTCGATGTTCAGCAAATTCAACTGAGAAGCCATGAAAGGGACTTTTATGGAGACCTGTGATAAAGCCTTCCACTATTTGTCGTGCTAAAAATTCGAGACTTCCCAGTTGAGCTATATTGCTGACTTCTATTGGCATTTAATATTAGATAAGTTTCTTCAATTTGTCTTCGAAAACTTGTTTTGCTGCGCCGCCTACGTTTTTGTCAACTACTTGACCACCTTTGAAATAAAGAACTGTAGGAACATTCATGACGCGATATTTAGCTGCTAAGCCTTGGCATTCGTCGATGTCTGCTTTGAAAACTTTAGCTTTGCCTGCATATTCTTCTGATAATTGGTCCATATAAGGAGCTATCATGTTGCAAGGTCCGCACCATGTTGCACCGAAATCTACCATAACTGGAACTTCACTTTGTAATACTTCTACTTCAAAAGTAGCGTCTGTAATTTGCATTGCCATAATTATTATTTTTTAAAGTTAGTACTAATATTTTTTGCAAATATAATAAAAAGTCTAAAGTCTAATGACTAAAGACTAAAGATTTTTTTGAGGTGGATAAAGGAAGCAAAGTGACATAAGGCACTCTAAGGTTATAGAGTGCCAGATTCTTCGTATGGACATGGTCTGTCTCGTCCATGTCCATTGTCTGTTGACAACAAAAGAAGAGCTTGAGATTGAACGAATCTATTCTCATGTTTAGTAAGTTGTCATTTCATCAGTTCATACGTAACATAATCCTTATCTCTCAGCAGTTCGAATATCTCCTGCGCATCAATCTTGCCTCTTTCCGGATGCAGTGAACAAACTATATTGTCAGTTCTGTCGATGAAATGAACAGAATACGGTTGATTTCCTTTATGTTTTTTTATGATGTTGACAAATTCCACGCTTCTTTCTTTGTCGAGGATATCGGTGAAGATGGAAAATCTCACCTCACGGTTTGTCTTTTCCAGCAATGTATCCAAAAGTTCCACTTTAACAATCTTGAAACGTTTCTCTTTCTTCATCTCCTTAGGTGCGTCAGTATTGTTGTCGTTCGGATTCTTAACTTCATACGAGAACTCTCTTATCGTTCCCGTCACCAAAACTGGGGTTCCTACTACAAGTAGAGGATTCATCCTCATAAAGTCTTCCTTAAACAACCTAAATTCATAACTTCCCGATTGGTCTTCAATGCGATACTTGCCGTAGTCTGTACCTTTCTGCGAGGTGAATCGTTCTGCCGATGTCACCATTCCTGCCATCATCAGAACCAGACCATCTCCCTTTACTTCGATTGTATTTGTAGCGTCTTCTAATTTGATATTGGAGAAATATCGAATCGTATCTTTATACATATCAAGAGGATGTGAACTCATATAGAATCCGACGAGTTCTTTTTCCATTTCGAGTTCCTTCATCTGCGACCAGCGTTCGCATACAGGATAATTTATCGTGAATGTATCCAAACTATCTTCCTCGCTTTCGGCAAACAAGTCGAACTGAGCGTTGTTCTTTCTGTCGAGATATGTGGCGACTGATTTTATCGCTTTTTCTATGAAGGTGGTCTTCTCTCCTTCAGCAACGTAATAGAACATAGCGCGATGCATTCCTTCAAAACAGTCGAACACCCCTGCGCCGGCAAGGGCTTCAATTGATTTTCTGTTGACACCTTTGCCGTTCATTCTGATCAAGAAATCAGCGAAGTCTTTGAATTGTCCGTTGGCGTCTCTTTCATCGGTGATGGCTTTGATAACGACCTCTCCCACCGACTTTACCGCTCCCATACCGAAGCAAATCTGACCTTTCTGGTTTACAGTGAATTTATATTCGGAATCGTTGACACTAGGTCCTAACACATCAATCTTCATGCGTTTGCACTCGTCAATCATAAAGACTACTTCCTTGTTATCTCTGATGGAACTGTTCAATACAGCTGCCATGAACTCAGCGGGATAGTGAGCTTTAAGATACGCAGTCTGATATGCCACCCACGAATAACATGTTGCGTGTGATTTGTTGAAAGCATACGAAGCGAATTTCTCCCAATCTTTCCAGATATTTTCGAGTATCTTAGGGTCGTGGCCATTAGCCTCGCCTTGTGTCATAAACTTGCCCTTTAGTTCCTGCATCTTGTCGATGAGTTTCTTACCCATAGCCTTACGCAAGGTATCCGACTCGCCACGAGTGAAGTTCGCCAATTGACGCGACAGAAGCATCACCTGTTCTTGGTAAACCGTAACTCCGTAAGTATCTTTGAGATACTTCTCCATGATAGGAATAGGATAACTTATCGGTTCCTTGCCAGTCTTACGAGCGATGAATGTCGGGATATAATCCATCGGTCCCGGACGATATAAAGCGTTCATAGCTATAAGGTCTTCAAAGACAGTCGGTTTCAGTTCACGGAGATATTTCTGCATTCCTGGAGATTCGAATTGGAACGTTCCAATAGTATTTCCAGAACTATATAATTCGTAAGTTTTCTTATCATCTATAGGAATATTGTCGATGTCTAAGTCGATGCCATGAGTCTTTTTGATATTAGACAAGGCATCCTTTATCTGAGTTAATGTTTTGAGACCGAGAAAGTCCATCTTGATAAGACCCACATTTTCAACCACGTGACCGTCATATTGAGTCACGAGAACGTCCTCTTTTGTGTCCTTATCTTTGATGGTACACAACGGAGCGTAATTTGTCAAGTCGGAAGCTCCGATGATAACGCCGCAGGCATGAATTCCAATCTGACGGTTGGTATCTTCGAGCTGTTGGGCATAAGTGAGCATCGTTGAAATATTATCATCATCACCTTCAAGTAATGCTTTAATTTCAGGGACATATTTAAAACAGTTCTTGAGGTTTACCTTTGGAGACTTTCCTTTTTCGTCTTTAATATTATCAGGGAAACTCCTGTCCGGGATAAAACTCTTTATCTCATTGACTTTTGGAATCGGGACTTTCTGCACGCGGCTCACGTCAGCGATAGACGATTTTGTCGCCATCGTACCGTAAGTGATGATATGAGCCACCTTTTCTTTTCCGTATTTATTTGTCACCCATTCGAGAACCTTGCCGCGACCGTCGTCGTCGAAGTCAACGTCGATATCGGGAAGCGAGATACGGTCAGGGTTGAGGAAACGTTCGAAAAGCAAGTCGTACTTCAGTGGGTCAACGTCAGTGATTCTTAGGCAATAAGCCACCACAGAACCAGCAGCAGATCCACGACCAGGACCAACCGACACGCCGAGTTCCTCGCGAGCTCCTCTGATATAATCCTGAACGATAAGGAAGTAACCAGGGAATCCCATGGTCTTCATAATATGAAGTTCAAAGACAATTCGTTCATGCTGTTCCTCTGTAAGTTCTTTGCCGTAACGGCGTTCTGCGCCTTCCCAAGCGAGTTTCGCGAGATAGTCTGCCTCTAATTTGATACGGTAGAGTTTGTCGTAGCCGCCGAGTTTTTTAATTTTCTTCTCGCCTTCTTCCCTACTCATCACAACTTCGCCTAATTCATTACGAGTGAACTCATTAAACAAATCCTCTTCACTAAATTTCTGACGATATTCTTCTTCCGTGCCAAAATCTTTGGGGATGTCGAAAATCGGCATTATAGGGTCAGAATCGATGGAATAAGTTTCAACCTTATCGACAATTTCTTGCGTATTTATCAGTGCTTCAGGCAAATCGCAGAATGCCACTCCCATCTCCTGCGGCGTTTTTAGCCATTCTTGTTTGGTGTAATGCATTCTGTCAGGGTCGTCGAAGTCTTTTCCGGTACTGAGGCATATAAGGCGGTCGTGAGCTTCACCATGTTCCTCTTCCACAAAGTGAACGTCGTTGGTAGCGATGATTTTAGTGTCAGTTTTTCTCGCAAGTTCAATAAGGATTTTATTCACTTCTTGCTGACGTTCAAAAGTAGTTTTGTCGGCGTTAAATTTATCTGTCTTATGACGTTGAATCTCAATATAGAAATCGTCTCCGAAGAGATTTTTGAACCAGTGAAGAGATTGTTCCGCGCCTTCAATATCGCCGTTCATTATCTTCTGAGGCAGTTCGCCACCGAGACATGCAGAACAAACAATCAGACCTTCATGATATTTTTCCAGAAGCGAATGGTCTATACGAGGGTTATAATAAAATCCATCGATATATGCTATTGAACTCAGTTTACAAAGATTCTTGTAGCCTTGCTTGTTTTTTGCTAATAATATAAGGTGATAACCTCTGTCGGCGCGTCCGTCTCGCTTGTCGATGTTCACCGGAGCACAGTAAGCCTCAATGCCGAATATCGGTTTGAAGATTTTTTTCTTGAGAAGGTCAATCTCGACCGAAGCGTCGTCTTTTTTGGAATCTTCCGCCTCTTTGTCGTTAAGAATCTTTTCCTGTTCCTTAATCTTATCTTTTATTTTTCCGTTATATTTGTTTGAAGCATCTGCAAATTCCTTGATACCGAACATATTACCATGGTCGGTAAGAGCCATGGAAAACATATTGTTCTTAGTACATTTCTCGATGAGATCAGGCACCTTCGACATGCCGTCGAGTATTGAGAAATGAGAGTGAACGTGAAGATGTGTGAAAGTTTCTGGAATAAATGTATTAGCATTATCATTTATTATTTCCATCTTTTCTTCAACGAAAGTTTCTTCTTCCTTATTGGAAATCACCTTGATACCGACAGGTTTTATCATCTCAGGATTTGCATCCTTGAAATTTCTGAAAAACTCCTCGCCTTCTTTTATCTCTTCTTCATTAAGTACATTTATACGGACCAATTCGAGGAAAACGCGTGCTGTCGCTTCCACATCGGCAGCTGCGTTATGCGCCATATCAAAGCCTTCGTTAAAAAGTATCTGATGTATTTCCTTCAGTCCGGGAAGTTTATGACGACCACCGCGACCGACTCCTAACTTGCAGAAATCGGCGGTTTTTTCTGAGCATGTATCAATGATATTAATACCTCTAAAGGGATTTATCCCCTTGATTCTCAAATATTCACAAGCTACTATATTCAAGTCGAATCTAACATTGTGACCAACGATATACTTTACATCCTTGATGACATCCAGAAACAAATCGAGAATTGATTCAAGATTTTCACCGACTTTCATCGCATGTTCCGTAGTGATGCCATGCACCATGCTCGCATTAATTGGAATAACAAATCCCTCGGGCTTAATAGTATGATTTTCAGCACTTATGAAATTGCCTTTCTCATCATGAATCTGCCATGCGATTTGCACCATTCTTGGCCAATTGTCGAAATTTGTCAAAGGCGCATTTTTATCTAAAGGAAGACCTGTAGTCTCAGTATCGAATATCAAAAACATAAAAACTCCGTTCTGTTAAGGAAACAACTTTCGTTAATACTGATTTTCAATGTAATAAAAACAAGGAAACATCTTTTCAAAACTACATATTTTTTTGATACTTTTTACGCTTGTTGATAAAAAAAAAGCCGGTAATTCTGACATTGGCATTGAACATTCCCGCTCCTATTTCGTTTAAATCTCGAACGAAGCAATTTATTTTATGAAACCTTTTTACCTTTTTATAATTATAAGTTTAAGTCATTATTTTTATTGGACGACGCTTTCGCCAGATGATTTGAAAATGAAAACTGACGAAGAAAAATCATCTTACGACAATCAAAAAACCTCGTCTGAAACTAAAGTTCTTGATTTTAGAACTGCTGTCAATATGATGCTTGAGAACAACAAAACTATTAAAGCAGCCGAAAAAGGCACTGAACTCGCTAAACGTCAATCGCAACTTATCAATGCCAGTTGGTTTCCAACTATCACTATGACAGGAACTTATACACTTATGTCTAACAATATTGGAATGTCGCAAGAATATGCATCACTACTGGAACCTCTTAAAGAAAAATATGCTAACACTTTATTGGTTCCAGATGTTCTCAATTTAATTTCCAATGAGTTAGGCGACCTTTCTTTCGATGTCCCAATTTTTGATGACGACTTAGCTTCCATTGACCTCGAAGTTATCTATCCTGTCTTTACAGGAGTTAAAAGAATATATACCAATAAGTTAGCTAAAAATAACGAAACCTTAGCGGAGATTAACAAAGAATCTATTGGCGCGACAAAATATATTGAACTCGCGACTATTTACTTCTCTTTAAGTCTAAGTGAATCAATAACAAACGTTCTTAAAGAGAATAATCTGATGACGAAAAACCATTATTCTCAGGCTTTAAAGATGGAAGAAATTGGAATGTTTGATAAAGTTGAACGTCTGATTGTGAAAGTAGCTCTTGACGAAAGCGACAGAAGTCTTAAAAGTGCTGAAAATCAATCCTATATATTAAAAAAATCTTTGTTTGAAATTATTAATCCATCAGAAGATAACATTCAAGAAACCTCTGAAAACCAAGATTATATCATCTCTACACCTTTATTTCTTAACGAGAAATATCCATCGTTGGAATGGTTTAAGGACATGATGTATAAAAACGCATACATTTTCAGGAAGTCGGAAGTTCATGAAGATATTTCAAAGACAAGTTTAAAAATGAGTCGTTCCAATTATTTTCCTGTCATATCTGTATTTGGAAAACAGACAATTGCATCGTATAATATTCCTAAGAACTTGATTCCTAATACTATTGGAGGTATAAATATGGCGTGGGACATTTTTGATGGACTTGCAAGAGAACGCAACATACAAATTACAAAAATAGAATCAGAAATTATTTCGGAAACGCAGCATGATTTAAAGAATGAATTGGAAGTCCTTGTTGATAAATGGTATACGAATTTGAAACAATCATGCATCAATGCCAAAGATTTACAGTCATCGTTGGAATTTGCGGAAGAAGTCTATTCCATCAGGAAGAAATCCTTTGCGGAAGGACTTGCCACTTCTCAACAAGTTTTAGATGCACTTAACCTCTTGAATAAGACAAAGTTATTATTACTTACGACATATTACGAATACGACATCGCTCTTGTGAATCTGTGCTGTCTTTGCGGAATTCCAGAGTATTTCGAATCGTTTATTGACATTGGACAATGAGTTTAAACATAAAAATTAATAATAATGAAACTTTCTAATAAGATATTATTTACTCTATTTATAATCATATTGTTATCAATAATGATATTGTCTATTATTGGAATTTTTCTTATGCGTGAGCAGGATGTGATTCTTCAAGGACAGATTGAGGCTGAGGAATATAACATTTCCGGACTTCTTCCAGGGAGGATTGAGAGCATTTATGTTAAAAAAGGACAGCAAGTTAAAGAAGGCGACACTCTGGTTCATATAATATCCAACGAAATTATTGCAGAATATGAAGCGCAGAAATCACTGGAGAAAGCTGCTGCACTACAAAGCGAGAAGATAGACGCTGGCTCTCGTAAACAACTGATTTCCATTGCAAAAGAACTATGGGATGGTACAAAAGCTGATTTGAAATTGGCGAAAACGACATACGAGAGAATCAAGGTGCTTTATGAAGATTCCATTGTTAGTCAACAACGAAAAGACGAAGTCGAGGCGATTTACAAGTCAGCTTTAGCCGCTGAAAGAACTGCATATTATCAATATCAAATCGCTCTTGAAGGCGCGCAAGAACAAGACAAGGCATCTGCAAAAGCGATGGCAGTAGCTGCGCAAAACAACAGTGAAGTTGTGAAAGCATTGCTCAATGACGCCAGACTCACATCGCCCATTTCTGGCGAAGTGGCTGCTATTGCATTGAACAAAGGTGAGTTATCTTCTATTGGAACATCAATAATGACTATTGTTGATATTGAAAATCCTTATCTCGTCCTCAACGTACGTGAAGACTTGCTGTCGAATTTTAAAATGGAAGACGATATTATGTGCGACATTCCCGCGTTGGCAATGAAAGAAATTCCTTTCACCATTAATTATATCGCGCCTTTAGGGAGTTTCGCGACGTGGAAAGCGACAAAAGAAAGCGGAGGCTACGATTTGAGAACATTCGAATTGCAAGCTGTTCCTAAAATGAAAATCAATGGTTTAAGACCAGGAATGTCGGTTTTAATAACAATAGAAAAATGAAGAAGTCTGGATTATTAGCAGTTTTCAAAAGAGAATGTCGGATTCTAATATCACGACCGCTTTATCTTTTCTCTGCCCTTATTTTTCCTTTATTCGCTTTGTTTTTTATGACGACGATATTCGGTAATGGCATGATTGACAGCATACCGGTCGCGATTGTCGATGAAGACGACAGTCAGATGTCTCGTAATATAGAGCGGCTGTGCTCGGCGGTTCCTGAGATTCGTGTGGTGGAAAAATTCTCCAATACCGCCGATGCACGCGACGCTCTTCTCTCAAAGAAAATATACGGATACCTCATAATTCCCACTGACTTTCAAGAAGATGTGAATGCCAACAGACACACAACGCTTACTCTCTGCTATCATTATGCTTTTCTCAGTGTAGGCTCCGAAGTGATGCAAGGTTTTCTTAATGCATTAAGAATCATTGCGGTATCACCATTACGGGAAACGACGGAATTTCTTGGCATCAGCGATGAGACTTTGGAGTCGTTGGCGAGCCCTATCAGTATAGCAGCTCACCCGCTTTACAATCCTTCGCTGAATTATACTTCTTATCTCAGTTTCCCTTATTTCTGGGTACTTTTCCAAATCTTAATTTTGCTTAACATAGCATATTCTTTCGGTAATGACTTTAAAGACAAAAGAAATATAAGAGACTGTTTATCAATAGCAAACGGCAAATTCATCAATATAATATTAGGAAAACTTATTCCTTTCGTGATAATTTTTTCTTGCATCGCTATTTTTGCTAATATACTGATGTTTAGTATTTTAGATTTCGATTTAAGTTCAAGTTTGTTTTCAATAATAATAGTCTGCATTCTTTTTATTCTTGCCACCTGCTCAATTTCGCTTTTTCTTTTCTCTATATATCCCAACTTGCCGATAATCATAAGTTTCATCTCTATGTTCGGCTCGTTGGGAGCCACTTTTGCCGGCGTGACTTTCCCCGTAAACGCGATGTACAAGTTCTTCGAAAAGATCTCTTTTCTCTTCCCAGTCCGTCATTTCATCGTGACGACCGACTGCATTCGCTATGAAAGTCACGCCTTTTTGTATTGCTGGAAATCACTTATTGTGTTAATTTCTTTTAACATCTTGATATTTGTTGCTGCTATGCTTTTGAAAAGAAAATATAAAATGATGAATATGAAATATGTATAGATACAAAAATGAAAGAAATAATAAAGATAATACGCAATGAATTTAAGATTATTGGCACCAATATCCCTATATTAATAGTACTGATTCTTGGTAATGTCGGTTATGGTTTTCTTTATAACTTATTGTATAACAATAATGTATATAAAAATGCACCGATAGCTGTCGTCGATATGTCACAAAGCAATCTAAGTCGTCATTTCATAGATTATATTGATGCGACTCAACAAGTTGATGTCGTCTTGAAAACTGAAGATTTTCAGCAGGCAAAGCAGATGCTTCTGAAGAGAAAAATAGTTGGTTTTATTTATATTCCATCAGAATTGAAACCTGAAATTATGCGTGGCAATCAAGTGGAATGTACAATTTATGGTTCTACACTTTCCTTTTTGGATTATTTGAACATCTCTGAGTCTGTCAATTTCGCTTCTTTGGAAATAAATTCAGAGCTCATTCCGGAGATGATAAAAAATCTTAATGCTGTTGATGTTCTTTTCCTTGCTAACGATAAGGCAATCAATATAGTAAGCGAACCGCTCTATAATAGCAGCGAAGGTTATGGAACATATCTGATACCTCCTGTCTTGGTGATTATCATCTTTCAAACCATGATGATAACGATGGCGATGCGAATGGGTATTGAAAACAGTTCACATAAAAAAAGCCGTTTTCAAAATCCCTTTAAGATTGTTTTTGGGCGAGCTTTCGCAAACGTGATGATATACATAGTTTTCTCAATATTTTTCCTTGGATTGTTGCCTTTGATATTTCATCTTCCTCATCTTGGAAATTATCTTCATATCGCGATAATGATGATACCGTATCTTTTCGCTTCGGCTTTTTTCTGCCTGACGCTGGCATCTTTCTTTACGGATGGAGATATGCCTTTGTTTATCATTGTATTTATGTCGGTGCCATTAGTTTTTCTTACAGGCATCTCCTACCCTTTGGAACTCATGCCATGGCATTGGAAGATCTTTCATTACACTCTGCCGGTCGCTCCAGCTACTCTCGCTTTCGTCAAACTTGACTGCATGGGCGGTGACTTGACAAATATCCGTCCTGAAATGATTAACTTATGGATTCAATGTCTGGTTTATTATGTCGTAGCAGTGATTATTTGGAATAGAAAAGACGAACGGAAAATAGTTAGGTGAGTTCTGTTCGTCTTTATATTAATTGTAAATCAAAATGTTAGAATACTTTTTTAATGTTGTTCATTGCTTTTTCAACGACGCTTCTCGGACAAGCCAGATTCATTCTCATGCAGCATTCGCCTTCTTTTCCAAAAATATGACCTGCATTAAGTCCCAGATTTGCTTCTTGAACCATTTTTCGATTTAGTTCCTCATCGCTGATACCGTAATCTTTGAAATCCATCCATATCATGTAGGTGGCTTCAGGTTTATGAATTCTTATCTTAGGCAACTCATTATGAATGAAATCGACGGCGAAATCAATATTGCCTTTTATGTATTCTATAAGTTGTGCGTGCCATTCATCGCCTTTTTCCATTGCAGTTTTTGTAGCTATTTTACCAAACATATTTCCCATATCTGCTTCGGTAGAATGTACGAAGTCCGTATATTTTTTACGCAAATCTTCGTTTGGAATTATTACTGTCGACGTTGCCAGACCTGCTATGTTAAAAGTCTTGCTTGCGGCGTGAGCCGTAATGCTGTTTTGTGCAAATTCTTCTGATAATGAAGCAAATGGAATATGTTTATAACCTGGCATCACGAGGTCGCAATGTATTTCGTCAGAGAAGACCAAGACGTTGTTTTTCAAACAAATCTCGCCAAGACGAAGCAATTCATCTTTTGTCCAGACACGTCCTACTGGATTATGAGGATTCGAGAGGATAAGCATTTTTGCAGTCTTTGCCTGCTGTTCAAGCAATTCGAAATTCATTTTATAACCTTCGTCTGTGTCGATGAGCGTATTTTGTACGAGTTTTCTGTTATGATTGTTTACCGCGTAGAAAAACGGATGATACACAGGAGGTTGTATTATTATTTCATCGTTTTCTTTTGTAAGACCCATGACCGCCAAGTTGAAAGCATTGACGATTCCAGGGGTGAACGACATCCATTCTTTTTTTGTTTTCCATTGATGATGACGTTGCATCCATTGCACAACAGATTCAAAATAAGCGTCTTCGCGGAATGTATATCCATATACATCAGTTTTTGCACGCTCGATTACCGCCTCGCGGATGAAGTCTGCCGTCGGGAAATCCATGTCAGCGACCCACATTGGAATCACGTCATCTTTGCCAAAAACGTTTTTTCTCAAATCGTACTTAACGCTTTCAGTATTAGTACGGTCTATAATTTTGTCAAAATTGTATTTCATGTTTTTTATTTTTTTTTGCAAATTTAATAAAAAGTGTCTAATTTATTTTGATAAGAAACAAAAAGCCCTTGAAAAGATTTTTGGAATCGAAAAAAAACAACAAAAAAGCGATTCTCCTTTCAAGGGCTGTCGTAACTGCATTGGGAGTGCAGCACTACGTCACAATTATTAATAAAACCGAGTGCAAATATACTTCTGATACGATGCCTTGAAGTGGCATGAATAAGTTAAAGGCGAATTTGAGCAAGGGAACGGAAATAAAAAAAAGTCGGCGAGAACCGACTTTTTTCTTTGGTCAAACATTTAAATTTCTTAAATCGAAAAGCACCGATTCTTTGCAAATTAAAAACAACAAAAACAAATTTGCGTCATCGGCATTGTTTGATCCTAAAACAACCAACCAATTTTCTACAAATGTACAATTTTATTTATTAAACATTAATTAACAATTAAGTTAACGGGCGGATTCAGTAAGTTAAAGGAAAACATTAAACCTTATTATAGATTAAAACCTAAAATATATTGTAAAAATAACTCTTTATGTTGAAAATTCTTAAACTATTGGTTCATTCTTTCTTCCAAAGCAATAATGATGTCCCTGTATTTTGCAGCTTCCATAAAGTCAAGATTCTTGACAGCTTTCTCCATCTCCTTTTTCGCTTCAAGAATTGCCTTCTTAATGTCTTTTTCCGACTTGTATTTTACTTGAGATTCTTCTGCCACCGACTTAACTGTTTCATCTGTAATAGAATAATCCTTAGATTTCTTCGAAATAGCTTTGCCTAAAGATGTGTCGATTGCCTTGATAATAGTTTTAGGAGTAATTCCGTTTTCGATGTTGTATTTTGTCTGTATTTCTCTTCTGCGCAATGTTTCATCGATGGTTTTACGCATCGAGTCAGTGATTTTATCGGCGTACATAATGACAACGCCGTCGGCATTTCTGGCTGCGCGACCTGCCGTCTGAGTCAAAGAACGTTCCGATCTCAAAAAGCCTTCCTTATCAGCATCCATGATAGCAACAAGCTGAACCTCAGGTAAATCAAGACCTTCACGAAGCAGGTTTACTCCGACTAAAACATCAAATATTCCGCTTCTCAATCCAGTCATAATCTCGATTCTTTCCAATGTATCTACATCAGAATGTATATATCTAGTATTGATATTCAAGCTGTTAAGATAACGCGTCAATTCTTCTGCCATTCTTTTCGTAAGCGTAGTGACAAGAACTCTTTGTTCGCTTTCAACAACCTTATGTATCTCATTTATGAGGTTATCAACTTGATTTTTACAAGGACGGACTTCGATTTTTGGTTCCAACAAACCTGTCGGACGAATCAGTTGTTCTACATAAACACCTTCTGTCTTCTGCAATTCATAATCGGCAGGTGTCGCGCTAACATAGATTGTCTGTCCTGTAAGTGATTCAAACTCATCGAATTTCAGAGGTCTATTATCTAATGCTGAAGGCAGACGGAATCCATATTCCACCAAAGTCTGCTTCCTCGACCTATCGCCTCCATACATTCCTCTGATTTGAGGAACTGTTACGTGACTTTCATCAATAATCGTGATAAAGTCGTCAGGAAAATAGTCTATCAGGCAGAAAGGACGAGTTCCAGGTTCGCGACCATCGAAATATCTGGAATAATTTTCAATGCCACTGCAATATCCGAGTTCTCTAATCATTTCAATATCATAGCAAACTCTGTCTTCGAGACGTTTCGCTTCTTCGAATTTTCCTATTTCCTTATAATATTCAACTTGTTTGAACATATCGAGTTGAATCTCGTTTGTCGCCGATTTTATCTTATCTTTGGAGGTGACAAATATATTTGCGGGGAACAATGTCAGACTTGAGAGCGGTTCTATTCGTGTGCCGCAGACAGGATCTAAAGATTCTATTTCTTCAATTTCATCGTCCCAGAAGATTATTCTGTACGCAATGTCGGAATATGCGGGAAAAACATCAATGGTGTCACCTTTGACCCTGAATTTTCCGTGAGTGAACTCTATGTCGTTACGACTATAAAGAGAATCAGATAATTGACGTAACAAGTCATCACGATTTATTCTCTTGCCTACTTCTAAATAAATTACATTCTTTTCAAAGTCATCGGGATTTCCTATACCGTAAATGCAAGATACTGAAGAAACTACTATTATATCACGGCGACCTGACAACAAAGAAGTTGTCGCGCTAAGACGTAATTTTTCAATGTCATCATTAATAGAAAGGTCTTTTTCGATGTACGTATTTGTCTGTGGAATAAATGCTTCTGGCTGATAATAGTCGTAGTAAGAAACGAAATATTCCACAGCATTATGAGGAAAGAATTGTTTGAATTCGCTATATAATTGAGCAGCAAGAGTTTTGTTGTGACTTAGAATCAAGGCGGGACGATTCAGTTCTGCCAGCATATTAGCAATTGTAAAAGTCTTTCCGGAACCCGTCACGCCCAAAAGGGTCTGATACCGCTCGCCATTAAGAATTCCTTGTTTAAGCTGCTCTATGGCTCGCGGCTGGTCGCCGGTAGGCTTAAATTTCGATTCTAACTTAAAATTCATTTACTCTCCTCCTTCTTCAGTTTCTGTATCTTTCAAATTAAATGTCAAAGTCAATGGGTAATGATCAGAAGCAGTTTGTTTAATCCTTTTATAATCAACAACTTCAATATAATCATTATACCAAAAATAGTCTATTCTTAATAATGGCAACGAACCGCAATAGGTTTTTCCAATTCCTCGCGACGATGTGATAAAAGCATCATTCAAACCAGCATTTTCTATGCAGTTATATGTATATGATAATGGTGTATCATTGAAATCACCGCAAATAACCAACGGAATATCATCGTCTGGAAGATTCTCTATCAAACTTTCTGTACTCTCAGTTCTACGTTTAAACCCGTTTTTCAACTTGTTAATCAATGACTTACCATAAACCTCAGAGTCTTTGACTATATTTTTCGTATCGTTGATATATTCTATTTCCTCAGGTGAAATTCCGAATGAATTGAAATGACAATTCACGAGATAAAAACTTCTGTCATTGTCTATATTGATTTTCTTTATATCTGCAAACTTGCTTATCTCTTTATCCTTGAATGAATTAACGTTAGAAATAGGAAATTTTGAGAAATAGCTGTTTCCAGTGATTGCATTGAAACTGTAATATTTAAGACCTGTCATCTTGGAAAATTCGGAGGCTCTGTTTTTAGGCCATTTCCCAGATTCCTGAAGACATAAAACGTCAGGATTTTGAATCTTGACTAATTCAACAAAGGATTTCTTTACATCAGAAACTGTTTTTGACTTGTCTTTGATATTTCTGAACACTGCTATATTATGCGTCATCACTTTAACCTGATATTCCTCGTCAAGGCTTTCACCAAAGGAATATGATTTTACAAAACCAGGGATGGAAATCAATAATGCTGCAATAGGTATCAAGAGAGTTCTTCTTGATTTTAAGGAGATTAATATCATAAGAATCAAGATATTGGCAAAAAATATCATCCAAAATCCTAATCCGAAAAATGCTGTCCATACAAACATTGAAGGATTTATGAAAGGACATAAGGCGCAGAGCAGCGAGAAAAACAACAGTATTATTCCGCCGATTCCTATAACCGACTTTCCTAATCCTTGAAAAAATGTATTGCGTCTTTTGGTTTTTGTCTCCTTTCCCATTACTTTTTGCTTTGTCTGAATAAAAACTCCTTTTCTTTGTCGTTCAAACTGGAATATCCGCTTTTTGCGATTTTCTCAAGTATTCTGTCTATTTCTTCCTGTTCTACAGCACGTTCCGCATTGAATTGCTCGTCAGTTTTTGGTCGTTGCTGATAATTGCTTTCGTTTTTAGTTTTAATCTTGATACGAGGTTGACGCTTGAAAATCAAGTATATGTCAAAATTATTTCTTAACATGAAAGCATATAGAAATCCCCATAATGCACCTCCGAGATGAGCTATATGACCGCCTGAATTTCCATTGGTAATACTCAGAAAGTCTATGATTACGAACGCAATAGCTACCCACTTCATCTTAACTTGTCCTAAAAGGAAAAAATTAAGTCTATATTCTGGCTGATAAGTGGCGGCAGCAATCAGAATTGACAATACTGAGGCAGAAGAGCCTAATGCGATGGCAGAACTTTTCATATCCTCAAAAACAGGGAAAGCATTGAATGCCAATATAAAAAACAACGCTCCAAAGATTCCTCCAAAGATGTATGTCAGTACTAACTGCTTTTGTGAGAAATAGTGTAAGAATATATTTCCACCGTAATAAAGCATTAACATATTGAAGAAAAGATGCAGGAACTCTTCTTGCAAAAACATATATGTAAACAGACTCCAAGGTTTGTCTGCTAATACTGAAAGGTTCGCCGGCACTGCAAATAATTTCGTCACAAAACTGATGTCGCTAATATTAAAAAGCCATGTAAACACACTGATAAACAAGCATATAACCCATATTATAATATTTATCAGCATAAGACGCGACAAGGCGTTTTTTTGCAAGAAGAAGTTCTTGATTCCGTCTATTATGTTAACTTGAAAAGGTCTCATAATCAATAAAGGTTGCCTTTCTTTTTCCAGTAAAGAATTAAAATCAAGCCGAATAGCATACCACCTAAATGTGCGAAATGCGCCACATTATCGACAGATGTGAAGCCTGAGAACAATTCAATGACGCCATAAATTATCACAAACCATTTCGCCTTGATTGGTATAGCGAAATAAATATAGAGCGTTGAGTTTGGGAACATCATACCGAATGCGAGCAATATACCAAAAACAGCACCAGATGCGCCTACTGTAGTCAACATGTTGAGATACTGACTCATAGGTATGATTTGATTTGCTGCAATCCTCACATTTTCATATCCTTGCAATGTTGTAACATATTGAATATATTGAACTAGTTCTTGTACGAGTCCTGCGCCGATTCCGCATACGAAATAGAAAAGCAGGAATCTGTTTGCTCCCCAGATGTTTTCAAGAGTATTGCCGAACATCCACAAAGCAAACATGTTGAAAAAGAGATGTGCAAAATTTCCGTGCATAAACATGTAAGTCACAAGCTGATATGGTTGGAAATCAGAGGCTCCAATATAATGAAGTCCAAGATAATCAGCCAAGTCAATGCGAAGCACCATGTCGCAAGCTATTGTAGCAAGGAAAAATAAAACATTTATTATCAACAAGTTCTTTACGACTGTCGGTAAAACAGAAAAGCCACTTGGTCTAAAATCGCTCATAATTTAATCTAATCGTGTTTTTAATTCATTAACATTCAATATTGTATAAATTTTCTTTCCATCTGGAGAAACTTCAGATACCGCGCAAGCAAAAAGTTTGTCAATCAGATCTTGCATTTCCGTTGGAGTGAGTCCCTGCCCTGCTTTGATTGCAAGTTGCGACGCTAAAGTCCTCGCTAAATTGAGTTTCTTATCTAACTTCAAATCAACCTGATTTGTTTTATACATATCCAATATCTTTTCGAGAAGCGCGATAGCGTCATTGTTTTTGCTGTCAGCCGGAGTTCCGTTAATGACGAAAGTCGAGTTATTCATCTCTTGGATTCTGAAACCAATTTTCTCAAGGTCTGATTTGATTTCCTTCAATAAAGAAGCGTCGTTTGGACTAAGTGTTATATGCTGAGGAAACAATTCCTGTTGAGATACCTCCAAACTGCTTTCCATCTCTCTAAGATATCTTTCGTAAAGAACTCTCTTATGTGCAAGATGTTGGTTCACAACAAGAAGACCCGACTTAACTGTAGTAACGATATAAGTGTTTTGCAATTGCAGATAAAGGTTCTTGTTATCTACGACAGTTGTGGTCGTGACTTCATCAAAATTGCTGATTTTGTTGATATTGCTTGCCACAGTGTCGTTGTTATCCTCATACATGATTCTCCAGTTTCCAGACGAATGTCGCGGCTGCACAGCAGGTTTAAACGGATTAAACGAAGGATTGAAATCAATCTGCGGTTCGTGAATAGGTCTGTCCATTCGACTTGCCTCGCCGAAATCAATTCCTAATTCGGGATTGACATCAAAGTCGAGAAGCGGAGCTAAATTATTCTGTCCTATCGACTTACGCACGGCGGAATGAAGAATGGCATACACTAATTTAACATCTTGGAAATTCACTTCGGTTTTTGTCGGATGTATATTGATGTCAATCTCTTTCGGGTCAATGTCGATATTGATGAAATAACCGGGGAAACAATCTTTTGGAATCAGTTCCTGATAAGCGTTTTCTATCGCGTGATGCAGATATGCGTGTTTTATAAAACGTTTGTTTACAAAGAAATACTGTTCACCACGCGTCTTTCTCAGGAATTCGGGTTTCACAATGAATCCGTTTATCGAGGCGGTCTCGGTCTCTTGCTGTACAGGAATTATCTTTTTATCGTAATCTTTTCCGTAAAGTCCTACTATTCTTTGTTTTAGCGTGCCTTTAGGGAGATGGTACGTTTCTTTGTCGTTGTTGACGAGTGAAAATCCCACTTCCGGATTCATCATTGCTACTCTGAAGAATTCATCTGTAATATGACGCATCTCCACTTCGTTAGATTTCAAAAAGTTACGACGCGCAGGTATGTTAAAGAAAAGGTTTTTAACGGTAAAGTTCGTTCCGACCGACATCGGTTTCGGTTCTTGCTCCTTCACCACCGAACCTTCAATGAAGATCTTGGTTCCGAGTTCATCCTCTTTTCTGCGTGTCGTCAGTTCCACCTGTGCCACCGCAGCTATACTAGCGAGTGCCTCGCCGCGAAATCCCATTGTTCTTATCAGAAAAAGGTCTTCAGCTTTCTTTATCTTGGAAGTGGCGTGACGTTCGAAACAAAGTCGCGCGTCGGTTTCCGACATCCCATGACCATTGTCAATAACGCTTATCAAAGTTCTACCTGCGTCTTTCACAACTAAGTCAATCTGTGTCGCGCCTGCATCGAGGGCGTTCTCCATAAGCTCCTTAACGACAGAAGCCGGACGTTGTATCACCTCGCCCGCAGCAATCTGATTAGCAACAGAATCTGGAAGTAATTTTATCACATCAAAAGACATATTCCATTATTGTTTTCCAAGTTTGAAAAACATCTCAAAGAAGTTCTCCAACATCGGTGTTCCAAAAATTACATATACCAAAAGTACTAACACTCCGAAAAATACAATATATCGCATCCCCTTGAAGCCAATCTTCGAGCGTTTTTCCTCAAAGTCTTCAGGGCTGTAGCCGAAACCAGTTCTGATTCTCATCCTGCGTTTTTCCTGCTCGGAAAGTTTAGAATCAAGACCCATAGCAGCCTTTTTTTTCTCAAGAGCTTCTTGGTTAGGATCGAAATAACGAGGCGTATAGTTGAATTTCCTCGGTTTTGGAGCGTGAAACATACTGAAAGCCATCTTATAAATAATTTATTGTTTAGCCTACAAAGATAATTATTTTTTCTGACTTTTCAATTAGCGAATACGCCTTTTTTCAACAAATAACCGCTTTTTATGTCAATAAAAAAACTTTCGTCTTTAGACTTTTATCTTCAGACATTTACTATATTTGTAATCAAATAATAACGCTATGAGAGAACCATCTGCAAATGAAATTTTAAGGGTAAACTATTCAGGTTCGAAAGATGCCCAAGGCAGACAACACGGATATGGAGTTATGGAATATCATACGAAAAATGGCGTAGAATACAAATATGAAGGTTCGTTCATTCATGGAAAACGCCACGGATACGGAACATGGCTCGCATTGTCGGAAGTGAGAAATCCTTACGAGGAATGGGAATGGTATATGATTGGAGAATATGATTCTGCTGGAAGATTGGTATCCCCAAGACACGAACAAGGTTCATACACAAAATACATAACAAAATTATGCGTTGAATACAGAGGATGGTGGAAAGACGACATAATAGATCCGAATTTGCCAAACAAGAAGACTTGTGTTACTGATTTCGAGATATATAACGACAGCAGACTTTTAAAACATTTCCTCGATTGCAGAGATATTAGACAGATGTCACCATCGATGGTGAAAAAACTTCGTAAGGGAAAGAATCCGTATGAAAGATATGCTTATGGTCAATGGTTGTGCCGTACGCAGATTGACAAGAAATCGTTAAAAACCGCTACGGAATGTTTCAAATTTGCATCCGAATGCGGCATTGCCGACGCTTTACAGATGTTATCTTATTTGTATTACATAGGAGAATTTTACGACGAAAACAAGGACGCTTTTGTATTAGACCGATCTCTCTCCTATTCACTTAATAAAGAAGCAATTAACAAAGGAAGCGTATTGGCCAAGATAAAAAGAAACTACGATTTATTTTATGAAACAACGTCATTAGAAGACAAAGAAGATGCGATTGCCGAAGCAGAAAAAGAAGCGAAAATCTTAGGTTCATCAATGCTTTGGATGGAACAGTTAGGATGGTATTACGAAAGTTTGAAAAGATATGACAAAGCTATCGAAGCATACCAAAAATGCATCGACGAAGGTTTGTTTTATCCTTTAGCAAGACTTGCGACGATTTATCTACGTCAAGGAAAAACAGAATATTACAAGATGCTGATGACTGAAGGAATAAGATTGAATGTCTCCGAATGCATGATTTTAGGCACTGAGAATGCAAATGAATGGGATGACTTGACTGGCGTAAAACAAAGAGAAATTCGCTACAAATTGAAAGAAAACCTTATGATTGGAATTGGAATGAATTGCAATACATGTATTTACACATTGGCATATTTAATTTGTTACGGTAAAATGGGGTTCGAATGTAATCCGGTTGAAGGTTTGAAAATCGCGCTTTTAGGAGTAAAACTTCATGGCGAATATTGCTGTCAACTTATTTCTGATTTGATGAATGACATAGAATTGAGAAAGAAGATTCCACAAGAAATGCAGATGTCAAAAGAAGAAGTATTAATGATGAAGCTCAGATCGTTGCGTTATGGAAACATTGATGTTCTTGATGAGGTTTTAGACAACAATTCTGATTATATAAAGTTAGGATTCCGTGAAGAAATAGAATCTGTCTGGGAACCGTTATGGGATGAAATACATGGTGATGACGACGATTCCGACGGTAAATATGATGCCTGGGCATAGCAAATTTTAATTTTATCGTGACACTATTACACAAGTTCTTCGTATCTTTGACGAAAATTTTTCTAACTTGATTTTTATTAAGACTATGACAAAAAAATGTCCAAGATGTAATGCCACTTTCGATTGCCAACATAGTGCAAATTGCTGGTGCTCAAAATATTCTTTATCAGAAAACTTAAAATTATTTTTGAAAGACAATTATAGCGATTGCGTATGCGAAGACTGCATGAAAGAACTTATTGCACGAATAAAATAACCATGAGAAGTTTTTTAATATTATTATTTTCAGTTTGCATCTTCTTTTCCTGCAATAACGCCAGCAATAAAAAAACTAGCGATAACGAAGTCAACGACAGTTTGAACATAGTTAGATATGCAGAAAAATTTAAGATTTATCCATATTTTTCTGGCTACAAACTAGTTATAGATGATTTAAATCCTTCCAAGACAAATGTCTTTTATATTTTTAACAAAGAAGAAAAAATTCCTGAAGAAATTGTCAACGAGCAGATTATAAGAATTCCAATAGAATCGGCTATTGCTTTTTCATCAACACAATGGTCTGTGTTTCAAAAACTTGGTGAAATTGATAAAATCAGAGGCGTTTTAGAAAGCAATTATTCCAGAAACGAAGAACTTCTGCGATTGGTTTCTGAAGGCAAGATAAAAGATGTAGGAACATCAACTTCCGTCAACACCGAGAAAGTCATTCATTTACAAGCAGATTTAATTTTATATACGCCCTATCCTACTGTCGATTATTCACATTTAGAAGAACTTTGCAATTCGACTATGGTTCCATTTCCCGATTATCTTGAGAGCCATCCTTTGGGACGCGCAGAATGGATGAAAGTCATCGGGTTTCTCTGCGGAAAGGAAAAAGAAACGACAGAATGGTTTGATAATGTGGAAGAACGCTACAATAAATTAAGTGAAATTTGTTCTAAAGAAAACGACAAACCTACGATTTTCTCAGACTTACCTTTCGAAAATCAATGGTATGTACCAGGAGGAGACAGTTACATTGCGAAGATTTTCTCCGATGCTGGCGGCGATTATATCTGGAAAGACAACAAATCGACAGGCAGCCTTCACATTGACGCGGAAAGCGTTTTGTTGAAAGCTCAAAACGCTGATTATTGGAGAGTTATCAATTCATACGACACTCCTTTTACTTACGAAAATCTGGCAAAAGAAAATGATCTATATCCTCTATTTAAAGCTTTTAAGGAAAAACAATTATTGGTTTGCAACGTTAGAGAATGTGGCTATTTCGAGCAATCTCAATATGAGCCTGATATTCTTCTGGCTGATTTCATATATCATTTTCATCCCGAATTGTTAACAAACGAGTGGGAAAACTATACTCCGAAATACTTCAAGAGATTAATTAAATAATGTGGCGTAATAAATTAAATATCAGTATAATTATCGGTTTAATAATATTAGGAATAATATTGTTTATACTGAATCTTTTTGTCGGTTCCGTCAGCATCCCATTCTGCGATTTGTTTGAAGTGATTTTTGGTGATGACGGCAACGCTACAATTCACACGATAGTTTATGAATACAGATTACCACAAGCCATCACGGCATTATTAGCTGGTGCAGCACTTTCTGTGGCAGGACTTCTGATGCAGACGCTTTTCAGGAATCCTTTAGCAGACCCATCAATGCTTGGCGTCAGCAGCGGATCCAGTCTTGGTGTCGCTGTAACAATCTTATTGACAGGGATTTTAGGCAAAAGCGCACTTTCTTCCTATGGATTATGGGCTAATATTGGAGTCAGCTTTGCAGCTTTTTTAGGAGCGACATTAGTATTAATGCTGATATTAGGTTTCAGCGGTCGTGTAAGAAATATGACAACATTGATTATCATAGGGCTTATGATTTCATACCTGTCAGGTTCTATCACCGACATCTTAAAATTCTTCAGTATGAAAGAAGACATCCACGCCTTTGTCATTTGGGGAATGGGAACATTTTCGGCTGTCGGTTCATCTAAGATACTATTCTTCTCTATCTGTATCATCATCGGACTTTTCGTAAGTTTATTCATATGTAAGAACCTGAATATTTTACTATTAGGAGATTTATACGCAGAAAATTTAGGATTGAACGTAAAGAGAAACAACATAATAATAATTCTCGTTTCAGGGTATCTAACAGCCATTGTCACAGCATATTGCGGACCAATTGCCTTTTTAGGATTGGCGATACCGCATCTGACGAGATTTATTTTCAGAAGCAGCGATCACAGAACTCTGGTTCCAGCGACAATGTTGATTGGTATGATTGTCAGTATGTTTTGCAATCTCATCGCGAGGATGCCAGGATTTGAAGGCAACTTGCCAATTAACGCAGTGACAGCTTTCATAGGAGCACCGATTGTGATTTGGGTTATTTTCAAGAAGAACAATTAAGCAATTGAGACATGGATATGGAAGTTTTAAGAATAAAAAATTTAGTTGTTGGCTATAAAGACAAAGCCATTTTACCGCCCATAAATGTTAGTCTGAATGAAGGCAACTTGATTGCTTTGATTGGACCTAACGGCGCAGGTAAATCGACGCTGTTTAAGACGTTAACCGCTCATATCAAAGCCGTTAGCGGCGAGATTGAGTTATTTGGCAAAGAACTCCACTCCTATTCTGCCAAAGAAAAAGCAACTTTAATCGGACTCGTTCTTACCGAGCGACCTGACGATATGTTTTTAAAGGTGTATGATGTGGTCGCGAGTGGAAGATGCCCTTACACTAACTTCTTCGGAAAGATGAAAGAAGAAGATGAAAATATAATTAAAGAATCACTTGATATTGTAGGTATAAATCATTTGGTTGACAGATATTTCTCTGCTTTAAGCGATGGAGAAAAACAGAAGGTGATGATAGCAAAAACCATTGCTCAGAACACTCCTATAATTTTCATGGATGAGCCGACTGCATTCATCGATTATCCAAGTAAGATTGAGCTTTTCAATTTGATGAAAAGACTCTGCAAAGAACAGAACAAGACAATAGTCTTCAGTTCTCACGACTTAGAACTTCTGCTCCGTTACACCGATGACATTTGGATTGTTTCTAAAGGAAAAGAATTGATTTCCAGTAATAAAGACGATTTGTTAGACAAAGGCATCATCAGAGAATATTTTAATTTGAAAGAAGACATTAAGATTTGATATGGAAAAATATGTTTATGAATTAAAGATGAAGGTTCGCGACTATGAATGCGACGCTCAAGGAATAGTGAATAACGCTAATTATCAACATTATATGGAACACACTCGTCACGAATTCATCTTGTCGCGTGGCGTAAGATTCTCCGAACTTCATGAACAAAGCATCGACCCTGTCGTAGCCCGTATCACTTTGGCATACAAAGTGCCTTTGAAAGGCGGAGATGAATTTATCTGCAGATTAAACGTCAAAAAAGAAGGAATAAGATATGTCTTTGAGCAAGACATCTATCGCGCTGAAGATGAGAAACTCTGCGTCAAGGCTGTCGTAGAATGCGTCTGCATCATCAACGGCAAGTTAGGCACACACGAAGCTTTTGACAGGATTGTTGGAGAAGTTGAGAATAAGTGAAATCAAAATTGAGGATTTTTATTTGTTCAAACTGCTGACAAATGTATATGCCTGAAGATGACATATCAACATAATCCTTGTATTTTAATCCTTGCAGATATAGTACAATTGTATCAGCAACATCAGTAAGTCGCATCTTGCCGTCAACAGCTTGAAGTTTGAACTGGTGACAATTTACAGAAGTCCCCTAATAAAAAAAGAGAACGACATTACTCTGCCGTTCTCTTCCTATGTCTTATGTAAGTGGAGATTATATATTGATAATCTTCATAGTTTTTTCTCCTATCTTGACGATATATATTCCGTCGTTGAAATATCTTCTTGCGGTACCGTTGTCGTTTGAACTATAAACACAAACTCCATTGATATTGTATACGAATACTACCAAGTTATTAGGATTGTATATGTTAAGCTGTCCGTTGTTAAAATATGCGAACTCTTCTGACATCATGTCAACATCGTTTACATCTAACCCGTTTGTAGGGGCATAACGTACTTCTGTCAACTCACTGAGAATCTCGCCTACGATATATTCCTCACCGGTATATTCATCGGTAGCCCAGACATATTTCACAGCTTGAAGCTGATAGAATAAAATATCGTCTGCATATTTTTCATCTACAACGACATCTAAACTTGCGGTTTCAATCTCGTCGGTTTGTATGTTGTTAACTTTAACCTCACCTTCGCTGATGTTTTGAGAAAGTTTGAGATTGTCGAAATAAACGTATCCCGAACCGAGGTATTTTATCTCAATATAAGAATCTTCCATTCCGCCGCTGAGCTCTACGGTATATTCATTCCATCCTTCTCCTTCTAATGCGACTGTCTTATTTGAAGCTATATCGTAATAACCATCCGCGTTTGAGAATAATGATATTGAAAGCTCGTCCATTGAAGGTCCGTAGGCAGTAAACGAAACCACTGCGTTACCGTTGTCTGATGTAAGATCCAATACCGGCGACTGCATTAATCCGTATTGGTTATAGACAGAATACTGTCCCGTGACACCGATAGACCCGTTGATAAGTGCCGGCATATAGATGTACCAGTTGTTATAATCCATCGCCATTTCTGCTACGACTTCTGGAGATTCGATGGTACCTTCCGAGATCACATCGCTGAAGTCGTTGTCGGCGTAGTAATATATCTCGTCGGCAGCAGCGGTATGTTGTGCATATAATCTGAAGATATATGAATCAGCCTCATCAACAGATTCCCAGTTAGCGGTAAAACTATTGTCTGTTATGTTAGTCTCTTCTGTAAATGTCGGAGTCGACAAAGAACAAGCGCTGATTTCAATATCATCGATAAACACATTCGATTCATACGAATATATGTATATGTACGAATTCTCAAGTCCGGCAGATGTAAACCATGAAACTTCAGTCCATTCGTTACTTATTTCTGCATTATTAGAATCCATAGGTTCGAAATATTCGTTACATATATTATATCCTACATAATCACCGTAAGGGCTTTCGCTGCGCATGCGGCATCTGATGTAGACAGCGCCTTCGGTGTTGAGAAGCGGAGTGATAATCATTCCGGTTTCGCCATATTCTTCGCTGAATGTGATGTAGGCGCAACCTCCCGCTTGATAAACTTCGAGTCCGCTCCATCCTGGACTGTTGAAATAAGAGTCATCTATATAGCCATCTGCATCATCGAGGCGTGTGCCGTCAGGAGCTTCTTCACTGCCTGCCGTGAAATTAGAAAAATCTTCTGTCAACAAGACCGTTTCAATGAGTTCTCTGCTATCTTCTTTAGTTACAACACTTCTGTCCGCTTTCTTACGGATAAATTTAGATTGTGCTTCAAGCATCATCGATGGCATCAAAAGCACCGTCAATAATAATAATGTAATTCTTTTTAACATATTTTCTTATTTTTTAATGATTATGCAAAGATACTAAAAGTCAACGGACAACGGACAACTGTCAACAGATTTTTTTAAAACTGGAAAACCGAGAACCTTAAACTAAGGCTTTTTAACTTTCATATACGTATCACCAATAGCGATTATACATTATACATTATGAATTATGAATTATGCATTATAAATTATGAATTAATGTGGGCGTTCCGGCAAGCCGTCGGGCTTTCCGCTATATCTTTGCTCGCTCCGTAAACTACGCTCCCAAAGGATGCCACTCCAATCCCTAACGCTGGGAGGCTACCAAGAAAACAAATCCGTGGGAGAAAAGAATATTCCCCACTGATGACACAAATGGACACGGATAACATGTAACCAAATCTGTGAAAATCCGTGAAATCCGTGGGAGAGAAAAATATTCCCACTGATGTCACAAATGGACATGGATAACATTTAGCCAAATCAGTGATAATCCGTGAGATCCGTGGGAGAAAAAAATATTTCCCACTGATGTCACAAATGGACACGGATAACATTTAGCCAAATCCGTGATAATCCGTGAGATCCGTGGGAGAAAAAAAATATTTCCCACTGATGTCACAAACAGGCACGGATTTCTGTAATTGAAAGTTGAAAGTTTAGAATTGAAAATTCTTCATTTTTCATTCTTCTGGTAGCTGAAGAAAGTCTTTAGCGCTTCTATGTGAGATGACGCTCTTCCCTATTTTCATCTCTAATTGTTCGTGCGCTATCTTAGCGACTTCTCATATCGACTGAATAAGACGAAACAACTGCTCAGTATCAGCAACATCCGTAAGTCGCATCTTGCCATCAGCTGTCTGAAGTTTGAAAGCGTTACAATTTGTAACCGTTTCGTTTCCTTCCTCTTTTAGACGTTGTTCTAGTTTGTTTCAATATTTACGAGATTTCAGATAATCATCTTGTTCCGTCAAATCAGCGACGACATCGACGATTGCGAAATACCATTTTTCTTGTTCCTCGTCCCAGATTGTAAGGTAGCATAGAAAATCCAATTTATCATATATGGTTATTGTTAAAGCATGAAGCGTTTATGAACCCTTTTTATATTATGTAAAATATTAGTATTATGCACGTTACTATTTTTATAACAATTCTCTGCCGTCATTTTGAACCCTTTGTGAGCCCTTTAAATGTGTAATAAGTTCCTTTACCTGTTACTCCATTTATCTCTAACCAGTCGCTTAATTGTGAAAGCATTCTGTATGCTGTCGCTTTACTTGTATTCAAAAGTTTTTGCACATCAGAATTTGTGATACTACCATTTTTTACTACAAATTCAATTATAGGAAAATACTTTTCATCTATTTTTTGTGCCTTTAATTGAGATTTTATATCGGCATAATATGTAATCATTAAACCACTGATTATTTCTACAATAGGAGGAAGCATTTTATATGATGATACTGCATCTATAATACGTTTATATCCACGTCCCCAACTTTCTATATCGCCACATCTAAACAAGACATTTGCAACAGATGGGTTGTATGGTTTTGAAGGATGTTTTTCAAATAATTTTACTGTAGTCCAATCTTCTGGCAACCTTCCTGGATTCCAAAAGACAATATGGTCAGGATATACACTGATCTGAATTGGAGTTGCATCTGCATAGTCTTTATGGGCAACTGCATTCATCAATGATTCCCGAATTGCTTCAATAGGAAATTGCGGTCTTTCACGACGCGAAATACCTTCGTAAGAAATTCCATAAATCAGATATTTGGTTCTTATAAGATCTATGGTTTTTTCTATCTGTTCCATCAATGGGCCGTGGATTTCATCTTGAAACGCAAGATCTTCATTGTCTGATCTAAAGAATCCTATCTTTATGTATGCGCCTCTGACATATTTCTCTGGTTCAGGATGAAAAAGCAATACTGCAGCTATGCTTAGGCACCCTGTTTCTTTGTCTATCAAACGCAAGTCTTCAAGTAATATTTCCGTTGAATCATTCAAGACATTCTCATCAACACGATTACTTTTGGCAGCTTCTTTCCTAAAACGATTCAGTGCATATTCTGAAAGTTCATCAATCAACACTCCTTTTATCGGAGTTTCATCCCAATTTTTCCCAGAACGTCGTAATATAAAACGATTCAAAGCTTCACCTTTCAACTCTTGTTTCGTACTACCAGAACGATAATGATACTGACCTTTATAATTGATTGGATTAGTGTATGGCGGAACGTTAATCTCCAAATATTCAACACCGTTATCTTCATAGATATTCACATCAACCATAATACCAAGTACATCCCTCACCTTGTTTGGAATGTCTTCTGACAGTTTCTTCAAATCATTAACTCCCACTACATTTCCGTCATCGTCTTTGCCTATATAGATTATTCCTCCTTGTGCATTTGCAAAGCCTACTTCATCTTCAGGCGCTGTTCGAGTACATATCTCTTCTTATAGGCTTATACTCTAAATAAGCTTTGTCAAACAAATGATTAATATTGTTGAACCATTCTGCTATTTCTGCTTCTAACTGTGCAATAAATTCAGTTTCTTCTAAATTTGGATTTTGTGTTTTCATAAGTTTTGGATTTAAATATTTCTTACAAAGATACAGTCTTTCCTCCTCTCTGTCAAGAGAAATAAAGTTAATCTTTTTTAACATTTAGATTACAGTTTTCCGAACTTGTCTCGAATATGTCTCGAATGAGATACGAATGAAGTTACTACTTCAATTCTCACTCAACTCCTGCGTGGTTCCGTTTTTCCGAAACTATTATCAGATATATCTTTCAAAATTTCCGCCATCACTCCCTCAGGCTTATCTTAAACTTAACATAAGAAAAACTCAAAAGATAGCGAAAAAATTGTATCTTTGCAACGCAAGTAATTGTCTAACAAAATAATGCAAAATATTGAAATAGTGTAAAATAACATATTAAAACATTGAGCTTTAGGCTATTATTCTCAGATAGATAAAATCTGGTAAATTTTAACGACACGAGAATAAGCAGGCGATTAAGGTTTGCGCTATATGCGTGAGCCGTTTTCGTGCTTATTTGTGTCAACGGTTTACCAGAGCCTTTCTATCTAAATAAGCATAACAGAAAGATGTGAAGAAAACGGCTACACGCTTTTATTATGCTTACCAGGGTAAGGCGGAGAGTTCGTAAAAATGTCGAGCAAAAGATGATAAAAACAGACAACATAAAACCACTGCTGAAATATTTCAATTTCACAGAAAATTGCGACTTATATAAAAAAGATTATCCCAATGGTGCAAGCATTGAAGTAAACTTTAAGATGCAAAAAATAACATACGAGCCTTTGGACAATGATTTCAAGGAAGGCGAGTTCCCTTCAAAGGACAATCCATCCAAAGGATTTGTAATACACCGAGATACTACTCTGAATTTTAACGCTAACGAAAACTTTGTTTGCCTTGTCTGTGTTCATTTGCTCTTGGAAAAAGGGTACGAACCTAAACACATCGTGTTTGAACCCGCTTTCAAAGTCGGACATATCAACAAACCTTCATACGGTGATATTCTCGTATTCGACAAAGAATATAATCCGCTTGTGCTTATCGAAAACAAAACATTTGGTTCTGAGTTCAGCCATGAATGGAACAATATGCAAAAAGACGGAGGACAGCTTTTTAGTTATCTAGGTCCGCTTGTAAACACGCTTGGAATGTGCGAAAATCTTGTGCTGTTTGCGGCTGATTTTGAAGACAAACTGATTCTTAAAAATCATATCATCACACTTAAAGACAATAAAAAACGTATCGCAGAGCTTGACAATCCCAAGACGTTTGCAAACGCGCATGGCAAATATTTCGATGTATGGAGTGAAACGTATGGTAAGTCGTTTGAAACCAAAGGACTTTTTGAAAACGACATTGAGGCTTATTCTATCGGCAAATTGAAATATACAGTAGCCGACCTGAAAGAACTATCGCATGCTGAAATCCGCCCGATTTATCACGAGTTTGCCACCATATTGCGCAACCACGCCATAACGGATTTTGAGCATTCATTCTATATCTTAATAGACTTGTTTCTCTGCAAAATTACCGACGAGCGCAACAATCCCAATGATTTACAATTCTACTACAAAGGTATCACTCGCGACACGCCAAAGGATTATTGCAACAGGTTGCTGAAACTATATCAAGAAGGTAAAAAGCAACTCTTCAATGTCGATGTTGTAAATAAAGAAGAAAGCGACATAAAACAAATTTTCGAGGATACAAACCGCTCTGTCACAAACGGACTTTTCGCTGGCATCAAAGAATTGTTCGAGGAAATAAAATTCTACAACATCAAGAAATTCAATTTTATAGATGTTGAGAACAAAGAAGACTTTGAAAAGAACTTCCAGATTCTAATCAAAATAGCTGCACTAATCCAAGATATAAATCTGAGTAACAGTGAGACCAACCATTTCTTTGGAGATTTGTTTGAAGGCTTGCTGTCTAAAAACGTCCATCAAACCGAAGGTCAATTCTTTACGCCACTTCCAATTGTAAACTTTATTATCAATTCGTTGCCTGAATTTCCAAATTCTAACAAGATAAAAGTGCTTGATTATGCTTGTGGGGCAGGACATTTTCTGACGGAATTCATAAAAAAATATCCACAAGTCAAGGCTTACGGCATTGAAAAAAGCCAAACCTTGAGCCAAGTTGCCAAAATCGCAACAATTATCAACGGGAGCAAAGACGCACGCATTGTATTCAAAGATTCGCTCAGTTGCATCAATACTGACGAAGTACGTTTCCAAGGGTTCGACAAAGATAGCTTCGACTGCATTATCGCCAATCCTCCATACAGCGTGAAGGGCTTTTTAAACACGATTTCTCAGAAAGACAGAGAGCAGTTCGACCTTTCAGAATACGTAAAAGAAAAAGCAATCGAAACCAACGACAGCATCGAATGTTTCTTTATCGAGCGCACAAAACATTTTTTGCGTTCAAATGGACTTGTGGGCATAGTATTGCCGAGTTCGATTCTTTCAAACGGCAACCTTTACATAAAGACGAGAGAACTATTGCTTGCCAATTTCAACATTTTAGCTATTGTAAACCTCAACAGCCGCACCTTTGGATCAACAGGTACCAATACCATTGTGCTATTTGCCCAAAGAGTTAAAAAGAATTCTGAAGGACTTTTGCATACATTCATTGAACGCAAAGACTATACTCAATATCTGACTTGGGAATCTGTGGACAACTATATCAAAAAACAAGGCTATGACGATTTCGCTTACCATGCATTCATGCAAGAAGACGAACTATATGAAGTCCTCGAAAAACACGAAATATTTGTCAACTACAAAAGAAGTTTCAAACCAAAATCCATAAATAAGACTCTTCAAATTAAGTGGTTTGAAAACTCATCGTATTTTGAGACAGACAAAGCAATGACAACAAAAGAGCGAAAAGAAAAATTTGCAGACTTTTGCTCCAGCAACGAATTTGATAAATTAATGGAAGAAGAGCACCGCAAACAATTCATTGCTTTTGCTAAAAAAATTGAGAGCGACAAACTCAACACATACATTCAGATTTCCGACAACAACGTGATAATACTTCAGTCACCGCCCGACAAGATTGATAACAAGAGTAACAAACCCCAGATTGTAAAGTTTTTAGGCTACGATTGGAGCAACCGCAAAGGCGACGAGGGTATCAAATATCTCACCAACAACCCAAACGACGAATCGGATGACAACAAGACAGACAAAAACGACAAAGATTCAGAAGTGGTTAAAGCCATCAATTCGATAAAATTCATCGATACAACGCTTTACAATCCCGATAACAGCAACGACAACACAAAGTTTGCATTTGCCATACGCAAGCATATTTACGAACACTGCCGTAAATTCTCATTTGACGAAAACAAGGCTACTTTAAACGATAATTTCAACGGAGAAATGGACGAACTAATCTCATACGCCGATCTTTCGGACATGATTGACTTCAGCCGAACAGAGTTCGACAAGGCAATAAAACTTACTGCCGACAAGAAAATTGAGATCAAGAGCAAATATGAGTTGGTTTCTTTTTCGTCAGTTGTTGTAACTTTGGAAACAGGTTCAAGACCAATAGGTGGAGTTGGACAAATTTCAGAAGGAGCATTATCTTTAGGTGGGGAACATATTGATAATTTATCAGGATATTTGAATCTTTCTTCACCCAAATATGTTCCTCTCGATTATTACAATTCTGCCACAAGAGGAAAATTGAGAAAAAACGATTTGCTAATATGTAAAGATGGAGCATTGACAGGCAAAGTTGCAATTGTACGCAATGAGCTTGAAGGCAAAAAAGCAATGATAAACGAGCATGTTTTTATTGTTCGTTGTGAAGAAATAACGACACAATTCTACTTGTTTGAATTGTTTTATTCTCAAATTGGACAAGAACTATTGAAATCAAAAATTACAGGTTCGGCACAGGGTGGACTTAATAGCACAAATTTGAAATCAATCAAAATTCCTCTCCCGCCCCTCGACATCCAAGCCCAAATCGTTTCCGAATGCGAAAAGGTTAACGAGGAATATAACAAAAGCCGAATGACGGTTGAGGAATATAAGAAAAAGATTGCGGAAGTGTTTGAACGCCTTGAAGTTATAAGCCGCACGGGGGGGGGTAAAACTCAGATTATCAGATAGTTATAGATTTAACATTCAAATAGGCAAAAGGGTTTTAAACTCAGAAGTCAACCAAGCATTTAACATTCCTGTTTACAGTGCAAATGTATTTGAACCATTTGGAATGACAAACAAACTATTGATAGAAGATTTTTCAAAAGATTCTATTCTTTGGGGAATCGATGGGGATTGGATGGTTAACGTTATTCCCGCAAACACACCATTTTATCCAACTGACCATTGTGGCATTTTGCGCATAAAAACGGATGATATTTTGCCAAAATATATGGCTCATCTCTTGAAAGTTGAAGGGGAAAAGGCAGGCTTTAAGCGCAGTTACCGTGCATCTATTGATAGGATTGAGAGTTTGTCAGTGCATGTTGCACCAGTTGACGAACAGAAAAAAGCTATAAAAGAGATCGAAACATACGAAGCTGAGATTTCAAAAGCCAAGGTCGTAATGTCAACCTGCACCGAACAGAAGAAGAAAATTCTGGACAAGTGGCTAAAATAGAGAATTGTGTCAAGCAGGTAGAAATATCATTTAATAATTCGACTGACAAAACATATACGCCCATACAAACCCAAAATCTATTGCCTATTGTCTTAAAAACAGCCTGTAAATCAAATTCCCAACAGCCATTCTGTTGCAGAGACTATATGAATGAGCTTTCCATCTAATTCTACGTCTCGTGTGTTTGTAAATGCTATCAACGAGAGTTTGTCGCAATTTAATAACGTTGAGGCATTTATCAATGACGATACTTCCCTATTATATGTCTTGACATTATCAATATCGTATGCAACTTGTATCAATTCGACAGTCTTATTCTGATTACAAACCACAAAGTCAACTTCTTTGGATCTGGCATTGGCTTTATAGTAGTATATGTCAAGAAAGTTATTTGAACAACGGCGTAACAACTCAATATACACTACATTCTCTAACCTCCATCCGATATTTTCTGACGCAAAAGCATTATTCCGATTGTTTTGAAGTCCAGGATCTATGATATACGCCTTGGCGTTTCGTATCCTTTCTTTACTTTTGTAAGAATATTTGGTAAGTGATTGTATCAAAAAAGCCTGACGCAAATAATCCACATATTTTCTTACAGTATTATCTGTAACGCCTAAAAGTTTTGAAATTTCATCGTAATTAATTTCCTGACAGATATTGTTTATCAGATGATGCGTTATCTTTCGTAACGTATCAACATTACGTATCTTAAAACGTTTCTGAATATCCTTTGTTAAAATTGCTTCTATCAGGCTTTGAATATATACACGTTTATTTCTAAGGCTTTGAATTTCAGGAAATCCGCCATCGTTAACATATTCCACAAAAGCACGCTTCCTTTCCGCATCAGCCTTTGTTGTGATACTTTGAGTGTCGATCTTATGATAATCACAATATTCTGAAAACGAAAATGGATAAAGGCGAATTTCATTATATCTGCCAGTAAGATGTGTCGCTAATTCTCCGCTTAACAACTTGGCGTTACTACCTGTAACAAACACTCTTACGTTTGTTCGTAATAATCTGTTTACAAATAAATACCAACCGTCAACATTTTGTATCTCATCTATAAACAGATATTTAATATCAGATCCATATACTTGATATATACACGACAAGACGGTATTCAGATCTTCTGTTCTGATATCCGCCATACGATCGTCATCAAAATTAACATAAGCATATTCTATGTTTTGCTCTATAAGAACTTTATGACATATCGTTGATTTTCCACTTCTACGAACTCCTATAACAACCTGCGCCAACGAACTGTCAAATTCAAAAAGATTTTCTTCCTTTCTACTGACTAATTTTTCGGTTTTAAATTCTTTAATATATTCTTTTTGCTCTGTAATTACCTGAAGTATTTTCTTCTCAGTTGTCATAATAGCGTAACATTTTAAAACACAATGCAAAGATATAATTTTATTTCGCTAAAATGCAAATTAATACATTTTTTATTTCGCTAAAGTGTAAAAAAAGTCTGTTTCTATTTCGCTAAAATGCAACTAACATCATCTCCCCTCTTCCAAAATCTCTTTCGCCATTGAAATCCTGCATGAGGAGAATTAAATGTCATTACCAAGAAGCAAATCTAATTGGGCTTGTAATTCTTCGCGTTTAGGAAGATATAATTGATATTTTGCTGCAAACAACTGATTCGTGATTCCTTGCAAGGCATATTCCATCAACAATTCATCTTTTCGCGCCCCAAGTACAATACCTATCGGCGGATTATCATCAGGCTGACATACTTCTGTTTGGAAATAATTCAGATAGAGATTCATCTGCCCAATGTCGTTATGCTTTATTTCCGCACGTTTCAAATCTATAAGTACATAACATTTGAGAATACAATGATAGAAAACCATATCGACCTTAAAAACACGACTTCCAATATGCATCTGATATTGACGACCTATGAATGCAAATCCTCTTCCTAATTCCAATAGGAACTGTTCCATGTTGGTTTTTAATGCGGCCTCCAATTCATTTTCCTTATATCTTTTCTTTTGCGGAAGACCTGTAAACTCAAGTACAAATGGATCTCTGATAATATCTTGAGGTTTCATCACCTGATGTCCTTCATTAGCCAAAAGCAACACGCCTTCTTTATCTGTACTTAATGCAAGTCGTTGAAAAAGACAACTTTTCATCTGACGTTTCAGTTCGCGTACATTCCAGCCTTCATTGATACATTGCTTCAAATAAAAGTTCATTTCTAACGGATCATCACATTTAAGTATTTCAAAATAATGACTCCAGGTCAATATGTGAGACACTGTCTCACTTTTTGGAAACAAAAGATAGAACTTTCTCATATAAAGCAAATTAGAGCGACTGAACCCTCTTCCATTTTTTATTGTCAGATCTTTCGAAAGCTTTACAAGCAATTGTTTGCCATATTCCGCTCTTGCTTTTCCGCCTTGTTCAAATTCTACAATATATTGACCTGTTCGCCAATTTGCCTCTAATAACTCTGTGTTTACAGCAGTAATGGCTTTTTCCTTAGCATTGTTCCAAAGAACTGATATATTATTCACCAAAAGATTATAATCATCAGTAGCTCCCAAAGTATTATTTATGATTAGATCTTTATCCATATTATTATCAATTATTGTAGATTAACAAAATTTGCATATTTCCTTATGTCCAAATCATCTCCCCTCTTCCAAAATCTCTTTCGCCATCTGAATCCATTGCGGGGCGACGCCGAGACTTTCTGCTATGTTGAGTGCCTCGTGCGGGACCTCGCTTTCATGGGTCTCGACTAACTCATAGTTCATCTTGCCGTTTTCAAGTCCTTTCACACGAAGACATTTGTTGTTGTATGTCTTTATGTTGTAATGCGTCACGATAATAAGACTCATAGCTTTGTTTTGTAGCAGCTTCACTAAGGACGAGACTAAGGCTGTGCCTTCAGTTGGATTTGTGCTACGTGCTGGCTCGTCGATGAGAGCGAGGATTTTCTTGTTTTGTTGCGATGCTTTTATCACAGCGTCGATGTTTTTCATCTCTGCCGCGAATGAAGAGAGTCCTTTGTTCAAGGATTGATCGTCGGTGGTGAGACAGAATATCTCGTCGTAAATCATCATCTCGGCAGAGTCTGCCGGTATGCCGAAACCGAATTGCAGCAGATATTGACTCATAGACAAAGTCTTGAGAACTATTGTCTTGCCTCCCATATTGGCTCCCATAATGATGACTGGCTTCATTCCGAATTGTATATCGACTTTCTGATATTCTCTTTTATCTTTGTCTAAAATATTTTTAACTTCCGGATGAAATATTCCTTTGTAAGTTGCGACATTATCGTTGGAAATCGTCGGAAAACAGAGTCCGAGTTCTTTCATCTGCAATGCCTTAGCGAGATTCAGATCTACATCTGCCAATGTGTTCAAGGCTTCACATAAATCATGTACAAATGGCTTCAATGCTTCCGAGAGTTTCGCTCTTATCGCGTCTTCAACTTCCATCACCTTGTTATAAATCTCTTCCTGATAGAAATCCTTTTCTTTCAACTTCTTACGTAAGACAGCGAGTTCTTCGGAATATGAATCATAGATATAGAAGGTAGCGATGCGAAGTCCGTCGGGATCTAAAATCTTGACGACATCTTCGAGTGTCGGTATTTCGATGACGTTAATAAGATTTAACTTTTCTAAAATATTTTTAACATCGGCGGAGAGTATCGCGAGACTTTTCACTTCATAAAGTTCGATGTCGTCGATGACTGTCGAGGAACTAAGACGTGAGATGGTGTTATTGATGTCTTTCAGCTTACATAGTTTGAACTGCAAAGTCTGAATCGCATTCTTATTATCGTCATTTTCAACGACATGATAAAACTCTTTCAACACGGAATATGATTTCTCTATTGATTCTCTGTCGTGCATCATAGTGCTTTCCAACAAGAGTTTTCTTGAATATGAGGAATGGGTACAGAGTTCATCCAAGATGAAACGCAGTCCGCATGGTGAATCTATGAGTTTTCTCAGTTGCATAGTTTTTAAGGAATAATGTGAATGGCAAATTTAAGAAATTTTTGTGAAA
>JAZNSO010000055.1:0-27227 GCA_045591245.1 Bacteroidales bacterium
TAAATTAACAGGTCTTTCATTTGAAGCCGGCTCTGCTTTAGAAAGCATCGGAGGTTATGCATTCTCTTCTTGCTCTAGCTTAACAGGAGAACTTATTATTCCAAAGAGCGTAACATCTATTGGATACTATGCATTCGATAATTGTAATAAATTAACAGGTCTTTCATTTGAAGCCGGCTCTGCTTTAGAAAGCATCGGAGGTTATGCATTCTATTATTGCTCTAGCTTAACAGGAGAACTTAACATTCCAAAAAGCGTAACATCTATTGGAAACTATGCATTCTATAGTAATAAATTAACAGGTCTTTCATTTGAAGCCGGCTCTGCTTTAGAAAGCATCGGAGGTTATGCATTCTCTTCTTGCTCTAGCTTAACAGGAGAACTTATTATTCCAAAGAGCGTAACATCTATTGGAAACAGTGCATTCTATGATAATAATTTAACAGGTCTTTCATTTGAAGCCGGCTCTGTCTTAGAAAGCATCGGAGGTTATGCATTCTCTTATTGCTATGGCTTAACAGGAGAACTTATTATTCCAAAGAGCGTAACATCTATTGGAGACTATGCATTCTATTATTGCTATAGCTTAACAGGAGAACTTATTATTCCAAAGAGCGTAACATCTATTGGAAACGAAGCATTCTATTGTTGTAATAAATTAACAGGTCTTTCATTTGAAGCCGGCTCTGCTTTAGAAAACATCGGAGAACGTGCATTCTATGAATGCTCTAGCTTAACAGGAGAACTTATTATTCCAAACAGCGTAACATCTATTGGAAAATATGCATTCTGTATTTGTAATAAATTAACAGGTCTTTCATTTGAAGCCGTCTCTGCTTTAGAAAGCATCGGAGAACGTGCATTCTCTTCTTGCTCTAGATTAACAGGAGAACTTATTATTCCAAACAGCGTAACATCTATTGGAAACTCTGCATTCTATGCTTGTGATTTTAATAGAATCAATTGTTACTCAACGACTCCAGCATCATATTCAGGAAGTGGCTACATTTTTAGTTCAGGTACAATATATGTCCCTTCTATATCTGTAGAATTATATAAATCTGTGTGGAATGGTGATACAAGCAGAATAAATGCCTATGGTTTCCCAACATTTATCAGCGACGGAAGCATTGACGATGTAAACAACTGGTATGTTTTGGAAGATAGTGGCAGAATTTACAGGTTACCTAATGAAAACGAAGAAATAGCAATCAATGCGGCTTTAATTATCAATAATAACGAAATTCTTAATGTCAAGTCATTAGGATATTGTGAAAATGGAGACCTTACAGTTAAAGAAGGCGGTCAACTCAAATGTTTCAAATACTACTCAGACATCAAGATAGAGAAAAACATTGAGGCTCATGACACTGAAACTACAACATGGACAACAATCAGCTCTCCTTTGGCAGCAGACATCAATCCTTCTAACGTAACAAACCTCACATCAGGCAATTATGACTTATATCGATATGACGAACCATCAGCAGTTTGGCAAAACTATAAGAACTCAGCTAACAACGGCTTTATAACTTTAGAACCAGGTCGTGGTTATATATACTCACATTCCGACAATACTACACTTACCTTCAATGGCAAGTCAAAATTATCTGAAGTAACATACGAACTTACCAATGAGTCTGATATGTTGCCAGGTTTCCACCTTGTAGGTAACCCTTATACACATAATATTACTATGGATAATATGATGACAGCTACAGTAGAAACTGTCTTGTTTGAGCACCTTACAATAGTTTTGAACGATGCTAATGGTGATGGTTGGGATAATGATGTGGCTGCATTACAAATAGTCAGTGATGATGGAAGCATTAATGAAAGTTTTACATTGACAAGTGGTAGTACGGCAACGTATGAATTGGAAATATCGTATAAACCGATAACAATCAAGTGGAAACGTGGTGATTATGACAGTGAAGATTCTTTTGTGATTACGAACGAATTGGGTGAGACTGTATTAAGTTATGAAACAGGTACACTTGCTAGTGTTGCTGATGGTGCAATTTTGTATCAAACAGGTCCTACAGAAACACCAAAAGACATCCTTGTTGAGGGTTATTATTCTTTAAGCAATGAGGGTGCTTGGGGAGCTAAATTAGGTGGTACGACTGTAATAAAACCATGTCAAGGCATTTTGGTAAAGACTACAGAAGAAGGAACTTTAAAAATAAATAGTTCTGTTGATGCATCAAAAGACAGGTCAGGAGCGAAGAGAAAACATAATGATATTTTGTCAATTTCTGTAGCTAATGAGAAATATGAAGATATGGCATACGTTTCATTCAATGGAGGTGTGGGTTTGGACAAGATAGCACACGAGAATGAAAACATCCCTATGGTTTATATTCCATGTCAGGATGCAGATTATGCAATAGCTATTCAAGACAAAGATTTCGAGGAAATACCAGTTAATTTCGAGGCTGGTTCAATGGGAGAATATACAATAAGTATTTCACAGAAAGAGTGTGGCTTCAAACAATTGTATCTTTACGACAAAGTTACAGATAAGATAATAGACATTTTAAGACATGATTACACATTCTTCGCGACAACAACAGAAGATCCTGCTCGTTTTGTTCTTAAACCTGTATGTGATGTCGTTTTGGATGAGTTTGCATATATCAACAATGGCAGTTTGATTATCGGCAACATTGTAGGCAATGCAACAATTAACATTTGTGATGTTTTGGGACGTAGTGTCTTGAACAGCACTTGCAGCGACAGCGAATATGATGTGTCAACAGAAAGACTTGCTAGCGGTGTCTATATCATCCATAAGTCAGATGACAACGGATTGAAAACACAAAAAGTTGTAATTGAATAATTAAACGAGTCACAAACTAGAAAATAATAATATATGAAAAAGTTCATTATAACAATAATTATTGCAGTTGGATTTTTTACAAGTCTTAACGCTCAGACAACAGGACCTGAATATAATCAGTCGCCAGAGACATCTTCAGACGTGTTCTTTGAGTACAGCATCTTCAATCGTAGGAGCAGCAGCACTGATTTGATGCCTATGTTGCCATATTCATATACTGGTTCTGATGATATCAGTGCTATCAATGGCCAATCAGCTCCATTAGGTAGCGGCATTCTTGTAATGGCAGGATTGGCATTTGCATATAGTAGAAGAAAGAACAGAAGTCAACGTTAAGTTTGAAATAACATTATTACAAAGGCGCGAAGGTAATTCCGACGCGCCTTTGTTTGTTAAAGCGTAAGTGAAAACGTCATTAGACTTTCTTCAGCAGTTTTTTTATTTCGTTGAGTTTCATCAGAGCCTCTACTGGAGTCAGAATGTCGATATTTGTGTTTAATATGTCTTCTTTGATTTGAAGCAGGAGCGGGTCGTCCAATTGGATAAAACTGAGTTGCATCTCATTGCTTTTTTTAGTCTCCTTGGCAACGGCAGCGTTCATTGACTCGTGTGAGTGCGACTTTTCTAAAATAGTCAGCATTGAATCAGCTCTGTCGATGACTTTGCGAGGCATTCCAGCCATTGCAGCGACGTGGATGCCGAAACTGTGCGCGCTTCCTCCTTTTTTTAACTTTCTCAAGAAGATTACCTTGTTGTTCATTTCTTTAACGCTGACGTGATAGTTCTTGATTCTTTTGAAAGAATTCTCCATCTCTATAAGTTCGTGATAGTGTGTTGCAAACAGGACTTTTGCCTTGCATTGAGGATGTTCGTGAAGATATTCCGTTATTGCCCAAGCGATGCTTATTCCGTCGTAAGTGCTTGTTCCTCTTCCTATTTCGTCGAGAAGCACGAGGCTTCGGTTCGATATGTTGTTTAGGATGCTTGCTGTTTCGTTCATTTCAACCATGAATGTTGATTCGCCGGAAGAGATGTTATCGCTGGCGCCGACTCTGGTAAAAATCTTGTCAACCAAGCCGATACGGGCAGAGTCGGCGGGAATGAAGCATCCTATCTGCGCTAACAGCACAATAAGAGCTGTCTGTCTGAGAAGAGCCGACTTACCAGACATATTAGGTCCGGTAATTATGATAATCTGTTGTTTCTCGCGGTCGAGATAGATGTCGTTGGAGATATATTTTTCGCCGACGGGCATCATTTGTTCAATGACGGGATGACGACCTTCTTTAATATCAATGACATACGACTCGTCAATAGTTGGTCGCACGTAGTTGTTTTTTATTGCTACAGAAGCAAAACTTACGAGGCAGTCTATTTTAGCGGCAAGCGTCGCGTCAAGCTGAATAGGAGCGACAAATTCGCTGCAAGCGTTAATCAGTTCAAAATAAAGACGTTCCTCGATGACGTGGATTTTTTCGTCTGCGCCAAGAATCTTCTGTTCATATTCTTTCAGTTCTTCCGTGATATATCGCTCGGCATTTGTCAAAGTCTGCTTTCGAATCCATTCTGCCGGAACCTTGTCCTTATGAATGTTTGTGACTTCAAGATAATAACCGAACACGTTATTATAACCTATTTTTAATGAAGAAATTCCTGTTGCCGCGACTTCTCTTTTCTGAATGTTGCTAAGATAGTCTTTTCCGGAGCGTGAGAGTGCTCTCAGTTCATCGAGTTCGTCATTTATTCCATCATTGATAATGTTGCCTTTAGAGACAATAGCAGGTGAATCAGAATTTATGGTTTTCTTTATTCTTTGTCGGATAGTGTCGCAGACATTGAATTGTTCGGCGTATAATTTAAGAGATTCGTTTTCGCTCTCTTGGCAGATTTTCTTTATTATCTCGATTTGGTCGAGAGCGCGAGCCACTTGCAGCAGTTCGCGAGGATTAACGCGCATCAGCGATACTTTGGAAACAAGGCGTTCCAAGTCGCCGAGCTGACGTAAAGCATCCTGAAATACCGAAATTAATTCGTTGTTTTTCACGAAGAAATCCACTATGTCGTAGCGAGCCGTAATCTGTTCTTTGTTTTTTAGAGGAAGAGAAAGCCAGCGGCGCATCAGACGGCTGCCCATAGGAGAACTTGTGCGGTCGATAACATCGATGAGAGTTTTGGCTCCAGCGTTGGAAGAGTGCAGAAGTTCGAGATTTCTTATAGTGAATTTATCCATCCAAACGAATTGACCTTGGTCGATGCGCGACAATGAATTGATGTATGATATTTTGTCATGCTGAGTCTCATGGAGATAATGAATAGCTGCGCCAGCAGCAATAATTCCTTTTGGAAAATCATCGACGCCAAAACCTTTAAGAGAATTGGTGTTGAAATGACGCGTCAGTATGTCGTTGGCGTAATCATCGGTGAAGACCCAGTCGTCAAAGACAGTCAGAAAATATTTATCGCTGAAGTTCTCGATAAACAGTTTGCGTTTGTTGCGTTGACAAAGCACTTCAGAAGGGTTGAAGCTTTGAATAAGTTTGTCGATGTAATCATTGTTGCCTTGAGTGAGATAGAACTCGCCGGTAGAGACATCCAAAAAAGCGATTCCCGATTCTTTGTCTTCAATATGAATTGAAGCGAGGAAGTTGTTTTCTTTTTGAACAAGGACATTGTCGTCGTATGTTATGCCAGGAGTCACGAGTTCGGTGATACCTCTTTTCACGATTTTTTTTGTCAGTTTTGGATCTTCAAGTTGTTCGCACACAGCGACTTTTTGACCTGCTTTGACCAATTTGGGCAGGTAAGTGTCGAGTGCATGATGAGGGAATCCCGCGAGTTCTGTGGCGGTAGATGCCGACTTGCCGCGTTTGGTCAAGACAATACCGAGTATTTCTGAAGTTTTTATAGCGTCTTCGCCAAATGTTTCATAGAAATCGCCCACTCTGAACAGCAGCAGTGCCTCTGGATATTTTGCTTTGAAAGAATAATATTGTTTCATCAAAGGTGTTTCGAGTTCCATGTTTTCTTTGTCAGTCTTCGCCATAAAATAAGATTTATTTTTAGTTACAAAGATAGATAATTTTTTCGCTTTGTTTCCGAGAAAACATTATTTTTGTTGTAAAAATAAAAGAGATGCGCAAACTATCAATGATGGAATTGAACAGGTTGAGTGTTACTGAATATCAACGTGTTGAGAAAATAGATGTAATTATTGTATTGGATAATGTTCGTTCTTTGAGCAATATAGGTTCGTTTTTCCGTACTGCTGACGCTTTTAGGGTAGGGGAGATATTTCTTTGTGGAATAACGGCTTGTCCGCCGCATCGAGAGATACATAAGACTGCTTTAGGAGCTGAAGAAAGCGTGAAATGGCGTTATTTTGAAACTACGGAAGATGCATGTAAATATCTGAAAGATAATAATTATATTATCAATGCCGTTGAGCAGATTGAGAACAGCGTAATGCTTGATGATTATAATCCAGAGGAGAAAAGCGCGTATATTTTCGGCAATGAAGTTGACGGCGTTGACGATGCAGTTCTGAAATATTGTGATAACGCTATAGAAATTCCTCAAGAAGGAACGAAGCATTCGTTGAACGTGTCGGTCAGTGCCGGCATCGTGATGTATCGTCTTTTTAATTCACTTTGGAAAAAATAAAGTCGTAATTGAACCAAGACCTTTCATCTTTGTTTTTATAGAAACATTAAAAACAACAAAAGATGAAAAAAATTAATTCTTTATTTAAAATGATTGTCATTGTCATTTTGATGATGACACCGATGGTTTTTCAAGCAAAGAACCATGATGTTAAGAGTATGGCGAAGCGCATCGACAAAGTCTATATAGCTGCAACGCCTGAGATTCTGGAGGTTAAGGGCAATATGGTAACTGTTACTATCGAAGCCGAATTTCCTCCGAGATATTTCCATAAGAGAGCTGTTATGAACATAACACCTGTTTTGGTTTATGAAGATGGAGAGACGGAATTGCCATCGATGAATTTTATCGGCGAGAAAGTCACCGGTGATGGAGTTGTCGTTGATAAAAGGTACGGAGGTTCGTATTCTTACACACTGACGATACCATACGATGACGATATGTATAATTCCTTGTTAATTATAGAGCCGCTGGTGTATAAGTTCAAGGAAGTCGTTCATCCGAACAAACAAAGTATTAAAGATCATGCTGAATTTGCGACAGCAAATGCGTTTTTGGTAGCGGAAGGTGTTATCAATACAGCGCAAAATATAGATAAGACAGCACTTAAAACAGCCTATACGAAACCTAAGATGAAGCAGCAGATTATTACTGACAATGGCGACATCTTCTTCCTTGTAAATTCTGATGCAATAAATTGGTCGGTGCCGTTGAATAAAAACAAGAAAAATAAAACCGCAATTGATGATCTGACTTCTCATATTTTGAAAGGATGGAATGTTAATAATATCGAGATTACCGGATGGGCATCTCCAGAAGGACCAATGAAGTACAACAATGACTTATCAGGAAAGAGAGCTAAAATGACAGAAGACTTTTTCAAGAAAAGACTGGCGTCGCTTTCTGCACAGAAAGATTCTCATGTCAGTTATAAGAATGTAAATGACATAAAATTTGTTACGAAGGGAAATGGTCCTGATTGGGATGGATTGATGAAAGCTATAGAGAATTCTAATATTAAAGATAAACAAACGATTATCAATACATTAAAGAAGCAAACGCCAGAGCAGAGAGTTGCACAATTAAATAAATATATCAAGCAGTATCCAGAATTTGAAACAAACATATTGCCTCCTTTGAGACGTACAGTCGTGACTGTTAATACAATAGAACCTACTATGAGTGATGAGCAAATCACGAAGACTTGTACTGACAATCCTAAATCTATGAGTTGTGACCAGATGATGTATGCAGCTACTTTAGTTAAAGAGTTGAAAAACAAGGAAATGATATATTTAACAGCGATAGAGACATATCCAAATCAAGCAGAACCATATTGTAATGCAGGAGCGGTTGCAATCAAGAAAGGTAATACAAAGCACGCAAAGCAATTGTTGAACCAGGCGATAGAAATTGATGATTTGTTGGCTGAAGCATACAATAATTTAGGTGTTATTGCAATATTTGAAAACAATTACGATGCAGCATCCGAATTGTTTAAGCATGCAAAGAAATTAGGATTGAACACCAATTATAATGAAGGTGTCGTACATATTAACAAAGGTAACTATGATAAAGCTGTGAAATTGATGACGAAAGATAATCCAAATTGCGATTATAATGTAGCGTTGGCAATGACATTGGACAAAAAATATGTCATTGCTGAAGAAAATGTAAAATGTTTGGAAGAAAATGGCAAGACTTTATATTTGCAGGCAATCATAGCATCAAGGACAAAAGACGTAGAAAAAAGTTTGAATCATTTGGCTAAAGCTATAAATAAAGATTCTAAACTTAAAAAAACTGCGAAACAAGATATGGAGTTCGCCTATATGTATGATAATCCAGATTTTATAGCATTGACAGAATAGGCATAAGTATTTAATAATCAAGCCGCAATAAGCGGCTTCTTTTTTTTTAAAAAAAAGTAAAAAACTTGATGTTTTAAATGAAATATTTACTATTTTTGCAAATCAGGTTGTATAATAGTAATAGTAATAGTAATTTAATATCAAGACTTTAATAATGTTAGGTTTAGTAAAGAGAATGTTGATTGTCGCTCTGGTTGTATGTCCACTAACTTTCTTTGGACAAGGATGGGGCGGTTCATACAAGACAAAGTCTGGAACTTATGGTATGTCTGCTTATGGTAATTCGGTTTCAACGAGTTCACCTTATTTCTCAGGAGGTATAGGACCTTCGTTTTTAAATGCGGATAATCCTAATCCTGTTATGGGTTATGGGGCTAGATTCGGAATAGGTTATGACTTGCAATCTGCTGTTAGCATACAAGGTAATATAGGATTTTCTAAATTTAGTGGAGAATATAATTATACTCCAACAACTAATTTTGAACTTTTGAATTTAGATTGCCTTGAATTAGATGTTAACCTGTCATTAAATATTGTGAATTTGTTTTTTGGTTATAACGCAGACAGAAGAATTCAAGTCAGTCCGCACATAGGTGTTGGTCAGGTTCAATATAGATCACATATGCGTTGGTACGATGGAAGAGAAATTACAAAAGGTTATGGTAGGAAGCTTCCATACGGTGATGGTGAATATGCTGTAAATGAAAAAGGTAATGGTATTCACGGTAGAATGGTTGCACTTACAATTCCTTGTGGTCTTGATATCAATTATAGTGTGACTAAAGAACTAAGAGTTCATTTGGATGTTATTACAACTTTTGTCGATTCGGATGCTTTTGATGCTATTGAAACATTTGGAAGTAAGGATTGGTACAGTGGAGTGAGAATTGGTGTTACATATAAGTGGAAACGTCGAGCATCATCTACTAATTTTGGTAATAAAATCATAGGAAGTGGTAATATGTTTAAAAGCGGTGGTAGAAGAGGTTCACCATGTGCGATTCGTTATAATGGATAATAAAAAATAAGTAATAATAAAAACTACGTATATGAATAAGTTAAATTTTACTAAGTTGGTTTTGTCTGTTATGGTGGTGTTGATGCCTTTCTTTGCATCTGCACAAAATGAAGACAAAGTATCTGCTTTTAATGAACAGATTTATGCTACTGGTAGCATAGGTGTGAATGCTTTAAATGGAGAAAATACAAAAATGAAAATTGGTATGAATGGCTATTTAGGCTTAGGTTATCAATTTGACAAATATGTTGGTATTAAAGCAAACATCGGTTATGGTGGTTTTAATGGAGAATTTGAAGGCATGAGTTTCGATAAACAAAATTTCATTGAAACAAACCTCAGTTTGACTTTTGATTTGACTCATATCGTTTTCGGGTATAACCCAGAAAGAAGACTCGGAATTGTTCCTCATATCGGTATTGGTCAGCTTCAATATAGAACCATTCTTGTAAATAACAATGGTGATGAATTGTATAATAGTGCTGATGGCGACGGCGATAGCGGTATTGGAGATAGAAAAATTGTTGGTACAGTTCCTATGGGATTGGAATTGAATTACCTTGTTAGTCCAAGATGGAAGTTGTATTTAGATTTCAATGCTAACTTCGCTGATAGTGATCGTTTAGATGGTCTCATCGGTGACTTTAAAAACGATTGGCTTTATTCAGTTAATTTAGGTACAGCATACAGATTGACTAATGATAATTTCACAGGTTCTTTAACAAACTTGTTTAAATCAACAGAAGAATACTGCAATTATTGGTATGTAACACTTGATGGTGGAGCATCATTCCTGAATTCAGATGGTAAAACCAACTTTAGTGTGCTCTCTGGTAGTGCTAACGTGGGTGTAGGTTATAACTTCCACGATTACTACAGACTTTACGGAAAAATTGGATTAGGAGGACATAAAGGACATAATGATACTTGGGAGATTAAAGAAGGTGAATATTTGAATGCTTCTATTAACTTCTCAGCCGACCTTTTAGGTTTGATAACAGGTAACCAAGAGCGTTTATTTACTATCTATCCTCATATCGGTATAGGACAAACACAATTTAGAACATCTGTGGATTTTTATAATTATGGAGGCCTCCAGATTGGTTACGATAACGAAGAGACTTATAATCATCCAGGTAGTGGTATCAACTCAAGAAGAATTGTGCTTACATTCCCATTAGGTATGGAGTTCGTGTATAACTTGAATGAAAATGCTGAACTTTATGCTGATGCATCATATTACATTACACGTACAGATATGTTAGATTGCATTAATGCTGGTAGTAACAATGATGCTTATACAACATGCAATATTGGTTTACGCTACAAGTTCAACAGAGTTTGCATCGCTCCAGAAGAGGACGCATTCACCCCAGAGGCTATAAAAGAAGCTCTTAAAGAGGCTATCGATGAAGAAAAAGCTCAAGAACCACAAACTCCTGCTTCTTCATACATAACTCCAGAAGATCTTAAACAAGCTATAAAAGATGCTATTGAAGAATATGAAGCTTCTAAACCACAACAAAACAACAATGTATTGAGTCCAGCAACTGTTGTAAATAACAACTACAGCGATATTTCATTCCCTAAGAATGGTGCTCAAAAGGTTAAGACACAAACAAATATCGACGCTCTTAACAGAGCTTCTAACCAGGTAAATGATGGTTCTGCTGTTAACAGAGTTATCATTGAAGGTTACGCTTCTCCGGAAGGTGACAATGAATTCAATGAACGTCTTGCTCAACAACGTGCTGAACAAGCTGCTGAAATCATTAAGAAAGAACTTGGTGAAATCGACGCTGAACGTATAGAAATTACTAATAAAGGTGCTGATTGGGACGGTCTTATCTCTGCAATAGCTGCTTCAGATATCGAAAATGCTGAAGACATCATCGAAGAAATTAAGAACTCTTCAAATAAAGAAGAAACATTGCAAGAATTGTTGAAGCAATATCCACAAATCAGAAACTTGTTGCCTCAATTAAGACGTGCAAGTGTTGTAATTACAACTGTAAAATAATTGACTTATTCATAAATAAAAGAGGTTGCCAAACGGCAACCTCTTTTATTTATACAACTTCACTTCAGAAATATCTTCACATTCATTTAACAACTCCCTATTGCTTCTCTTAAAAACAGGATGAATAAAATCGGCAGCAATATCACATAATGGCATGAGTGCAAAACGTCTCTTATGCAATCTGGGATGCGGTAATATCAAATCATCATCGTTAATAATCATATCGTCATAATAGAGAATATCCAAATCAATAGGACGCGACTCATAACCTTCAACATCGTGTCTCTTTCTTCCCAACTCCTTCTCTATCATCAGCAACTCTCTTAACAAATCATACGGATTCATTTCCGTATCCAAAGCCACAACCTGATTGAGAAAATTCTGCTCAGCAATAAATCCCCAAGGTTCTGTCTCATATAAAGACGAAAGCAAAAACACTTCTCCACATCTTTCAGCCAGCATCTTAATAGATTGACTAATAGTCAACTCCCTTTGTCCTTGATTAGAACCTATTAGTATTAAAGAAAATCCCGCCATATATATATTTTTTTCTTTTCCGCAAAATTAAAAAAAGATTCGTATCTTTGGAACAATTAAAATATCATACATTCACATTATAAATTATAAAACAATGAAATCATTCTTTAAAACATTCTTCGCTTCTTTCTTAGGTTCAGCAGTATTATTATTAGTTATCGTATTATTGTTGGTAGGCAGTCTTGTCTCATCAATAGCTTCTTCAACAGACGCGAAAGTAGATGTCAAACCGCAGACAGTTCTTTACATGAATCTTAACTATGAGATCCCGGATAGAACGAGCAGTAATAATCTCGGATTGATATTTAACGGCTCTTCTTTCAATGAAGTTGACATGGCTGGCATGAACGATATTATGAACAACATCAAGGCGGCGGCTACAGATCCGAATATTTCAGGTATCTTTATGGAGCTGTCGACAATAGCAACATCGAGCGCCAATATTGAAGAAATCAGAAATCAGTTAATTGAATTTAAGAAATCGGGGAAATTTATCCTAAGTTATGCCGAGGCTTATTCTCAAAGCGCATACTATTTGGCAAGTGTATCCGACAAAATATATATGCTTCCTGACGGTATTATCGACATTCACGGCATGGCATCTCAGCCGATGTTCTATAAACATCTCCTTGAAAAATTAGATATTGAAATGCAAATAATACGTCCTGAAAACAATAAGTTCAAGAGCGCTGTCGAACCTTATTTCTTGGATAAGATGAGCGATGCTAATCGTGAGCAAAATACAGTATTGTTAACTTCTATATGGAACAAGATATGTGACGACATCAGTAAGTCTCGTAACATCAGCGTGGAAACAATAAATCAAATGGCAGATAAATTGACATTGATGTTCGATACACAAGCAGCCCTTGACAACAACTTCATTGACGGCTTGAAATATAAAGATGAAATTATTGCTGAGCTTCATCAATTTACCAATACAGCCGACAGCAAGAAAATCAATATAGTAAAGAACATCCAATATGCGAAAGTGAGACCTGAGCTATATCAAGGCGAAGATAAGATAGCTATAGTATATGCTTCGGGACAGATTATCGACGGCGAGGGCGATGAATCTACAATAGGTTCTGTTACATTGTCGGAAGCAATTCGTCAAGCGAGAAACGACAAGAAAGTCAAGGCTATCGTTATGAGAGTCAACTCTCCTGGTGGCAGTGCGGTAGCTTCTGAAGTGATTCGTCGCGAAGTTGAACTTGCCGCAAAGGAAAAACCTCTCATTGTTTCAATGGGTAATTATGCTGCTTCAGGAGGTTACTGGATCTCGTCAAGTTCTGATTATATCTTCGCCGATCCGACGACATTGACAGGTTCCATCGGAGTGTTTGGAACCGTGCCTAATCTCGAAGGTTTGATGACAGACAAAATCGGCTTATCGTTCGATGTCGTTAAGACGAATGAAAACTCAGACTTCGGTAGTCTCGTAAAACCGATGACACCTTATCAGTTGAAAATGATGCAGAAACACGTTACCGATACTTACGATGACTTCCTTACATTAGTGTCGACAGAAAGAAATCTCAGAAAAACTTTCGTCGATAGTATAGCTCAGGGACGTGTATGGAGTGGTGTCGATGCAATAAATATTGGTTTGATAGACGAATTTGGCGGAATAGAAAAAGCTATAGCATACGCCGCCGACAAAGCAAACCTCGAATCTTATTCAATAAAAGAATATCCTAAACAGGAAGATATTTTTGAAAGTCTGTTCAAGACAGAAACACAAGAATATTATGCAAAAACACTTATGAAGAAAAACTTAGGTGAGACTTATCAATATCTTGAAGCGATAGAAACAATCAGCAAATTAGAAGGCGTTCAAGCTTTGATGCCGTTAACTATCGTTGAATGACGACATCAAGAAACAAAGGGGAATTCTATAAATTGTTTTGAAAACGGTAAAAACAAGTTCATAGAATATGAATAAATTGTTTCACATATTATCAGTCATTACCTTATTGATTTCTTTTGTTTCTTGTGGAAATAAAAAAGAAAGGTTAGAGACATATCAGCAGGCATTGTCGTATTATGAAAAAGGCATTAATAAAATTAAAACAGATAATGAAGTAATACATAATGATAGTCTTATAGATGCATTCTCTAAGTTTATTGAATCCCTCAGATTGTTGGAAAAACTCCCAGAAGATATGAATAAAGAGGAGATCTCTCTCGCTTCTAAAGCATATTATCAATTATCGTATATCTTATTCCACAAAATGATTCCGGATACGCAGATTGATGCCTTGGAGATGGCTCTTTATTATCAGGAAAAGAATATTGATACAAATATGATGGCGACCTTGTGTGCCGATTTGGCATTGATATATCCGGTGATGGGTGATATGGAATCTGCAAGATATTACATTAAACTCGCTGAACCTTATTTAGACACGACTTCGGATTATTTAGAACCTTATCTGAAAATAAAATCTTCATTGGCAAGTATATTTTATGGTGAGGAAGAAGATGATTCTTTCTTTAGGGTTGAACATGAAAGAATGGCTTTTAAATACAGACGAGGCATGGATGTAAGAAAAGATTCGGTGGCTTTAGGTATATCGATGTTTGATATTCCGGAATATAAACTTAAAGCTAAGCCTTATCTTCTGAAGGTGTTCGGGATAGAGAAATTTCCCGAAATATCAAGATGTGTTGTGATGGATATGTTGGCAGAAATATACGAGGAAGAAAACAATATCGACAGTATGGAGTTGTGTAAGAAATCTTACGAGACTTATATCAAGGTTGAAGAAAAAAGATTAACTGATGAAAATAAATTGATCGGACAATATGATACATATAAGAAGGACCGCGATGCCAAATTGGAAGATATGCGTCAGCAGAAAGACAAACAAAAAAGAATATCGTATTCCTTTGTCATCTTAATTCTTGTCATATTCGTAACATATATGTTGATTAATACATCAAAACGACACAAGAAAAATATTACTAAGCAAAAAGACGTTACCGACAATGCTTTGCGTCAACATGTGTATGAGATATATTTCAGACAAAAAGATGACGTATTTCAAAGTATATTGAAAGAGTTCAACACGTTCTATCCTGACGCTTATAATAGATTTAAGGATGCTTTCGGCAATCTGACAGAAACCGAACAGAAAATATGCTTGCTTTCTTTCCTTGCGTTTCGAGTGAAAGAAATAGCTCATATTTTAAATCTACGTGAGAACACCGTCAGCAAATATCGCAACTCTATTATTAAAAAGACTGAGATGAAAATTGAAGAAATCTTGAGGTCTTTTATATAGAAAAATGAATGTTTTTCCTGAAGTGAACTTACTTTCCGCCCTTATCACAGAGGTGAATATATGGATTTAATTTTTCATATATCATTGACAGTCAACGATGATATTGTGTAAAAATATGGAATATGGCCTAAGCGTCATTTATTCCATATTTTATTTTGCTAATTTTGCATTTATACAAATTAAAATTCTATGAAAATAAAAACTTGTCTTTTAACCTCAATGATGCTGTTAGGCGGTGTTCTATTTTCTCAGGAAAAAAATTATGACACACCGCAGTTTGTATCAACAGAACCGTCTCTGAAAAATATGCTGATTGAAGAGTTTACCGGAAGAAACTGCCACGCATGTCCTGAGGCTCATAAACTCGCAAACACTTTGATGAGAGAGAATCCGGAACGTCTGTTTCTGATAAATATACATGAAGCCCTATCTCCAGAGACATATCCTAATTTTAAGACTGAAGATGGACGAATAATCACAAATACCATACATATCGGATACGTCCCCTCTGGTTTGGTTAACAGGAGGATAGGAGGCGACATATCTCCTTCATTCTGGGAAGGCTATATATATGAGATGTCTGATGATGTGGCTGCATGTAATATCGCTGGTCAGGTGGTTGTGAATGAGGCGACACGTGAAGCTACAATAACAGTAGAAGTATATTATACCTCCGATAGCGATTTCGATATTAATTACCTCACTGTAGCGATGACCCAAGACAGCGTCTGGGGATACCAAAATAATGGTCAAATCAATCCTGAACAGTATGTCAACGGTGAATATTGTCACATGCATACACTTCGTGATATCATTACTTCTACTTGGGGTGATGAGATAGGACCTACAAAAGCCGGTACTTTAATCACAAAAGAGTATACTTACAACATACCGAATATTATAGGCCTTCCTAATGGAGTTGATGTGGATTTGGAGAACATCAACTTCTATGCTTTTGTAAGCGACAACACCGACTATGGCATTTCTTACCCTATACAGAATGTCGCTCATCTATCGTATCTGTTGGGTACACAAGAATCCGTATTTCCTTATATCGAGAAGATTACAGAGAGACAGGCTTCCGTATGCTCCAATAGCAAGACATTCGCTCTTAATATGCAGAACAGAGGATTAGATGAATTGACATCAATAAAGATGCTGATGGAAATAGACAATGGCGACACTTTTGAATACGAGTGGAATGGCAGCATACCTTCTTATAATTCGGAAATTATTGAGTTTGATATGGATGTGCCTATTGGCGACCATAATATAGATTTTAAAATTGTTGAAGCTAATGGCGTGAGCGTCAACAGTACAAAACCTTTTGCCTCATCAAGTGATGATTTGTCTGTATTGTACTTGAATAGTGAGAATGACGAGATTACCATTGAGATAATGCAAGACAGAAATGGTCATGAGACTACATGGCAACTTCTTGATGACGACAATAATGTTGTTGCTTCAGGTGGTCCTTATGAATATTACTTCGGACAGTCATCTGCAACGGAATTACACACCATAAATGTGGATGTAACAGCAGATCAATGTCTGAAGTTTACAATATACGATTTGGTCGGGAACGGCATCTGCTGCGATGTCGGTGACGGATATTACAAAATATATGATGCACATGGTAATCTTGTTTTAGACGGCAACGGCGATTTCGGTTATGAGGCATCACATACTCTATCTACTGTAATATACGATAATGTTGATGAGTTGGATGATGACATGTATGTGATATATCCAAACCCGACAAAAGATATGCTGACAGTAGAAGGAAATTCCATGAGACAGATAACTGTTTTCAATACTATGGGTCAGACTGTTATGACATTTGAATGTGACAATGATGAAGTCGTCAATATAGATGTCGAATCTTTTTCTGCTGGAGTATATTTTATACGTATCTTCGGTGATGAAGGTTCTGTTGTTACCCAGAAAATATCAATAGCAAAATAATATATAGATGTTGTCCTAACAAAAAATGAACGATATGAAAAGATTTATTACAGTTTTAACATTGACATTTTTGTTCGTGAACAATGTTTTTTCTCAGGTATCTGATTATGATATGAATTATAACTTATCAAAAGAAGACCTTATAAACTTACGTTTGTCAAGAAATAAGATTAAAGATGAGCGTGTAGAGAGAAATAATGAGAAAAACACTCAGTATCTTTGGGAATATGTCATTGAGGAATCTAATAGCGACGAGAGTTTTGAATTTGGTGAAGCTATAGAATTGTCTAATGGAAATGTAGCTGTCACATCTGATTTTTATTATAGAAGCGGGTTCGGAGATTTTTATTCTGCTCATCCGGCACTCATGTTGCTCAATTCAAATGGAGATGAGTTAGTACGCAATGATTTCTTTCGTCCAGGTTACACAATGATGTCGACTCCCCCTTACCTTTTTGAGAAAAACAATGAGCTGTATGCGCTTACAACATACAGCCCGGAACATGACTTTCTTAGTTTCAATCATTTTATGAATTATGAAAATCCTCCTACAGATGCCATCTTGGCATTATATAAATTTGATGAAACACTTAGTATAGTTGAAAGTTATGAGCATAGTTTTCCTATTGATACTTTTGAAAATAGAGGATGGAGTAATTGGGAATATCTTCCAAATGAATATAGCGGCAATTTATTCCTGTTTTCTGCATTTGAGGATGAAGGCGACATAGTAGGTGCATATTACAAAATAGTTAGTACAGATCCCGATAATCCACGAGGATTCGACTCTCTGTTCTTCTTCCGGATGAATTTTGACGGTGAGATCGTAAAAATGAAATCTTACGAGACAGAATTTAGTGGTGGTTGGTATCAGGCGTTGTATCGTAGAAATCATATCGTTAAAACAGATTCATACTATATCATGTATGACAGAGGATTAAATAGCATTCATGGAGAGATTACATATTATGATAAGGACTTTAATCTTGTAGAAACAAAATACCTGATACATCCAGGTTATAACGTTCCCGCTCCAACAGTAGATTTTTTAAGAGACATTACTGTTCGTAAATCATCTACAAATAAGACTTATTTGTCAGTTACTGCATCTTCTATTACAAATCCTCATTCTGATCACTATAATGATGTTAGGTTATATATGTTAGATGACGATTTGGATGCTGCTCCAATGTATTTGTCAAATGATAATTACATTGTCAGAGGTAGTCCGACTACATACGAAATGTCACCTCTTCTCGGAGCAGTTGACCTTGCTCCTGACAGTTTGATGTTTTTTGCATGTAATTATGATTTGGACAATAAACCATATTGCATTATAGAATGTTTGAATGAAGATTTAGATACCATCTCCACTTTGTATTATGGCAATAAAATCAGATCGTTGAGATCGACAGAAGACGGAGACCTTTATGTAACTACTTATAAAAGCGTCGCTAAATTCCCTGCCACAGTCTTCGGTTTCGAACCTGACAACATCGAGGAAGCTCACGCTTACGGTCTGCATCTCGCTATCGCTTATCCTAATCCAGGCGGTGATGTTTTGAATATAAGAACAGGTTTGCGCAATGCTACATTGCAAGTCTATGATATGCAAGGAAGAAGAATTCATGAGCAAGAAATTACAGATGAAGCCACAAGCATAGACGCCTCGAAATGGAAGTCGGGAACTTACATCTGGAAGTTAACAGTTAACAATGAACAATTGACAGTTGAAGAGGGGAAATGGGTTAAATAGAATTTTAGAACTTTAGAATTTTAGAATTTTAGAATTGGATGTCAGTTCGTGGTTCACAACAAAATTAGAAGTTCAATTTAAAATTTTAACATTATGAATAAAATATTGAAATTATTACTAACTCTATCAATCCTGCTCCTCTGCGGAGTTAATAGTGTTTTCTCCCAAGAATGGGAGTATCTGAAAGAATACAGTTCATCCGACAACACAGAGTTTTCATTCTGGGAAACGGTGGAATTATCTGACGGTAATATATGCGTTACTTCTCTTGAATACATCTACAGAAGTGGGATGGGTGATTTCTATTCAGGCCATCCCGCTATCATGAAAATATCCGCTGATGGGAAATATCTGTGTAAGAATAATTTTTTCAAAGAAGGTTACATGACAGAATCTGCTCCATATCTTTTTGAAGATGAGAACGGACATCTACACGCTCTTACCACATATAGTCCTGAGCATGATTATACGTGCGACTATTATTTTCAAAACTTTGACAATCCACCTTCCGAAGCAGTTATAGTCCTTTATGAATTGGATGATGATTTGAATGTTACGGAATCTCACGAACATAGTTTCCCAATAAATACATACGAATGCGGAAATGCTCAGTGGCAGTATATGCCTAACGAACATAGCGGTCATATTTTCCTTTTTTCCGCATTCGAAGATGAGGGTGACATAATAGGTGCATATTTTAAAACAGTTAGTCTTGACAGTAATAATCCGAGAGGTTCCGACTCTTTGTTCTTTTTCAGAATGAACTTTGATGGAGAAATATTGAATAGAAAAGGATATGAAGCATGGAGTCATGGTAATGCAGTTTATGAATTCTCATTTCGCAGAAACCAAATTATAAAAACTGATTCTCATTATATCTTGTACAAAACGGGGGTTCATACTGAAGGTGCGTCAGGTAACGGGGAAGTTTTGTATTATGATAAAGACTTCAACCATATTGCGACTCGATTCATAAAACATCCGGGATATGTCAATGAAGTCTTAGATGCTGAAAATATAGAAAATGTATCCGTTGTAAGAACAAACCTTAACACTACACTTTTGGCTACGACAGCAAAATCTGTTGATAATCCAAATCATTATCTGTATGACGATAACAGGTTATACGAATTGGATGATAACCTGAATAACTCATCAGACTTCCTGCCAATAGACAACTATATAGAAAGAGGCGAACCGACCACAAGGGACATTCAGCCTATTCTCAATGCTGTTGATATGGCAGATGATAAATCCATTTATTATGCGTATCACATGGACTTAGGAGATGACAATCATGACTCATGGCTTGTGATAGAGAGATTTGATATGAATATGGATGCGATGATGACGGTATATTACGATGTACATGATGAAACAGATAATATATTGACTTATATCAGGTCAATTAAGACAGCAAAAGATGGAGGTCTTTTCCTCACTGGCTATGCTCGTGATCTGGCATCTGATGTGTGTTGGATGGTGCTTACTAAATTCAATTCATATCTCAACATTGAGGAAGCTCACGCTCATAACCTGCATCTCGCCGTGGCTTATCCTAATCCGGGTGGTGATGTTTTGAATATAAGAACCGGCTTGCGTAACGCTACATTGCAAGTCTATGATATGCAAGGAAGAATAATTCATCAACAAATAATTACAGATGAAGTCACAAGCATAGACGCTTCTAAATGGAGCTCGGGAACTTACATCTGGAATTTGAAAACTGAAAATGGAAAGTTGAAAGTTGAAGAAGGGAAGTGGGTGAAATAGAATCTGAGAACTTGAGAATCTGAAAATCTGAGAAAATAGGACTAAAGTTTAGAGAGCTCTTAGAAATAGGGGCTCTTTTTTTTTGTTGAATCTGAGAAATTGAGAATCTGAGAATCTGAGAAGTCACACGGACGTGCGCCTCTACGAGAGATTATCTTGGTGACTTAGAAACTTGGCGACTCGGTGACTAAAAAAACCGTTAAAAAACCATAAAAAATAGGTGATAAAAAAAGTTGAATTTTTTTTTCTACAAAGTGTTGTGTATTAAAGAAAAAGTTGTATCTTTGCACTCGGAAAAAAGTTAGAAATATTAACTTTGTGAATGAGATAGTTAAGGGACCTGATAAGTTAAACGTTAGAGGTTTCTACATCATAAGTAATTAAAAATCAGTTCTTGAGCTTATGATGGGTTTAGCAAAATAAGTCACAATCGTGGCTGTAACTCCCGAAACTATATTGTTTAAAGAGTGAGATTTTTGGCTATTTTAGTGAGAAATTAAAAAGGAATTTTTCCTATTGAATGGATAAAAATTAGTAATTTAAAGAAAAAGAAATGCCAACGATTCAACAATTAGTCCGCAAAGGACGTCAAAAATTGGAAGACAAGAGTAAATCTCCTGCCTTGGATTCGTGCCCACAACGCCGTGGTGTTTGTGTACGTGTTTACACAACAACACCTAAGAAGCCTAATTCAGCTATGCGTAAGGTTGCGAGAGTTCGTTTGACCAATCAGAAAGAAGTTAACGCCTACATTCGTGGTGAGGGTCATAACTTGCAGGAACACTCTATCGTGATGATTAGAGGAGGCCGTGTTAAGGATCTTCCAGGTGTACGTTATCACATCATCCGTGGTGCTTTGGATACTGCAGGTGTTGATGGTCGTGCACAACGCAGATCAAAATACGGTGCTAAACGTCCTAAGAAACAGGCCGCTAAGAAGAAATAATTGTTAAACGGTAAAAGTTTAGAACATTAAAACATGAGAAAAGCTAAACCAAAGAAAAGAATCATCCTTCCAGATCCAAAATACGGTGATGTATTGGTGACAAAATTTGTTAACAACATCATGTTGAAGGGTAAGAAAAACCTTGCTTACGAAATATTCTACAGCGCAATGGATATCGTGGGTAACAAATTGAACGAAGACCCTGTCAGTGTTTGGAAGAAAGCTTTAGAAAATGTAACTCCACAGGTTGAGGTAAGAAGCCGTCGTATTGGTGGTGCTACATTCCAAATCCCTTCGGAAATCCGTCCAGCACGTAAACAAAGTATCGGTATGAAAAACCTCATCGGTTATGCTCGTAAACGCCACGAAAAATCAATGGGCGAGAGATTAGCTGGTGAAATCATGCAAGCTTACAAAGAAGAAGGTGCAGCTTTCAAGAAAAAGGAAGAAATCCACAGAATGGCTGACGCTAACAAAGCCTTCTCACACTTCAGATTCTAATATATAAAAGGTGTAAATAAAGATGAATAACGGTCAAAATAATATGAATAACTTAGATTTCACTCGTAATATCGGCATCATGGCTCACATAGATGCTGGTAAAACTACGACAACTGAGCGTATTCTCTATTATACAGGCCGTAGTCGTCGTATCGGTGAAGTGCATGACGGAGCCGCAACAATGGACTGGATGGTTCAAGAACAAGAACGCGGTATCACTATCACTTCAGCAGCTACTACAGTATTCTGGACTCTTAATAATTCACAATATAAGATTAATATCATCGACACTCCTGGTCACGTCGATTTTACCGTGGAAGTGGAACGCTCTCTCAGAGTCCTCGACGGAGCTGTTGCATTGTTCTGCGCAGTGGGCGGTGTTGAACCTCAATCAGAAACTGTATGGCATCAAGCCGATAAATACAAAGTGCCACATATCTGTTTTGTAAACAAAATGGACCGTTGTGGTGCTGACTTCTTTAAAGTCGTTGAACAGATTAGAGAACGCCTCAACGCAAATCCAATACCATTGCAAATTCCTATCGGATGCGAAGATACTTTCATCGGTGTCGTTGACTTAGTCAAAAATAAGGCTTTCGTATGGGAAGATGAGCTTGGAACTCAATTCTCAGAGGTGGAAATCCCTGATGATCTGAAGGAAACTGCTGCAGAATACCGTAATATGTTATTAGAAGGTGCTGCCGAAGATAATGAAGAGTTGTTCGAGAAATTTATGGATGATCCTGATTCCATTACAGAAGAAGAACTTATCGCTGAGATTAGAAAAGCTACTTTGTCAAGAAGAGCATGCCCGGTTTTGTGCGGAGCATCTTTCAAGAACAAAGGAGTACAGTTCTTGCTCGACGCTGTCATTAACTACCTCCCAAGTCCTAATGATATTGAAGATGTTACAGGCATCAATCCAAAGACTGAAAAAGAAGAAATACGTAAGGCGGATTCAAAAGAACCGTTCTGCGCACTCGCTTTCAAAATAGCAACAGATCCATACGTTGGTCGCTTAGCTTTCTTCCGTGTATATTCTGGTTCTCTAAAGGCTGGTTCATACGTGCTTAATGTTACAACAGGCAAAAAAGAGCGTATCTCACGTATCATGCAGATGAATGCTAACAAACAAACACCTCTCGATATTATCGAAGCAGGTGACATTGCAGCAGCAGTCGGATTTAAGACAATAAGAACAGGCGACACCCTTACCAGCGAAGACAAACCTTTGTTGCTTGAGTCTATCTCATTCCCACAACCAGTAGTTCAAATCGCAGTTGAACCTAAAACTCAAGCAGAAATGGACAAGTTATCAGCTTCCTTAGATAAACTTGCCGAAGAAGATCCTACATTCCAAGTCACCACAGACGAAAATTCAGGTCAGACAATTATAGCTGGAATGGGAGAGTTGCACCTTGATATTATTATCGACAGACTGAGAAGAGAATTTGGCGTCGAAATTAATGTTGGTAGTCCACAAGTTACATATAAAGAATCATTTACAGAGACAGTTACACACCGCGAGGTTTATAAGAAACAAACAGGTGGTAAAGGCAAGTTCGCCGATATCGAGTTTGAAATCGGACCCGCAGATGAAGGTGTTGTTGGATTGCAATTCATTAACGACGTTAAAGGTGGTAATATACCACGTGAATATATACTTGCTGCAGAAAAAGGATTTAAGAGCGCATTATCAAATGGCGTCTTAGCAGGATTCCCAATGGATTCGATGAAGGTACGTTTGTATGATGGTTCAACCCATCCTGTCGACAGTGATTCATTGTCATTTGAAGTAGCTGCACAATTAGGTTTCAAAGCTTCAGGCGCTAAAGCTAAGCCAGTTGTTATGGAACCTATTATGAAAGTAGAAGTAAGAGTACCTGCAGAATATCTCGGCGATGTTACAGGCGACTTGAACAGGAGAAGAGCAATGCTCCGTGAAGTGGAGGCAAACTCTGTTATACAAATTGTTAAGGCTGACGCTCCATTATCAGAAATGTTCGGTTATATTACAACATTGAGAACATTAACACAAGGAAGAGCCAATTTCAGCATGGAGTTCAGTCACTATGCGAGAATGACCGATGATATGGCTGATGTAGTTATTAAGAAAGCAAAAGGAACATATTTCTTCTTTTAATAAGAAGTAATGACGAGAAAAGATTAGAATAAAAAATAAAACATTAACAACAAATTCTTATGAGTCAAAGAATTAGAATTAAGTTAAAATCTCATGATCACAACTTGGTTGACAAGTCAGCTGAGAAGATTGTGAAGACTATCAAATTGACTGGAGCTGTTGTCAGCGGTCCTATACCATTGCCAACAGACAAGAAAATTTACACAGTATTGCGTTCTACCTTCGTTCACAAGAAATCGAGAGAGCAATTTGAGTTATCATCATACAAGCGTTTGCTTGACATATATAACTCAACATCACAAACTATCGATGCTTTGATGAAGTTAGAATTACCAAGCGGTGTAGAAGTAGAAATTAAATTATAATTGTAAAACTATCTAGTAATTAAAAGCGTAGCATGTCAGGAATACTAGGAAAAAAGATTGGGATGACCAGCATTTACGACGAGAGTGGAAGAAACATTCCAGTAACAGTCGTTGAAGCAGGTCCTTGCGTAGTCACCCAAGTTAAGACAAAAGAAAAGGACGGTTACGATGCTATCCAATTGGCGTTTGATGAAAGAAAGGTGAAGAACACACCAAAGGCTTTACAAAAGCATTTTGAAAAAGCTGGCACAACGCCAAAGAAGTTAGTGCGCGAATTTTCACGTTTCGAAGAAGGCCACAGAAAGAGCCTCGGTGAAACAATTACCGTCGATGTATTTATGGAAGGCGAATTTGTTGACGTAACAGGTGTCAGCAAAGGTAAAGGCTTCCAAGGTGTAGTAAAACGCTATAACTTTAATGGCGTTGGTCAAGCAACTCACGGTCAACACAACCGTTTGAGAAAACCGGGTTCAATCGGTGCATGTGCATATCCATCAAGAGTTTTCAAAGGCTTGAGAATGGGTGGTCACATGGGTAACCGCACAGTGAAGGCTATTAACCTTCAAATCATGAAAATCGTTCCCGAGAAGAATTTGTTAGTTGTTAAAGGTTCAGTACCGGGATCTAAAAACGGATATTTAAAAATAGAGAGATGGAGTTAGAAGTTTTAAAGATTACCGGTGAATCAACAGGACGCAAAGTTCAGTTGAACGAAAATATCTACGGAATAGAGCCAAACGATCATTGCATTTACTTAGATGTAAATTTGATCAGAGCTAATCAACGTCAAGGTACACACAAGGCAAAAACTCGTAGCGAGATTGCTGGAAGTACACGTAAGTTGATCCGTCAAAAAGGAACAGGTGGTGCACGTCGTGGTGACATCAACTCACCAGTATTAAGAGGCGGCGGTCGTGTATTCGGACCACAACCACGCGACTACGGTTTCAAATTAAACAAGAAGGTCAGACTTCTCGCACGTAGATCAGCATTGACATACAAAATGAGAGATGCAGAGATTGCAATCTTAGAAGACTTCACATTTGATAGCATTAAGACTAAGAAGATGGTTGAAGTTTTGAACAACCTTAAAGTGAATGGTGGCAAGAACTTGTTTGTATTCCCAGCTGTGGACAACAATGTTATAAAGTCAGCAAGAAACATTCAACGCACTCAAGTCACACTTGCTCGTAACCTCAACACTTATGATATTCTCAATGCCAAGAAAATATTCATCTTGGAGAGTTCATTACCACAAATTGAAGAAATTCTTGGATAATTAACCTTAAAAAAATTGAAACGATGATTATCATTAAGAAACCTGTAATAACAGAGAAAATGACTGCGATAAGCGAGAAGCTTAACAAATATGCATTCATTGTTGACAAACGTGCAAATAAACTGCAAATCAAACAGGCTGTCCAAGACCTTTACGGCGTACAAGTGGAATCAGTCAACACTATTAATTATGAAGGAAAGCTTAAGTCACGTTATACAAAGACTGGTATTATCAGCGGTAGAAGAGATGCTTTCAAGAAAGCAATCGTGACATTAGCAAAAGGTGAAACTATTGACTTTTTTAGCAATATTTAAAGATGGCTTTAAAGAAATATAAACCAACGACACCGGGTCAGCGCTTCAAAATTATTAGCGCTTTTGACGAAATCACAACAAGCAAGCCAGAGAAGTCATTGCTTGCTACAAAGAAAAGCACCGGTGGACGTAACCACACAGGTAAAATGACAGTCCGCAATATTGGTGGTGGACACAAACAAAAATATAGAATAATTGACTTCAAACGTGATAAAGACGGTATCCCAGCAGTAGTAAAGACTATTGAATACGATCCAAACCGTACAGCACGTATCGCTCTCGTATGTTACGCAGACGGTGAAAAACGTTACATCATAGCTCCACAAGGCTTGAAAGTTGGTCAAACAATCATGTCTGGTAAAGAAGCTACACCAAACGTAGGCAACACAATGTTCTTAAGCGACGTTCCATTCGGTACAATCGTACACAACATTGAATTACGTCCAGGACAAGGAGCAAAGATGGCACGTAGCGCAGGTGCATACGCACAATTGATGTCACGTGATGGTAAATATGCAATTTTGAGAATGCCTTCAGGCGAAACACGTCTCATTCTCCAAGCATGTAAAGCTACTATCGGTACAGTTTCAAACGCAGAACACAACCTTGAAAAATCAGGTAAGGCAGGTCGTAGCCGTTGGTTAGGCCGTCGTCCACGTGTTCGTGGTGTTGTTATGAACCCAGTTGATCACCCTATGGGTGGTGGTGAAGGCCGCGCTTCAGGTGGTATCCCACGTAGCCGCAAGGGTATGCCAGCTAAGGGATACAAGACCCGCGCATTGAAGAATGCATCTAACAGATACATTATTGAAAGAAGAAAGAAGTAATTAACCAGGTAAAAAAGTAATAAAATGAGTCGCTCACTTAAAAAAGGACCATATATCCACTATAAACTCGAAAAAAGAGTTTTGGATAATGTAGCAACAGGTAAGAAGACCGTCATTAAGACC
>JAZNSO010000056.1:0-23536 GCA_045591245.1 Bacteroidales bacterium
ATTTGATTCTCACGCAGAAATATAGGATATCACCAAATAAATTTGTCGTTATTTTTACAATTCATGAATAAATGAAGTCTGGTTTCCTAACGAAGGGCGTTCCGCGCTTGGCGACAGCAAACATTCTCAACAACAACTTAAATTTGATTGCATTTGCCACTACTCCATGCGCCTTTCCTTCAGCCCTTTTTCGGTCATAGTATTTTATGAATTCTTTATCATGATTTAAGCATGTTCTTACCGCTCCCGTCAAATCCGCTTTCAACATCTTGGCTCCTTTCTCCACGCGGGTTTTCCCTCTGACGCTCGTTCCCGAAGAGTGCTCAAACGGGGCTACTCCGATGTAGCTTGCATATTGGCGGGCATTGTCAAAGATTGTAAAGTTGTGTGTGGCAACAATCGTGTTGATGGCATTGACGATTCCTATGCCGTCCACGGAAAGCAGAAGGCGATAGTTGGTCATTAGTGTTTCGTCCGTTCCTATCGTTGCCTCCATTTCCTTCTCCACAGCTTCGGATTGAGCCTCAAGAAATTCCTTCAGCGCATTCAGTCGGGCATATGTCCCGGAATCAGGAGTATGCGCTCCCATTTCCTTGAGCTGTGTCTTGCAGCGTGCGATTTCCACGACAAGGCTTTTCCTTTCAGCCATCAAGGACTTTAGCTTGCGGATAGTTCCTGAGGCCAATCGGGAAAGCGTGATGTCCTCACGGTGAAGGTAAGCATAGTAGGCGATGCGATGCGCATCAACCTTGTCGTTCTTCCCATGCGTCAACCCAAAGGAGCGCTTCAGATGAAGCGGACTCTGCACGGAATAAGCGATGTCGCGATCCTCGAGATAAAGACAAAGTTCATAGGTGTAACTTCCCGTAGCCTCCATACAGAACAACGACTTGGAAAGGGAGACACCTTTGCCGCGCAGCCATTTCTTCATGTCCTTAAAACCCTCAGGACAATTAGAAAACGTTTCATGTGAAGCATTCTTCGTTGCCTTCTGTTTCTCATAAATGGCAACGTCAATCGTTTTTTTCGAGATGTCCACTCCGATGTAATGTCTTTTTTCCATATCTTTGTACTGTTTAAAGGTTGTGTTAACCAGGAGTTGAACTAGCTGCATCCTTTAATAGGTCTATGAACCTACAAATATAGTTGGCTCTTCCGTTCAACGGAAAGGAGAAGAGGACTGTTTCTGTGGATAGCTCATGTGGCTGGATTGCACGATAGTTCACCTCTCTCCTCTGGTTAACTCTTGCAAAGGTAGGTGTTTTTTTCTGCCTTTGTTTTTTCTTTGCAAATCTAAAGGACTGAACGCCTACAAGGATGTCGTCAGAAAACTGCTCACTTCGGAGGAAGGACTAAAACACAGAAGCCGCAGACCGATAGAGCCAGAAGCGGTGTTCGGGCAGATCAAGTCCGGCGGAATGTTCAAGCGCTTCAGACTGAGAGGGCTTGCCGGAACCAACATAGAGTTCGGGTTGAAAGCCGTTGCTCACAACCTGAAAAAGTTGTCGGCTATAGAAGACTTCCGTCGGCTTTCCGAGAGATTTTTGTCACTTTTTGTCGATATATACATAATTATACGTTCTTTAACATGTCTTAGGTCTTCGAAAAACAATCTCGTTAGAATCCATCTCCCCCTATTGTGATTTTTTGTAAAAAAAAGAAACCGCCTAACTTTTGTTGTTAGACGGACTCTTTTTTTTATGAGAAGAATTTATACTTAACTTGTTGTTTTATATCAATTAGGTTTCTTTTTTTCAGTTTCTCAGTTTCTCAGATTTTCAGATTTAAAATCAAAGTTCCACTTTCCAAAGTCCGTGGAGGTTGCAGTATTCGTAAACCGCAACTGCTTTTTCGTCGCCGAGATGAACTACTGCTACTGGTTGGTCTTTCAGGTCTATTCTTATTCCGCCGTGTTCGGTTTCCACATAAATGAAAGCGATGTGATGTTCTGGAAGCATCGGATGATGGACGCTGCCGACTTCAATCTTTAAGATGTTGTCTTCGAGACGTGTCACGACAGGGATATGTTTCTCGCCGCTCGCCTCTACGGTGTTAGGAACTAACTCTTCCATCTTTTCGCCGCAGCAGAAAACCGGAACTTTTGAATCTACTATCTTTTCTATTACATTACCACAATGATTGCATTTATAAAATTTTGTTGCCATAATATTCTGTTTTTTTAATGTTTATACTTTTAAGGTCTTTGCGATTTTGCGACCTTTTCTTGTTGCAAAAATATAACGAAATCTTTCTCACGTCAAACAGATTGTTTCGATACGATTATCGATTTTGTTGATAAGGATTAGATTGATAAATATTGTAAGTTATTTGATTGATGTATATCTTTTTTTTATATCTTTACGTGTAAATAATATCATTTCAAATTGTATGCTTATGAGAAAGATTTTTATTGTTTTATTGTTAAACTTATTTTTTGTAGCATGTTTAACGGCACAGAATGTTCTTTTAGAAACGAGCTTTGAGGGTCCAGGATTTGACGATGGTTGGACTATAGGTATGTCGCAAGGTATTGATATTCCGCCTCAGGACTATCCTGAAACAGGTCTCGACCCATGGGAAAAATGGGATATAACTGAAACGACATCTTTCGGCTATGTGCATTCCGGCGACTCCGCTGCTTGGATAGGCGGAACAGCAATTGAGGAACCGAAACACGACTGGCTGATGACTCCACTGATTTCCATACCAGAGAATGAAAATGCCATGATGTATTATTGGTTGTGGTATCACTCGGAAATGTCCTACGTCAATAGATTTTACATAATGATTTACGATAACGAAACCGCTACGTGGGAACAAGCATACTTGTTGGCAAACGAATTCAATTCTCCTTACCACTATACAGAAGAATATAAATTAGATCTCAATCCTTGGGTGGGAAAGGACATCAAGATAGCATTTGTGAAAAACGGAACGTATCAGATGGCGATGGATGATGTCAGAGTCCTTAGTTCAGGAACCGACAATGTTGATGATGTTATGATTTTCGAGGAAATTGAGGTTTATCCGAATCCGGCAAACGATTTCGTAAACTTTGACGTTGAAATGAAAGGCGTTCAATCGGCTTCTATCGTCATCAACAACATTATGGGACAAAAAGTCATCAGTCATGACATCAGCGACTCACACGTCTGTATCAACGTCAGCGACCTGGCAGACGGCATCTACTTCTACAGCTTAATCGTAAACAACGAGACTGTAAAGACAAACAAATTTGTCGTAAGAAGATGATGACTAATGGTATAGAATCATAGAACTCTGGAATTTTATTTCCCAATATCATGTTATTAATTCTTTTTCAAAATACCAAATTGTAGTGATGTGCTGTCTTTTAAATCTGTGTTATCTTTGCATTGTCTAAAAGAGATAATGAAGTCCTCCCTTTGCTTCGTTATCATGCCATAAAGACCTTAAGAGGTTTAATGTTTAATGAATTAGTATTTAACAAAATAGGCTGCAATCATACGAGAGCAGCCTTTTTTCTGTGTTAACTGATTTTCAAATTACAACTTCACAACTTTACGGACAATATTTCCGCTGCTTGTTTCTATGTTGAAGAAGTAAACTCCGTTATCGAGTCCGTTGATGACAAACTTGTTACTGTTAACTTGAAAGTCCATAATCATAGAACCTACGATGTTATAGACCGAGATTCTTGTCATGTTGTCGCAAGCAATAGTGAAATCATTCTTTGATGGATTTGGATATATTGATGCGTTGATGGTATTGCTTTCCATCACGTTATCAACATAATCAATAACAATATTGCTGAAGTAACCATTGCAATCTTCGTAAACAGGACGTACACAATATGTATAAGAGAAAGTTCCTGTAACTGTTTCATCTGTGTAAGAAAGCTCTTCTGTTGTACCTAAGAATCTTGTGTCGCGGTATATCTCATAATAGAGAACGTCGTCGCTGTTTGAATCTTCCCATGTAAATGATGGAAATTCAGATGGTAATACTTGTTCTAAGTTCTGAACGCCATTGCACATTTCGTAGCTTGCGTTTTGGATTGAGCAGTCATTTACCCATGAGAATAAGAATCCTTGGTCTATAAATCTGCCTCCGTCGCTGTAAATAATTGAGCCGTTGTCACCTTTTTTAACTACGAAGCTACATTCAATATCCCAAGCACCTTTTGACCATTCAAGAGTTACTTCAACGCCAGAAGCAATATCTCTTGTATATGTTTTTGTGTAACCGCTGGCGACGGTAAAGGCTTCGTCAGGAGTGCCGTCGCTGTATTTTACAATCAATGCTGCACCGTCCCATCCGTCGCCGTAATTGTCCTCAAGTTCGAAGACGATGCTGCATGAGTTGGAATATGAGAATGAGAATGTTTCTTCAGAACCTGAAGCATCTTGTAATTTTAATTCGAATGGGATACTGAAAGAGTCGCTGATGTTATCAGATAAGGTGACATTGAAAAATGCTGTTTCTGATGATTCGTTGCCTATGGCGTTGAACGAGGCTTCTTCAGTGTTGATGGTAATCTTGCTGTTACTGCTATGCAGAGTGCCGTTCTTTGGCAATACCAATTCGTTACCTACATTATTCAATACGATGCCTAAATCAGCTGTTTCACCAGCTTCGAGGATACCGTTTCCGTTGTTATCGTTCTTAACAATAATTGAAGAGAATTCTAATTCAGAGTCTTTTACGTTGACAGGAACTCTGAAGTATGAGATGAGTTCGTTGTTTTCATCGTAGAACAATATGTCTAAGCCTAATACAGTTCTATGGTCTGCTGTTTCATCGACTAAGAAAGCAAAGCCTTCTGAAATTGTGATTGTTTCGTTTGCACCTATGCTGTTGATTTGTGCAATGGAATCGTCAATCCTTACCAGAATGTTGTCTGTTCTCAAAACAGCCTTGACATTGTTATATGATTCTTCAGAATTGTTTTTGAATGTGATATGAAGGTTGACTTGTTCGAAAGCGTTTAAGTTGCCGTTGTCGTTTCCGTTTTCTTTGTCGTCGATGAGGCTGCTTACGTATTCAAAGTCACCGTTATCGATAGCTTGGATTGCAGCCAAAGCGTCGATGCGGCCTGAACCTGTGGAGTTGTTTTTATTTGGAGTAATCTTGTATGCTGTTGTCTCTAATATCATGCTGATTTCAGCTGGAGATAGGTCTTTTTTCTTTTCTAACATTAGAGCCATAACGCCAGCGACGCAAGGAGTTGCCATTGATGTTCCGCTCATTGTTGCGAAACCATTGTTTGATGCGAAGTCGAGTGAAACGATATTTACGCCAGGAGCGCAGACGTCAGGACGGATGAGACCTATGCCTGGCTGATATGGATAATCGGCAAATTCTGTTGCTTGCCAAGTGACAGGGCCGCGTGATGAGAATCCTGCAACGACATCGTTATAATCTACCGCGCCTATAGATACAACGCAAGAGAGTTCTCCTGAATTGCTTCCTGCTTGGTCAGGGTGAAGCCATGGCGGAGGGCAGCTTCCTGGAACTCTGACGTTGTCAGGAACTGGGTTCATCCATTGCATCTCGCCTTCGTTACCGCAAGCAATAGCGGCAACAACATTAAGGTTAAGTGCTGTCACGCAGGTGTGGCGTAAGATTGTTCTTTCTGATATTGTTGATGTTGGGATTCCTAATGACAGACTTAAAACGTCGGCATGATGCTCAACAGACCATTCTATGCCTTCGTTGATATGGTCAACAGAGCCGCCGCCTTCGTCGTTGAGAGCCTTGACACACATCAGTGTAGCATTGGGAGCCATACCTGTCTTGGTGCCTGATGTGCCGTCTCCGCAGACTGTTCCAGCGCAATGGGTTCCGTGACCAAAGTTGTCTTTAGGGTCGTCATTGTCATAATATGTGTTATAACCGTGGTTAGGGAACTCGTAGCCTCCGTCCCATAAATGGTCGGCAAGGTCAACGTGGTCGTAGTTGACACCAGTATCGATGACAGCCACAACGATGCCATAGCCGGTGTATCCCATTTCCCACACGTCATCAGCATTGACTTTGGTGATGTTTTCAATTATAGTATTTCTTTCTGGTTCTGCTTTCTCAGCTTTCTCGTCCCAAAGAAGATATTTCTCTTGGTTGTAGCCAATCATTATCACGTCAGGATGTTCTGCTAAAAGATAAATGACATCGCGTGTGGTAGTGCAGTTGATGTAGTTAGTCATCCAACGAGGATTGATGTCAGAGACTTTGCTGCTTTTTTCTTCGGCTTTAAGGATTGATAAGATTTCCTGTTGCTCTTTCTCTGCGAATGATTTGAGTTCGTTGACCAAGATGTTGCGTTGCATTTTCTTGTCATCAACGTTTCTGACTTTGCTTTGAAGCTTATTGTGATTAATTTGCGATTTCAGAATGATGTTTACGCTTATCATCTCATCGCCTTTCTGATTCAACACGTTCTGCAACTCAGGTTCGATTATGCTTTGTGCGAAGCTGAAACTGCAAAACGATAAGATTACTAATAAAGTAAAAACCAACTTTCTCATATAGGATAAATGTGTTTAATAATTCGCAAAGATAAGAAATAATGTCAATAGTCTAATGACTAAAGTAGAAAGATTTTTTGGTACAATAGGGTAGAGGTGATATCTGTGGCAGGATACAAGGATAAGTCGGTTTCCGTACTGTTAAAGTCCAAAAACCTCTGTTCCTTTAAATTCATATATTCTTTCTGTCATTATAAATCAAATCTCTACTAAAAACAAGGCTATTTGTTTGCATCCTAAGGCTCCGGTAACTAATTCGTTACCAATATCTGCGCTGCGGCTAACTCCGCTGATGATAGTCATGCCGGCAGGTTGGTCGTCGCCATATTTCTCTTTCATCATCCAGAAAGCATCTTTTATCCTTGTGGCGAACTGTGTAGGATGTGCTACTATGAGCAGGGTGTCTGCCATGGAATATGCTGCGCGTGAACCTGCTGTGGCATCTGAAACCAATATGCTACCTGTCTGAGCTATCAAACATTCACAATCGATGATGCTGACGTTTTTCTTATGTTCGGAACTCTTGTAATCTTCAGAAAACACGATGTCTGTGTCAGCGAAAATTTCCTTGATATAACTGCTTGTTGTAAGAAGTGGAGACCATTTGTTTTCGATGACAAACTGCTGCATCGCTTCCTTGAAATGCTCCATTTCTTCGAAATACATGAAAATACCGCCGTTGTCCTTGAAACGCTCAATGAAAGTGAATTCGTCGCCGTCTTCTTCTTTAATAGGTTTCCATGTGTCATCTTGAAGATTTATCGTCGAGAAATGTTTCTCGTCTTTTTCCAAGATGGCATCCCGAATCTTGGAAAGAATCTGCTCCTTGCTCGTACAATCCTTATTATATCCGAAGACGCTCATATTTTATTGTATTAAATAAAATTAGGTTTAAAGTAAGGTCTTGAATCTCAACCTTAAACTTTAAACCTTAAACTTTAAACTAAATTCTCTTCTGTTGACTCAGACTGTTGTCCGCTGTCTGTTGCCTGTTGACTTTCTTTCGGAAAATCAATTTCCTCCTTAACCCACGGACGTTTGCCGAAAATCGTTTCTAAGTCGTCGCCGAAAACTACCTCTTTTTCAATGAGTTTGTTGGCGAGTTGTGTCAGTCCGTCTTTGTTTTCTTCCAAGATTCTGAGAGCTTCTTTATATGCTTTTTCTATAATTTCGCTTACTTGTTCGTCGATTATTTCCGCTGTTTTTTCGCTAAATGGTTTTGTCAGAGCATAATCTTGTTGACCTGTTGAGTCATAATAACTTCTGTTACCGATTCTTTCATCGAGACCGTAATAAGCAACCATAGCTGTGGCTTGTTTTGTGACTTTTTCGAGGTCACTGAGCGCGCCGGTGGAGATGTGACCGAAGATAATTTGTTCTGCGGCGCGTCCTCCGAGCGTTGCTATCATCTCGTGATACATCTGTTCTTTTGTGGTTATCTGACGTTCGTTAGGAAGATACCAGGCTGCGCCTAAGGCTTTTCCGCGAGGAACAATCGTTACTTTTACAAGAGGATGAGCAAATTCCAAAAGCCAACTCGTTGTGGCGTGACCTGCTTCGTGGAAAGCGATGACTTTTTTCTCTGAATCGGTGATGACCTTATTTTTCTTTTCAAGACCGCCGACGATACGGTCGATGGCGTCTAAGAAATCTTGTTTCTCGATAGATTCTTTGTTACGACGTGCCGCGATGAGAGCAGCCTCATTACAGACGTTGGCGATGTCGGCTCCCGAGAATCCTGGTGTTTGTTTTGCTAAGAACTCTTTGTTGACATCATCGGCGAGTTTGAGCTTACGCATGTGTACCTCGAAAATCTCCTTACGGCCGATGAGGTCGGGGAGTTCGACGTAGATCTGACGGTCGAAACGTCCGGCACGCATGAGAGCCTTGTCGAGAATGTCGGCGCGGTTTGTAGCAGCAATCACTATTACACCTGAGTTTGTACCGAAACCATCCATCTCTGTAAGAAGTTGGTTAAGAGTGCTTTCTCTTTCATCGTTGCCGCCGCTCATCGAGTTCTTGCTACGAGCACGACCAATAGCATCAATCTCGTCTATGAATATGATGCTCGGTGACTTTTCTTTAGCTTGTTTGAATAAGTCTCTCACTCTCGAAGCACCGACACCTACGAACATCTCTACGAAATCGGAACCAGAGATGCTGAAGAATGGAACATTAGCTTCGCCAGCCACTGACTTGGCTAACAATGTTTTACCTGTACCAGGAGGACCTACCAATAAAACACCTTTCGGAATCTTACCGCCTAGACGTGTATATTTCTTAGGATTCTTGAGGAAGTCGACTACTTCAACAACTTCTTCTTTGGCTTCTTCCAAACCTGCAACATCTTTAAATGTCACTTTTATGTCAGATTCGTTGTCATAAAGTTTGGCTTGAGATTTTCCGATATTGAAGACGTTACCTCCGCCACCGGCACCTCCGTTACGTCCCATCATCCTTATTATCAGGAACCAGAATCCGAATATCAAAACAAGAGGTAGAATCCATGAAATAATTTCCGAACCCCAGTTGTGACGTTTTACAACGTGAGCGTAAATGGGATCTGCTATGCCTTCCTGCGCTGATTCAATGTCTTGTTCAAATCTTTCGATGGAACCAATGCGGAGCGTGTAGTTAGGTACTGGACTGAATGAGTTTGTCTTAATGTCAGGAAAATATTTGCTCAGACCCGTTTCGTTAAGATAAATCTCCGCAACTTCTCCGTTGACGAGGTCTATTTTCTCTATGTCTCTATCCTTTAGTAAGGTGATTAATTTACCTTTGTCGATTTCTTCTGCATTTTTTGGTCCGTTAAGAAAAAGTGAACCTAAAAATATGGCTACTAATACTACATAAATCCAATAGAAATTGAATTTCTTTTTTGGTTTGTTGTCGTTTTTGTTGTTTGAAAAATTTCCAAAAGAATTGTTATTCTCCATTTAATCAGTTGTTTTAATTTACGTTAAACTTAATCTTCGTATGAAGTTCGTTCAGCGTCAGCCCATAACGATTCTAATTTGTAAAACTCTCGTTTTGGTTCCAAGAAAACGTGAACTACTACGTCGATGTAGTCTAACAAAATCCATTCCGAGTTTTCGAAACCTTCATAATGGTATGGTTTGACATGATGGTTGTCACGTAAGTTGTCTAAAATTCTGTCAGCGATGGCAGAAACTTGTGTCTTCGACTGCGCGTGGCATATCACGAAATAGTCTGTCACAGCTGAATGTATGTCTCTTAAATCTAACGATACCACTTCTTTGGCTTTAAGTTCTTGCATAGTCTCAACAACAGCGGAGACTACAAATTCCGGATTATCTGACTCGTGTCTAACTCTCATATTTATAGTTGAAAAAATTATTTCTGCAAAGATAATAAAAGTCAACAGACAACAGACAACAGACAATGGATTTTTTTTGAATTTGAGAAATTGAGAATCTGAAAACCTGAGAATTCCTATTCGTTATGTCCTATAGTGCCTGACATGACGATAAGCACAGGATAGAAATTAACAATGGTATATATAATAAAAATCTTTTCATTTTAAAATATTGGACAATGTTCGTCGGTGCATACAGGTAGTTCGTTAAATAAATCAAACTCTATGTCTTGTCTGTAAATAGAGTCAAAATTTATTTCATTTATCTTGTCGATTTCGATTTGCCATAACTGCATCGTTGTGAAAGCAGATCCCGATGTCGGCGTAGTGGTGAGCTGTTTCAGCACATTGTTGTCTTTGCTTATGATGAATTCACATGGAGTTCCAAAATTTCCATTTATTTTCGGTTCACTATCGAAAACATAGTTCGCTATATTATTGAGATATTGAATATTGTCGTAGTGGAAATCAGGATTTTCAAAGTCTAAGAAGCACAATGCTTTTCCATCAAACAGTCCGTATTGTTCAAGATGTTCACGGGCATATCTTACGCCGCCCGTGTTATAATTTATAAAATAGAAATTTATGCTGTCACTATATTTGTTGTATGCGGGAGAATAAGTTTCCTCAAAATGCCTCATGCATGGACCGCAACACACACTATAGAAAACAACGATTTTATATTTTGTAGTGTCTGAAGTGATCAATGCTTTCAGATCTTCAGCGTCTATACATTCTATATAATCGTTTGATTGTGCGTAACGAACATTCTTTTTGCTCGGAATACAAACGTGTACGCATGAAGTCGAAATTATGCAGATAATAAAGATTAGTAATATTTTTTTCATTCTGTGAAGATTCAAAACTACTTGCAAATATATGTAAAAAAACATTTTATTATAAATTATGAATTATGCATTATGCATTATGAATTATGAATTATAAATTGTGCATTATGAATTGTGCATTATTTTGTAAAAACTGCACTATTGATCGTGCAAAATGTTTATATTTGCAAAAAAATAAAAGTTATGAACGGTTTATATGAAACATTTAGAAAGTTGCTAAAGTCGGTAAACACCGATTTTATCAGATATAAATACAATGACATAAAGTGGGAGAATAGAATGTTAGGCTTGGTCGGACCTCGAGGTGTGGGCAAGACGACATTATTTTTGCAGTATATAAAAATGAATCTCGAGATTAACGATACTTTATATGTTTCCGCTGATAATCTTTATTTTACCAATCATACTTTGATAGATTTGGCTGATGAATTTAATAAGCAAGGCGGTAGTCATTTGTTTATAGATGAGATTCATAAATATTTAAATTGGTCACAAGAGCTGAAGCAGTTATATGATTCTTATCCCGATATGCAGATTTTCTTTACTGGTTCATCTGTGCTTGACATTTACAAAGGCATGGCAGATCTCAGTCGTCGTGCTCCAATTTATGAGATGCAAGGCTTGTCGTTTAGAGAGTACCTATCCATGTTTCATAATATTAGCATTCCTGTATATTCGTTAAGCGATATTTTAAGTCATAAAGTGGATATTCCGGAAATTTCACATCCTCTGCCTTTGTTTAGTGAATATTTGAAAAATGGTTATTACCCGTTTTCAAAGGATGTGGATTTTAATATTGAGTTAGAGCAGATTATAACTCAAACGATGGAAGTCGATATTCCTCAGTATGCAAATTTGAATGTCTCAACGGGAAGAAAAATGAAACGTCTTCTTGCCATAATTGCTGAGAGCGTGCCATTCAAACCTGTAATGACAAAGTTGGCTGAATTGATAGAAGTCAGCCGTAATACGATAACAGATTATCTGTCGTATATAGAGAAAGCTGGTATGATTATGCAACTGCGCGATGAGACAGGTGGTATTCGCAGTTTGGGAAAGGTAGAAAAAATATATTTAGACAATCCAAACTTAGCATTTGTTTTGGGGAGAAATGACGTCAATATAGGAAATATAAGAGAAACATTTTTCTGCAACCAGATGAGAGTCAACCATGATGTGATTTCATCTAATGTCTCGGATTTTCAAATAGATGATATGACGTTTGAAATAGGAGGAAAGAATAAATCTAAAAAACAAGTTGCCGACATTTCCAATTCTTTCGTTGTGAAAGATAATATTGAATATGGTTATGGAAATGTTATTCCTCTTTGGTATTTTGGTTTGAATTATTAGAGTCAAAGTCAGTTTCAAAAATAATTGCATCATGAAAATAACTCATTTCAAAAATATAGATTCTACGAATTCTTACCTTCAGAATCTTTTAGATAAAGGTGAAGATATTACTGATAATGTTGTCGTCACCGATTTTCAGACATCGGGGAAAGGGCAGGGAAAGAACGTCTGGCAGAGTGAAGATGGAAAGAATCTGCTTTTCAGCATAGCTCTCGATATGAGTTTTCTCAAAGCTGAAGATCAGTTTCTTCTCACTCAGATGGTTTCTGTCGCGATGATTAACGTTTTGAAAAATTATCTTCCTGAAGAAAATCTTTTCATAAAATGGCCTAACGACATTTATTTCAACAATAAGAAAATCGCGGGCATCTTGATAAAGAATGAAATCAAAGGCATTATGCTTGGAACTTCCATCATTGGAATAGGTCTCAACGTAAATCAAACGTCTTTTGACGAAAGTCTTCCGAATCCTATTTCCATGAAGATGATAACGGGAAAGGATTACGATTTGGAAATATTATTGAATGAGATTTGTAATAAACTTAGTCAACAGACAACAGTCAGCAGACAACAGACGTCTTCCAATTCGATTAACTCAACTTTCAACTTTCAACTTTCAACTTTCAATTTTCAATTTTCAACTTTCAACTTTCAACATCTCTACATTAATAAATTATTTCGTTACAATCAGTGGGCTTTTTACGAACACGAAGGTGATGTTAAAGAAATGATGATTACGGGTTATGACAGATTTGGTCGTCTCATCTTAAAAGAAAAAAACGATCGTGAAGTCGTTTGTGATTTGAAGGAAATCGTATTTAAAATCTAAGAACTTGAGAATCTGAAAACCTGAGAAAATTTTCAAGTTTTCAGATTCTCATTTTTTCAGTTTTTCAGATTCTACTTGCCATCATATTGACCAGATTCTGTAATGGTCGCGATGCCATCATCTGCATCAAAGGGTTGAGGTTAGCATCTATTTCGAAGCAGCATTCTGTTCGCTGCTCGTTGTTTCTAATGTGTACGTTCAAAACGAATTGGAAAGGCACTTTTCCTTCTGGCACTAACTGTATGAGTTTGTTTGGTTTTCTTTCTTTTACGCGTAACGCCACACTTCCCATTCCTTGAATAGTGAACGCGAGATTGTCGTTGTCGGCTTTGATGTCAACGACTTGTTCGGGTAAAATAGGCGGCATATTGTTCATGTCGCCTATATACTCGAATAAGTCTTTTTCAGAGCGTTTGTTCTTAACCCAATTGCTTTTAAAAATCATAATCTTTAAAATCTTTTTTATCAGTCATTCATTTGCGTGACTCAACAAGAGATTTTTTTAGACTTCAGACTTTAGACTTTAGTCGTTAGCCTTTGGTCTTTAATTACATTCTTGCGTCGCTCCAAGCTTGTGGGTCTTTTTTCCATTCCATCAAAGAAGCAAGATCGTTTTCTCTGATGTAGTTCTCTTCTGCCGCTTTCTTGATTAATGTGTCGTAGTTGGTCAAAGTGAACAATTCACATTTGTTGTTCTTGAAGTTTTGTGCTGCAATGTCCATTCCGTAGGTGAAAATAGCGAGCATTCCTTTAATGACGGCACCTTTTTCGCGCAAAGCCTCGACTGCATTCAAACTAGACTTGCCTGTAGATACCAAATCTTCAATGATGACAACAGACTGACCGCTATTGATGATGCCTTCAACTTGGTTGTTCATGCCGTGTGATTTTTTCTCGGAACGCACGTAAACGAAAGGCAATCCTAATTCTTGTGCTACCAAAGCTCCTTGAGGAATACCACCTGTTGCAACGCCAGCAATGACATCCGGTGTGCCGAATTTGTCTAGACACATATTTTTGAAGCCCTCGCGGATAAATGTCCTAACCTGTGGGTATGACAATGTTACGCGGTTGTCGCAGTAGATAGGACTTTTTAATCCCGATGCCCATGTAAAAGGATTTGCAGGATTCAATTTAATTGCTTTAATTTGCAAAAGAAAACTGGCAAGAGCCATTGATGTTTCTTGTTCGTTCATAAAATTAACCTTTAAATTTTTCGCAAATGTATAGACTTTTTTGCAATAATAAAACCCTCGAATGCATAAATTTTTTTGAACAGTGTCTTTATGCTGATTTTAATGAAGATATTCTTACAACTCAAGTCTTTGATAATACGTTAAATATGATAAAAAAATGGCTCGAAAATGGCGACGAAAATCTTGTTATCAACAATGTTGAAAATGATGTTTTGACAGCTGTTTTCAGGAAAATATTTAGATTCGCACCAGCGGCTGGAGGTTTGGTCGTCATCGACGATTCGATAGTTGCGATAGAAAGAAACGGCATTCCTGATCTGCCTAAAGGTCATATAGAAAAAGACGAATTGCCTGAGGTCGCGGCATTGAGAGAAGTGAATGAAGAAACTTCAATTTCAAATCTTTCGATAATTAAACAATTGCCTTCATCTCATCATTGTTACATTCTTGATAATCAATGGGTATTGAAACAAACTTCCTGGTTCTTGATGAAAACCGACAGCAAATTCAATCCAAAACCTCAAGTAGAAGAAGGCATCTCAAGAGTGTTTCTTCTGAACAAAAATAACATTAATGAGTTTTTAGAAAAGACATTCATCTCATTGAGAGTCACTCTCGGAGAAGAAATCGTTAATCAATTAACAATTAACAATTAACAATTAACAATTGACAATTAACAATTTAGGACAAAAGTCTAAGGGCAAAAGTAGAAATGTGTATACACAAAGTCTGTTGTCTGTTGACTGTTGTCTGTTGACTTAAAAATATGAAGAAAGCTGTTTTTTCCGGTTCATTTGACCCAATAACCAGAGGTCATGAAGATATAGTTATGAAATCTTTGCCGCTTTTCGATGAAATAATCGTCGCTGTGGGAATAAATAATCTAAAAAAATCTGCCTTTCCTTTGGAGCAGAGACTTCAGTGGATTAAAGATACTTTCGCTGATTATCCAAAAGTAAAGGTCGCTTATTATGAAGGACTTACCGTCGATTTCTGTAAGGAAAACGGAGCCGATTTCATCGTAAGAGGTCTGCGAGGAAGCGTTGATCTTGAATATGAAACGACAATCGCAGAAGCAAACAAAAAGATAAATCCAAAGATTGAAACGATTTTCTTCCTGACGGAGCCTTCGTTACGTTGCGTCTCATCCACTGTCGTGAGGGATTTGTTGAAACATAATTGTTCGGTGGAGTGTTTCGTCCCGGAAAAAATTTGCTCGAAAATAAAAGTGGATTTGTAAATTATTGCTTTTAAGTTACATAAGAGGTGAGGTTTGAGAGACTTTTATGATTATGTTTCTTGAAAAATGTAATAATTAGTGATGAATTTTCGTTATCGTTTTATGAAAAACAGGATATTATTAATTTCTTTTTTGCTGTTGAACAGTATAAATTTGCTCGCACAAAACATTACTATTAAAGGTAAAATTGTTGGTGAAAAAAAACCAGCATCTGTGCGCTTAATGACATATAACGATATGCTAACTTGCGAACAGACAACTATTTGCGAGACGAAATCAAATGATAAAGGTGATTTTGTTATAAAGGCTAATATAAGTGAGATTGTCATGGCTCAGATTGCTGTCAATTTGGATCGTGTTGATATTCTGTTGAAACCGAATTCCAATTATGATGTTGAAATCACAATTCCAAATCAGGAAAATGTTTCTTATTTCGAACGCCATAAACCTGTACTGAAACTTATAAAGTCTGATGACGATGATCTTTATTATCAATACAATATGTCGAATTTAGTTATCGATGACTTTATCTATGATAATTTTAACAGACTTTACAGAAATCGTCAGATTTCGCTTCTCGACACGCTCGATGTTAGATTGAAAAAGGTTTTGGGAAATGTGAAGTCGGATTATGTCAAAGAAAATATCCGATATGGAAAGGCTTCTGTCGCTATGATTGTTGAAAATGCTAATAAGGTTAAGAATCAATATTTTAGTAAACAGGAAATTCTTTATTCGCAGCCTGCATATATGAATCTATTTCAGGAAATGTTTGCTGATTATTTGAATTCGAGACAATTTGCTCCGTCGGAATTGAGACGTTTGCTTTACGCTGATTATGACACGTTTATGTCATATCTGAAAGAAAAAGATGACTTTTTGTCAGAAAACCAAAATCTTGCCCAGTTGATTGTCGCGTTGAACCTTAAAAGAATGTATTATGAGATGCCTGATGATAAGAACAGAATTTATGCATATCTGAATTCTATTTCGCAAACAACTAAAAATCAGAAGAATAAGGAAGTCGTCGATAGTATTATCAAACAAATTGACAGACTTTCTTTTGGAACAGCAGCTCCTACTTTTTCTTTAAAAGACGAATCTGGGAATATGGTTCAATTGTCTGATTTTAAGAATAATATGGTACTGCTTCAATTTGTGAATCAAATTTCTCCAATGGTGGATTATCAGTTTGAAATATTGAAGGAATTGTCGTTGCAATGGCGTGATACCGTTGAGGTTGTGACGATTGCAACACGAGAATGTTTTGACGATTATAGGCGGATGTTTGCAGAGAAAGGGTACAACTGGACCTTGTTGAATTTGGGAGATGATTTCTTGCTTCTCGAAGATTATCAGATAAAAACATATCCCGATTACGTCATTTTAAGCAAAAATGGCAACATAGGAATGGCACCTGCACCAGCTCCGGAACACTACCTTGACTATCATGTCAGAAGAATTTACAATTATTATAAAAAATAATTAAAAAATCGTTATTTTTGCACAACATTTGTTAAACTCATTTTGAGATATCATCTCACGATAAAGAAAGTATTTATAAATTATGCATTGTGCAAAATTATGAATTAGGCACTATGCATTAAGAATTAAAAAAAAAGTATGGGATTTTTAGCTAAGTTATTCGGTAACAAAGCATCACGCGATAATAAAGCTTTGCAGCCAATATTGGATAAAACATTGAAAGCTTATGAGGAAGTTGAAAAGTTAGACATTGACGCTCTTCGTCATAAGACTGTGGAATTTAAGGAATATGTGAAGAATTATGTCGCTGACGAGGAGGCTCGCATAAAAGAGTTGAAACTGAAAGCCGAAAATGATGATTTAGACCTTGAGAAGAAAAACGAAATTTATGAGCAGGTTGACAAACTCGAAAAACATCAGCTCGAAAAGATAGAGGAGGCTCTCAATAACATTATGCCTGAAGCCTTTGCGGTATTGAAAGAAACAGCCAGACGTTTCAAGGAGAATATGGTTGTGGTAGCAACAGCAACCGATTTGGACCGCGAACTCGCATCAAAATACGATCACATTAATATAGATGGTGATAAGGTTTGTTACAATAACAGTTGGATTGCCGGAGGTAATATGATAACTTGGGATATGGTCCCTTATAACGTTCAGATTATCGGTGGCGCGGTTTTGCATCAAGGTAAGATAGCTGAGATGGCAACTGGTGAAGGTAAGACTTTGGTCGCTACTTTCCCTGTATATCTCAACGCTCTCGCAGGTCGTGGCGTTCACGTCGTTACTGTTAACGATTACCTTGCAAAACGTGACTCCGAGTGGATGGGAACAATTTATGAGTTCCTCGGACTTACCGTTGACTGTATCGACAAGCACGAGCCTAACTCTCAGGCACGTCGTAACGCTTATCTTGCAGATATTACTTACGGTACGAATAACGAATTCGGTTTCGACTACCTTCGTGACAATATGACGGGAAATCCAGAAGAACTAGTTCAACGCAAACATCATTTCGCTATCGTTGACGAGGTTGACTCTGTTTTGATTGACGATGCCCGTACACCTTTAATTATATCAGGACCAACACCTCGCGGCGACCACCAGGAATTCGACATCTTGAAATCAGACGTGGTTAAATTGTATGAGGCACAAAAAAGATTGGTGACAACCTGTCTTGCTGAAGCTAAAAGAATCTTGACAGATCCTAATGCTACCGACGATATGAAACGTCGTGGTGCCGACCAGCTCTTCCGCGCTTACAGAGGTCTTCCTAAAAACAACGCCTTGATTAAGTTCTTGAGCGAGGAAGGTATGAAAACCTTGATGCAGAAAACAGAAGGCTTCTATCTCCAGGAACAACAAAAAAATATGCATATAATCGATGACGAACTCTATTTCGTTATTGATGAGAAACTTCATAGTGTCGACCTTACTGAAAAAGGTATCGATGAGCTTACCAAGGCATATAACGATTCTTCGTTCTTCATTTTGCCTGATGTCGGTTCTGAAATAGCTGATTTGGAACGCTCAGGATTGTCGAATGACGAAAAACTTATCAAGAAATCAGAGTTGTTACGTAACTACTCAGAAAAGTCAGAACGTCTTCACACTGTACAACAGCTTCTTAAAGCTTATACGCTCTTCGAAAAAGACGTCGATTACGTCATCATGGACAACAAGATTAAGATTGTTGATGAACAAACAGGTCGTATCATGGAAGGTCGTCGTTGGTCGGATGGCTTGCACCAAGCTGTTGAAGCAAAGGAAAATGTTCATGTTGAAGCAGCGACACAGACTTACGCAACAATTACATTGCAGAACTACTTCCGTATGTATCATAAACTCGCTGGTATGACAGGTACTGCTGAGACAGAAGCCGGTGAGTTCTGGGATATTTATAAATTGGATGTCGTTGTAATTCCAACTAACAAGCCAATCGCTCGTATCGATGCTGAAGATTTGATTTACAAGACAAAACGTGAAAAATATAATGCCGTTATCGATAAGATTCAAGAATTCGTGGAAGAAGGACGACCAGTTCTCGTAGGTACAACTTCTGTTGATGTTTCAGAACTTCTCTCAAGAATGCTTACACGCAAAGGTATAAAACACAATGTTTTGAATGCTAAGTTACACGCTAAGGAAGCTCAGATTGTTAAAGATGCAGGTCAAGCTGGTACTGTGACAATCGCTACCAACATGGCAGGTCGTGGTACCGACATCAAGTTGGGACCTGGCGTTAAGGAAGCTGGCGGTCTCGCTATCATAGGTACAGAACGTCACGAATCACGCCGTGTTGACCGTCAGTTGCGCGGTCGTTCTGGACGTCAAGGCGATAGCGGTAGCTCACAATTCTTCGTGTCACTTGAAGACGACCTCATGCGTATGTTTGGTTCAGAACGTATCGCTCCTATAATGGATAAATTAGGTTTACAAGAAGGCGAGGTCATTCAACATTCAATGATAACCAAACAAATTGAGAAAGCTCAGAAGAAAGTTGAGGAAAATCACTTTGGAACTCGTAAACATCTTCTTGAATATGACGATGTTATGAATTCTCAGCGTGAGGCTATATATGAAAAGAGACGTCATGCTTTGTTCGGAGAGCGCCTTTCGATAGACATTAATAATATGATGTATGATTTGGGCGAGTCGATGATAGAGAAACATCAAGAAACAAATGATTACGAAGCTCTTAAATTTGATGTGCTCTCTACAATGGGTATCGATCTTCCTTTCGGTGAAGATGAATTCAAACGCACCAAATTGGATGCTCTATCAGAGCAATTGTTCGATAAAGCTTTGGAAGTCTATAATAACAAGACACGTATCATTGGCGAGAAAACACTTCCTGTCATCGAAAATGTTCATAAAAATACACAATTCGAAAATATCTTGATTCCATTCACTGATGGTAAGAAGAGCATGAATGTGGTTGTTAACATTAAGAAGGCTGTTGAGAACGGCGCAAAGGAAATTTCTTTGTCAGTTGAAAAATTCATCACTCTTGGAATCATCGACGAATCATGGAAAGACCACCTTCGTGAGTTGGACGACCTTAAACAATCGGTAAGAAATGCAACTTACGAACAAAAAGACCCTCTTTTGATTTATAAATTAGAGTCGTTCAATCTGTTTAAACAGATGATACAGAAGATCAATACCGACGTTATTTCATTCTTGATGCGCGCCGATGTTCCTATGCAAGACGGTAGTCAAGTTAGAGAGCAGAGAGCAAGAGCAATCGACAGATCCAAGTTGAAAGAACAACGCAACGACTTGTTGTCGCAAGCAAATAGCAATACACAAGAGCGTCAGGTTACCCAACCAATCCATGTGGAGAAGAAAGTCGGACGTAACGACCCATGTCCATGTGGAAGTGGCAAGAAATATAAGAACTGTCACGGAAAAGAAGAGGCTTAAATGATGAAAAACTAAAGATAGGAGAGCTGCCGTTTTTTTCACGGCAGCTCTTTTTTGTAGACTGACGATTTTTTGTTAATTTTTTTCTTTTCAATTTTTTAAAAAAATATTACTTTTGCGCTTCCAAAAAAAATTACATACGCAAATGAAGAGAAATTTGTTTAAGTTATTGATAATGATAGTTTTATCCGTTCCGTTCAGCTACGCTTCAGCCCAAGACGCGTATTTTGCAGACGATTATGAGACAAAGCGCGAAGACGTCACGGGCTTCTCGTTCGGCAATTTCCTTAACGGGGAAGGCTTCGGGTTCGGCAACTTCAGCCAGAATGTATACGGAATGGGCTTCGAAGACTTCATGGACTACCATGAAGGCATGGACTTCAGCGGCTTCGATTTCGAGAACGGAAACAACGTCCCTCTTGACGGCGGACTTCTTCTGCTGTGCGGATTCGCCATGCTCAGGCTAAAGTCTAAAGACAAAAGACAAAAGACGAAAGGAAGTTAATTAGTAATGTCTATTACTCTTATTCTTCCATTATTCAAATTGATTAAAAAAAGTAAAATTAAATGATAACCTGCCTTGGCTCATACTCATGGCACAAGGCTCAAAGCTAAACAACGATGAAAAGACTCACGACATTATTGCTCGCATTGATGTTATTGGCATTCGCATCATGCAAGAAAGATCCCGTTGAAACAAACGAGGGCGAGAAGGTAAGGGTAAGCTGCACAGTTACTCTTAACGACGGATGCAAATCCGACTTCACAAATCTTATGGATAACGGCTCCGTGAACTGGAGCGAGGGCAAGGAATGCATCTACGTGGCTATTCCTGGCGCAACACCAAAGATTATAGAACTGGAAGGCTGGGCTGACGGCAACCCTTCCAAATTGGAGTTTGAGGGCGAAGCAGCGAAAGACCTCATCAGCGACGGAACTGAATACGACATCTGGTACTTCGGACACTCGCAGCAGCTTGACGAGCCATACGTGGAACTTACAGACGGCGTTCTCACAGGCAGCATAGCCAATCAAAGCGGCAGACTCGAAGATTTGGGATACTGCCATATAGCGAAGACAAAGGTCACTGCAGAAACAATAAACGGCGAAGTGGTCTTGAACCTTAACGGCACCTTGCAGAACCAGATTGCGATAGCCTTGCTCGATTTGAACAACGTCAGTGAACTTTACGGCAACGCGATAAAAGGCACGGAATACAAGCTTCAATACAACGCTGATACAGAGAAATACGAGCTTGCTGTTACTGAAGGCAATGATGCAAGTATAAGCGTAGAAAGCGCGGAAGGCATCTCATACGTAGTGCTTTTCCCTAACGAAACAAAAGAAAGCAAAATAAAATGCAGGAAAGGCGACAATACCTACGCCTATACCTTCCATAACGGAATAAAAGGCAATAAAGTTTATTACAGGACAGCCTCAGACGGCACGACGGCAGAAACTTTGACATGGAGTAAGATACAAGAGATAGACGGCTACGAGTATGTTGACCTCGGACTTCCGAGCGGCTTGAAATGGGCGACTTGTAATGTGGGAGCTGACAATCCTGAGGATTATGGCAACTATTACGCATGGGGCGAGACTGCTACAAAGAGTGAATACACAGCAGACAACAGTCTGACCTACGGTAGACAGATGAATGATATTTCTGGTAATGTCAAATACGATGTCGCAGCTGCTAACTGGGGCGGAAGCTGGAGAATGCCGACAAAAGCAGAAATTGAAGAACTTTTAAATTACTGCACAGTGGACCCATTGTCAAACAGACCCTACAAGCTTATAGGACCAAACGGTAACGAAATTATCATTCCTACTGCAGGTGGCTATGTTGAGTCTGGCCTTGCGGGGGAAGGAACATTCGGTTACTTTTGGAGTTCTACGCCAATGAGCGATAGCAATTACTACGCTTACTTTTTTAGCGCTGGTCCCTCTACCTCTACCTTATATGTGCCCTATACCTTTCTCAGCAACGCTATTCCAGTCCGCCCGGTTTCTGGAGGCAATTTTGAAGGACCTGCAGCGCAATATGCTTTTGTTGATACAGATGAAGTATCAGAGATAACAACAAACAGCGCAGTATGCGGCGGTAATGTAACAACAGACAACGGTTCAGCTGTCACTGCAAAAGGCGTATGCTGGAGCACAAGCCAGAATCCAACGATAGAAGACAACAAGACCACAGACGGCACAGGTTTGGGAAGTTACACTTCAAATCTTACAAATCTTGAAGCAAACACGACCTATTATGTAAGAGCCTACGCTACCAACGCAGTAGGCACAAGCTATGGAAAACAGAAGAGCTTTACAACATTGGGAGGATATGATTACAACGGCCACGAATACGTTGACCTCGGACTTCCGAGCGGATTGAAATGGGCGACTTGTAATGTGGGAGCTGACAATCCTGAGGATTATGGCAACTATTATGCATGGGGAGAGACTGCTACAAAGAGTGAATACACAGAAGACAACAGTCTGACCTACGGACTTAGCATTTCAGAGTTGCAGGCACAGGGCATCATAGATGGAAACAACAATCTCACGCCATCATACGATGCCGCTACAGCCAACTGGGGTGGAGACTGGAGGATGCCGACAAAAGCGGAACAACAAGAATTGAGAGACAACTGCACTTGGATATTGACTACCCAAAACGGAGTTAACGGCTACAAGGTTACAGGAACTAACGGCAACAGCATCTTCCTTCCTGCTGCGGGCGACCGTTACGGGTCATCGCTCATCTACGCCGGAGAGACCGGAAACTACTGGAGTTCTACGCCATACGAGAGCAATAGCAATGGCGCGTACCGCCTTTTCTTCAGTAGTGCTCATCGGAGCGTGGATTGGGACACTCGCTACCGCGGTCGATCCGTTCGCCCCGTCTCAGAATAAAGCGAAGCGCATTCAATTTATTTGATTCATTGATTCATTTCCGCACGGCATTAAAAGCCGTGCGGTCGTCATACGAAATAATAAATACCGGCGAAGCCGGTATTTTTTTTGTAGAGACGCGTCAATGTATCCTGCAAAAAAATAAAAAAACATTGACACGTCTCAGGGGAATAAGAGACGTGTCTTTACTTGTTTATTTTGAGACGTGTCAATGCGTGTTATTGCATGTTGCATTGACGCGTCTTTACTTGTTTATTTTGAGACGTGTCAATGCGTATTATTGCATGTTGCATTGACGCGTCTTTACTTGTTTATTTTGAGACGTGTCAATGCGTATTATTGCATGTTGCATTGACGCGTCTTTACA
>JAZNSO010000057.1:0-33238 GCA_045591245.1 Bacteroidales bacterium
TTTTGTCAATACAGAGTCTGGTACTGCGTTGTGATTTTCTTTCTTCATAATTTTTGTGTGTTGCAAATTTATTAATAAAAAAATTACAGAGTCCTTTTTCAACCCTGTAATTTTCATTTACACAAAATTATGGATGGTGCCATTTTAAAATACACCTCAAAAGACGCCTCAAAGAAAATAAAAAATATTATTGAGATGAACTTTGACGCAGGTGTCGAAGCGCATAAACAGTCTGATGATTATCAAATCTTGATTGCAACCGACGCTATTTCAGAAGGTTACAATCTTCATCGTGCAGGAAGCATATTTAATTATGATATTCCATACAATCCTACTCGCGTCATACAGCGTATCGGTCGTATCAATCGTATCAACAAAAGAGTGTTCGATAAATTATATATCTATAACTATTTCCCTACCGATATAGGAGAAAATGAAACAAGAACAAAGGAAATATCAACTCTTAAGATGGCAATGATTCATGCTATTCTTGGTAACGATACGAAAATTCTGACAACCAATGAACAGCTTTCAGCTTTCTTCAAGAAACGCTATGAAGAAGAAATCGCTAAATATGAACAACTTTCATGGGATACGCCATATCGTGTTCTATATAATTCTTTGAAAGGAACAGATGAGTTATCGGCAGCATTAAAAATTCCGCATCGTTCAAGAATAGCCAGAAAAGTTGGTGAAAACATCGAGGGCGTTCTTGTGTTCGGTAAGAAAGGCAACGACCTGGTTTTTAAAATGTCAAAAGATGTTGATGATAAGCCGATGATGCTTTCCTCAGAAAATGCTATTAGATTATTTGAAGCATTGGCATCGGAAGAACCTTTCAAAGTTGATAAAAACTTTGATAAATTATATAAGCATATAAAGACTAATATGTTTAAAGACGAAGATAAGAATGAGAAGATGAGGTTAGAGGCTGTTGATAAAATAAAGAATTGGTGTAATATGAAACTTCTGCCAGAAGACTATGCAAAAGATTTGTTGACGATAATAAAGAATGATGCCCTAACAGGAGAAGAGATTCGTTTTATTAACAAGCAAACCAAAGCAACGGTAGATAAAATATCTGAGAAAATATCTCACGAATACGTTAACAGAATTACTAAGAAAATGAAAAGTGTCAATGGAGGAAGTGAGACATTGATTATTTCTGAACAATTTATACAATGAAGATTATGGAATTTAATAAGAAATATAACCGCAGTGAATTTGTAAATTTTTTACAATATTCATTCCTGCCAGATGATTTTATTCCAGAAACATCTGAGATGGAAACAAAAACATCATGCAGATTGATACAATCAGTTACAAAACTTGGTTCTACCCAAAAATTGGATTTGGTTGTATATGAAGTAAGGCATAAGTCGACTCACGATGCCCGTGTAGGACTTTCAAAAGAGGCGTTCCGCTTCTTGGCGGACGAATGGGAAAACAGAGCATTGGTAATTTTTGTGCCTGAAAATAATGACGTTAATTATCGTTTTTCTCTGATAACTATCGATTTGGATGAAAGCGAAAACGGCAAGTTGAAACGCATTTATTCTAATCCTCGTCGATACTCATATTTTCTAGGAGAAGGCATCGCATATCACACGCCAAATAAATATCTTAACGAAAAGGGAAAAGTGCTTGACGATAAAGATCTTACCGAACGTTTTTCGGTAGAAGTCTTAACTAAAGCCTTTTATCAAGAACTGTCAGATTGGTATGCATGGGCTGTCAAAGTTGTTCGTTTTCCCAATAAATTAGACGACAAAAATGATGATGACAAATACAATGCGGAAGCGGTAATTCGTTTAGTGACACGACTTATTTTTGTTTGGTTCCTGAAGCAAAAGAACTTGATTCCCGATGAGTTCTTTGATAAAACAGAGATTAACAAGCTTGTAAAAGAGTTTGCACCAGATTGTATAACCGACTTGATGTATGTGGATGGTGAGAGCGTATATTACAAAGCTATTCTCCAGAATCTCTTTTTTGCGATGCTGAATAGTCCTATTACCCCAGAGGGCAAAGACACCATTTCTGAGAGGCGTTTTAGCAACGCTGATTATACAGATCATGGTAATCATAAGCTAATGCGTTATGAGAAGCACTTTAAGGATGCCGAGCGTTTTCTGAAGATTGCAAACGCGACCGTTCCGTTCCTTAATGGTGGATTATTCGATTGTTTAGACCGCGAGAATGAGGACTATTATGTTGATGGTTTTTCGGATAGAGAAAAGGTTAAAAAAGCTCTATTTGTTCCAGATTATCTATTCTTTATTGAAGACCATACTGTGGACTTGTCGCTGTGGTATAACGACAAGAAGAAGAGTCGTGTGATGGTTAATGGTATCATTAATATCCTTAAGCGTTACAACTTTACTATTGAAGAGAATACGCCATTCGACCAAGATGTATCGCTCGATCCCGAGTTGCTGGGTAAAGTGTTTGAGAACCTTTTGGCGTCATATAATCCCGAAACACAGACAACTGCCCGCAAGCAGACAGGTTCATTCTATACCCCTCGTGAGATTGTGCAATATATGGTGGATGAGAGCCTTGTTGCACACCTTAAGCGAACTGTTGGCGAAGAGTTGGAATCAGAATACCGTAAACTTATCAGCTATGTGGATGACGAGATTATACTCACTGATACACAAAAGTTGCAGGTAATGGAGAGTATATATCATTGCAAAGTACTTGATCCAGCTTGTGGTTCGGGAGCATTCCCTGTAGGTATGCTGCAACAGATGGTGCATATCCTTTCACAACTTGACCCAACCAATGAGCAATGGAAGGAGATGATGCTAAATAGGGCTATTAGTGAGACATCTGAGGCTTATCGAACTGCTACAGACGAAGAGCGAAGAGAGATGGTTGCAGACATTGAGCGTAACTTCGACAAGAGTATCAATCGCCCAGACTATGCTCGCAAACTCTATTTGATTGAAAATTGTATATATGGTGTAGATATCCAACCAATTGCAATTCAGATAAGCAAACTACGATTCTTCATTTCGTTAGTCGTTGATCAAAAGACCTCTAATGATCCAACAAAGAACTTTGGTATTAGACCATTGCCTAACCTCGAAGCTAAATTTGTTGCAGCTAATTCACTTATTCCACTTGCAAAGACAGGCAACAACTTGGGGCGTACTCCTGATATTATTGAGTTGGAGAATAAACTTAAAGAGGCAAACCACAAGATTTTTAGTGCAGACAAATACTCGAAGAAGACTTACTGGAAGAATCGACTTGCAGAGCTACGAACTCGATTGGCTGAAAAATTAGCAAGCGATGGCTTCCTAATATCAGGTGCAGTTAATCAAATTGCGTCATGGAATATGTTCGACCAAAATACCTCATCTCCATTTTTTGATTCAGAATGGATGTTTGGCGTTAAGGATGGGTTTGATGTCGTTATTGCAAATCCACCGTATGTAGAAGCAAAGAAACTTAAATATATTGCAAGCACTCTAAAATACATCTACCCGAATGTTTATACTGGCACATCGGACTTTAGCGTGTATTTTATTAGTCTTGGATTCAAACTTCTCAAAGAGAACGGAATATTAAGTTATATAACCACCAATAAGTTCTTTAATACAGGATATGGAAAGAAAGTAAGAGAGTTGCTTCTTTCTAAAGATATTGAAAATCTTATAAACTTTGAGCAAGTAGAAGTATTTGAAAATGTACTTGTTTCGAGCGTAATCTTAGGAGTAATAAATCGTTCTCACAATATCAATAAGGAATTTACATACGAAAGATTCTATAAGTTAAAAGCCAACGAATTTCGTAGTGAATTCGTTGATAAGCGAGGACATTTTGGTTCCTATTCTTGCAAATTTATTGATGAGAACGAGTGGTCATTCCCTGATATCACTAAAATCGTGTTGAAGCAGAAAATCGAATCGGAGACAACACGACTATCAGAAATTAAGGGAGTCAATATCTATCGTGGTGTAACAACAGGATATAATCCTGCATTTATTATTAACAATGGTCAAAGAGATAGGTTTATTGAGGCTGATTGTAATAATAAAAACGTCATCAAGAATATGCTTCAAGGAAGAAATATTAGGAAGTGGTATTACAATGAAAGTGATGAAAATCTGTTACAGACAGGGTATGATATCAATATCCCAAAGCATTACCCTTTAATCTATTCACATCTTTTACAGTTCGACACGCAACTTATTGAACGGTCAGATCAAGGGGTAAATTGGTGGAATCTGAGAGCATGCCAATATTATTCTGAATTTGAACAACCTGAAAAAATCATTTGGGGGCTAACCGCTGATAAGTGGGCATTCACATTGGATAAGGAACAACATTATCTTCCTAGCAATGGTTATATTTTAACATCATCTTGTGTACCTATTAGATATATCTTAGCAATGCTCAATTCTAAATTGATGCATTTCTATTTCGGATACATTGGTGTAATGACAGCAGGAGGAGCTTATACACTTAAAGCAGCCACAATATCTGCTCTCCCTTTCAAGTTCGCAAAGAACATGGATATCTTAGCTGGTATCGCTGATAATATTCTTGACATCAAGTATAGTGATCACAATGCAGATGTTAGTGACAAAGAAAAGCAAATAGACCTTTTTGTTTATCACCTTTATGAATTAACTTACGATGAAGTTCTCATCGTAGATCCTACTACACCTATTACCCGCGAAGAATATGAAAATATATCTAATTAAGTAAATCGTTATGCAACTATACATACTTGGTAAAAATAGTGATGACAAGGGTACTCAGTTAGAACAACTGACCGTAAAGATATTGGAGCACCAAGGTCTTGAGGATATTACAACAAATATACAGGGTGCAGGAGGTAATGAGATAGATATTACTGCGTATTCAACGACCACTATTGGTATATGTCCACAAAAGACAAAGGTAATAGGGGAATGTAAAGCGCATAAGGCTCCAATAAATATTACCGACTGGTTGAAATTTATAGGTAAGGTCCATTACGCCAGAGAGATAGAATCAAATGTTGTAGGAATAATGGTGTGTCTATCTGGTGCCAATGGAGCAGTTGTTGGCATGTATAATGAAAAACATAACAACGATAATACAATACAACTTATAGCCAATAGAGATCTTGTAAATCTTATTTCGGACTGCTTTGATATAGAGGCAGAAGCAAAGGTTAGAGAAAAACATGCTTCTATGTCGTATGGAGATATAGATGAAATGAACCTCCTTTATTACGATAAAAAGATTTACTGGGTAACATCTTTTACAGATGGGAAGTATACAATTAGTAATACCAAAGGGAACATTTTAACTAAAGAAGAGGTTGATGCTATATTACCTCTTTTAATGAATCATACGCCATACTCAGCCGATAACTATATTAACATTAGCGAACATGCTGAACATCAACAAATTCTTAAGAGCATTAATGTTGCAGTATTGACAGCACTCATTACTGGGAAGGGAAATACTTTAGATGATATCGGAAAGCATATATACGATTCTAAATCACAAAATTTAATAAGTTCTGACCTTTTAGAAGCAGCCCTTGAACAGAACCCATTTATAACTTACAAAAAAGATACTGCAATAGTTACTCTTAAAGATGATACAGAAATAGACATTGTCGATTTTTATCTATATATTATGTCTTCAGAGTGCCCTTTAGATTTAATCATATCTGATTTCTATCAACAACATATCAATGAAAATCTTGTAGAAAAAATTCAAAACATTCAAAGTGGAATAGAATTACCTAAAGAGAAACTAAATGATTGCATATTCCTTCTAAGACATTCTCCAAGGGCATTATATAGAGCTATAACGCCAAATGGTTTATTTCATGCATATGAAGCTGTTAAAAGTCAAGAAAACATGAAAGCACTATATGTTTCGTATTTTGTAAAAATGTTAACAGATAGCTTTGTAGAGGATGTAAAGGATCAGAGTTTAAGTAGTATGTATGATGATTATTTTAAAATAAACAAAATACGAGTTTCGTCTAATATTGAAATAGAAGTTGATGGAGAAAAGAGGTCATTCGACTCTTATACTAATTTTCTATTAGCTAAATTACATGGATATAATCAATCGATAGTTTGTATTTCGGTAGAATAGAATACAATATCAATGGTCTAATTTATAAATAAGAAAATATGCAAAACATAGTAAAAGTATTAGCAGATACATTGCTCGTAGATTTATTTCAAAAGGAATCACAAGGTGCTAATATTAGTAAGAATGAGTTTGATGTGATGATGGAAGCCTATAAAAAAGATCACGAACATAAGATTGATAGTAGCAATCAATTAAAACCAGAGCAGAAGGAAAAATTAAAAACTCTTTATAACAACGCAGCAGACAGCATCAAGGAATATTGCCAAGAATGCCTGCGTATAGATGGCAGATTGGTGGAGTAGGTTATATAGGAAAAATAAAATTATGTATAAAACAATAACTTGACATATTTTTTTTGTATTTTTATAGCACGTAAGTTATCAGTGTGGTAAATATGTAATAAATTGAAAATAAGTGATATTTATGATAGAGAAAGTAATTGTATCAAACTATAGGTCTATTAGGGATTTGGAACTGCCTTTGAAAAGGGTAAATGTTTTGATAGGTTCTAATGGTGTAGGAAAGAGTAATCTTATATCTTTTTTTGAATTGGCGGAATCTATTGTAGAGAAACGTTTCGGATGTTATACTCTCGATAAGGGTGGAATTGATAATCTGCTTTATAGAAGTAGAAAAGAATCTGATTATATTTACGGACTTCTGGATTTTGATAATACAAATGCTTTCTTCTTTAGACTAAGACCAGCGCAGTCTAATAAGGGTTATATAGAAATCACTGGTGACTATTTCAATTATAGTGGAGATAAAGAAAAGAAATATACTTCGTGGAACAAGACAATCTGGGATTCTGCCGTTGAAGAGTCTTCTTTGTTGGAAAATCCGCAGTGGAGAGCTGGATATATAAGAAAACACTTTAGAAGTTTTACTGTATACCATTTTCATGATACAAGTTCCAAATCTCCGATGAGAGGCGAGTGCGAAATATATGACAACGTGACGCTGAGAAATAATGGTTCAAACCTTGCAGCCTATTTATATCGTTTACAACAGACCGATGGGAAAGGTTTTAAATTGATAGAAGGTGTCGTAAGATCTATCGCTCCTTATTTTAAATGTTTTAAGCTAAGACCAAACCCAATAAATCCGAATAAAATATCACTTGAATGGGAAGAAAAAGATACTGATATGTATCTGAACGGATATAGTTTTTCGGATGGAACTCTACGTTTTATTGCTTTAGCAACATTGTTGCTGCAAACAAATACTCCAAAGGTAATTATCATTGATGAACCAGAATTAGGATTGCATCCTGCTGCGATTAATAAGTTCGCTGAAATGATTAAAAAGGCTTCTTTCAAGAGTCAGATTATATTGTCAACACAATCAACCAACTTGGTGAATTGTTTCGACCCAGAGAATATTATAGTCGTGGATAGAGAGGATGGTCAATCAGCATTTAAAAGATTGTCGAATGAAGAATTGTCTATATGGTTGAATGAATATGAGTATTCATTAAGTGATATGTGGGAAAAGAACTTGATAGGAGGACAATTATGAAACGATTATATATAGTAGTAGAAGGACATGCAGAACAGGAATTTGTGAATGAAATTTTACGCCCATACCTAAACTCATTTGGTTTATATGACGTGACTCCGGTTTTGATTCATACAAGCAAGACAGGAAAAGGCGGTTTCGTGAATTATGATCATCTTAATAATACTGTAGTACCGCTATTAAGAACAAAAGGAAATGACATCGTAGTAACAACTTTTGTTGATTATTTTAGAATACCGACAAATACACCGCATTATGAAGAATGTATTAAGTTGGGAAGCAATAAGGATATAGTTGTAAAATTAGAACAGTGTATTGATGAAAATATCAATGACAGAAGATTTTTCTCATATATACAATTGCATGAGTTTGAGGCATTGCTGTTTTCAAACAATAATGGATTTAAAGAATATTTTACAGAGGAACAAGCCAAATTGACGAATGCTATAGTAAATGAATTTGATAATCCTGAAGATATAAATACACGTCCGCAACATGCTCCATCAAAACGAATTTTAAGTATTAAGGAAAATTATAATAAACCTATAGAAGGAAATCTTATAGCCATAGAGATTGGAATAAACGATATTATAAAACGATGTCCTAGATTTGCAATGTGGGTAAACGAATTGATTCAAAGATGTCAGTAATTTAGAAATTAAGAGCAAAATCCCTGGCATTCCTCGTATCCTGCGAGCATACGGCGAAGATTGCTTCAAGTTTACCGACAATTTCATACGCATTACTTTGCCTATTAGTGCTCATGACCATGCAAGTGACCATGCAAGTGCGCAAGTTAAAAAACTTGTTTCTGCACTGATAGGAGAGATGGGACGTTCTGAATTACAAGAATTACTATCTATCAAGAATAGAGATTATTTTAGAACTGATTATTTGAATCCTGCTATTAGTAATGGTTATATAGAACTTACTATTCCAGATAAGCCTAATAGTCAATATCAGAAATATCGTCTCACAGCAAAGGGTATTGCTTTGAAAAATAGCTTAACAAATAATAAGTAATTTTGCACAACCTATCATATGATATAAAAAACCGTAATTATTTCATATTTTATGATAGGTTATGCTAACAAGTATATTTTGATATGAATAAAATCACTACAATTGAAGATGTCAAAGCATTAATTGCAGCAGGTGTTGAAGAAAACACTACGATAGAGTATAAGAGTGGAATTAATATCGCTGATGCTAAATGGAAAGGTGAAATGGCCAAGGATGTTAGTGCAATGGCTAATGCTAATGGTGGAGTAATAATATATGGGGTAAAAGAGTTTGACGAAGAGGATAAACGTCATATTCCATCACAGATAACACCCTTAGACACTACAAAAATCTCAAAAGAAACAATCGCTCAAGTTATATCAAGTAATATTAGTCCTAAGATTAAAGGATTAGAAATTAATTGTTTAGTAGTAGATGTGAGCAAACCGAATGAGGTCGTTTATATTATAACTATACCACAAAGCAGTACGGCCCATCAAAATTTGAAAACAAAGCAATATCATAAGCGTTATTCAACAACTGTTAATTCAATGGAGGATTATGAGATTCGAGATGTTATGAATCGTAACGTCCACCCTGATATAACTTTAGACTTTGAGTTAAGGCAAATAACCAAACAGGAATTATATTGGATACAACCAACATATAATCCTCTATATGGTTCACCTCTACCATCTCATCCGCAAATTGTGCAAAGAGCAATATTGGTTCTAAATTGTATTCCTAGAAATATTGGAACAGTTGTAGCAGAACATGTCCACTATTTCGTAAAATTACCCGGAAATATCGTAGCCATAGGACAAGAGTTTGATATTGCAGAAGTGAAAGACGGTTTTGTAACTATGCGTCGTGAAAACTTGTATTGCGATATTTTGGAAGGTAGTACTCCAACAAATATAAAGTATGGACTTCCTCGTATTGTGCCGATACTTCCTGGTATGACGGGAGTGCATAAAGGAATAATTATACACCCTAATGCAAATCTTAATCAAGATGTTGAAATTAGTTGGTGCTTGAATGCTGATGGCGCATCTGTTAAAAGTGGAAAAATTAAACTAAAAGATATACCGAGAAAATAGCTTGATATTTGAATGTTTTTTCCTAATCCCTTATTGTCTGATTATACCCTTTCACTTTTATAGCAGCCTCCATGCGTTAGGGATTGGAGCGGCATCCTTTGCGAGCTTCTTTTGGGAACGGGAACGGGTTTGGGAAATGGGAACGGGATTTGGGAGCGGGGAGAGCGAGCAAAGATATAGCGGAAAGCCCGACGGCGATAGCCGGAACGCCCAAAACAATGTACAATTTACAGTCTCAAATTCTCAGATTTTCAGATTCTCAATTTCTCAGATTCTAAAAATAATCCGTGAGAAACTCGCAATATGTGGAGATTACGCTTTCTTTTCTGCTTTTGCTTTTTTCTTTCTCAATTTCTTTAATTTCTTATCGATAGTTTTCTGATGTATCTTGGGATTGTCTCCATTAAATTGATAATCATCATAAACATACTGACTCTTATCTTCATTGAAGACATACATCAATCTCACAGTTACACAATTGTTATAATGGTCGCGTGGACAGTCAGGACTTCCGTCGATATTGTAAAAAGGTCGCGTTCTAATCTTTGCAATGGAATATTGGTAACGAACAGCTAACTTCAACCTTTCATACAATCGAATCTTCGCTTCTGCCAAAACACAGAAGTCGTTTTTGTTGTATTTATCTACACCAGTGTAACTTAGATTCACATCCGTCAGATTGCCATGCTCGTATTCCTTTAAAGAAATCATTCTTCCATACGACGCTCCTAAACCTAATGAATACATCTGTTTATCAGAGAAATAAAACAGAACCGGAACTTCAAGATAACTCATATAAACATCATATTCTCCAGTAATGCCATTAACGTCACCTACATATTGTGCTCTTTGATGAGAACCTCGCTGGTTAAAAACAACTTCCAAAGCAAAGTCGATGTCAAAAAGGTCTTTTTGATAAACAGGAATCATGGCTCCTAATCCGCAATGCAATCCTGCACGTTTATATCCATACGCATTATCGCCATCGATTTGCGAGAGATTAAGTCCTATAAAACCTTCTCCCTTAACGATTTGAGCTTTTATATCAGTCGAAAACAACGACAGTATAAAACATATTATTATAATGTAAAATCTCTTCATATTTCTATAACGATTCAATTCTCATTAAATTATCTTAACGCAATATTTTTCATGCTAAGACTGATTCTCTTACGTTCGATGTCAACTTCGGTTACTGTAACCTTAACTTTCTGATTGAGTTTCACAATTTCGTTAGGATCTTTTATATATTGATTTGACATCTGACTTATATGCACGAGTCCGTCTTGATGTACTCCTATATCAACAAAACAACCGAAGGCTGTTATATTTGTAACAATACCAAGCAGTTGCATTCCGATTTTCAAGTCGTTTATAGCACGAATGTTTTTGTTGAATTCAAATATTTCAAAAGACTTGCGAGGGTCGCGACCTGGTTTTTCAAGTTCGTCAATAATATCATTTATTGTTTCCAATCCAAAGTCTTCCTCAATAAAATCCTTAGGATTTATCTTAGCGATAAGTTCCTTGTTACCAATCAAATCGCTCAATTCAACATTAAGTGCTTTCGCCATCTTCTCAACGATGTGATAACTCTCAGGATGAACGGCACTCGCATCCAAAGGTTGAGCTGCTCCATGAATTCTCAGAAATCCAGCGCACTGTTCGTATGCTTTCTCGCCAAGACGAGGCACTTTCAACAATTGCCTGCGACTTTTAAAACCGCCGTTTTCGTTGCGGTATTTTACGATATTGCTTGCAATCTGAGGACCGACGCCGCTGACGTATGAGAGTAGTTGTTCGCTGGCAGAATTCAGTTCAACACCAACAGCATTGACGCAACTCTCTACGACATGTCCTAACTCTTCATTCAAAAGTTTCTGATTCACATCATGTTGATATTGTCCTACACCAATCGACTTGGGGTCAATCTTGACCAATTCTGCGAGCGGGTCCATCAGACGGCGTCCGATGCTGACCGCACCTCTTACTGTGATGTCGTATTCTGGAAATTCATCTCGAGCGACCTTTGAAGCTGAATAAACCGAAGCGCCGCTTTCGTTAACCATAACAGCAATAATATCTCTGTCGAATTTTATTCCTCTGATGAAATCCTCTGTCTCTCGTCCAGCCGTACCATTCCCGATGGCAACAACTTCAATTTTATATGCATTAACAAGAGAACGTATCTTGTTTGTCGCCTGACGGATTTCATTTTGCGGCGGGTGAGGGTAGATGGTTTCATTGTGCAACAAAGCTCCGTATTCATTGAGAATTACCACTTTACAACCAGTTCTGAAACCAGGGTCAAGCGCGAGAACTCGTTTCTGACCAAGAGGTGCAGCCAACAGAAGCTGCCTCAGATTCTCAGCAAAAACCTTCACTGCCACCTCATCGGCTTTCTCTTTATACAATGCCCTGATTTCTGTTTCCAACGATGGTTCAAGAAGTCTTTTCCAAGCGTCGTCAATAGCATCTTGAACCAAGTCTGTTGATGAATTATCTGCTTTAATGAAAATATTGTCGAGAGTTTTTAAGGCTTCTTCATCATTGATTTTCAGTTTGACTTTTAGAACTCCTTCAGATTCGGCGCGGAACATGGCGAGAATTCTATGCGAAGGTGCCTCGGCAATAGATTCTTTCCAATCGAAATATTGTTGATAAGTTTTAGCTTCTTCTTCCTTGCCTTTAACCAATGTCGATGATATAACTCCTTCTTTATGATATATCTTACGGATAAGGTTGCGTCCGTTTATATTCTCCGAAACCCATTCTGCCATAATGTCGCAGGCACCTTTCAAAGCTTCTTTTGTGTCTTCAACGCCTTTTTCCTTGTCGATATATTTCTTAGCAAGACCTTCAACATCATCATAATTTTGCGACATGATGAGTTTTGCAAGTGGCTCCAAACCTTTCTGACGAGCTATTTCCGCTCTTGTCTTACGTTTAGGTTTATATGGAAGATAAAGATCTTCAACATCTTGCAACGTCTTTGCGTTTTTTATGCTGAATTCTAATTCTGGAGTCAATTTGTCTTGTTCCGCAATAGATTTCAATACCGACTCTTTCCTTTTTTCCAATTCTTCAAGTTGCTCAATTCTCTTTTGAATGGCAGCAACGACCTCCTCATTCATGGTGTTGGTCATTTCTTTTCTGTAACGTGCAATGAAAGGAACCGTACAACCTTCGCTCAAAAGACGAATTACGTTTGTTGCAACTATCTGTGTAACAGAAAATTCTGTCGCTATCTGTTTGCTGAAGTCTAATATCTCACTCATATTTTAACTATAGGATTATCAATTATTAAAATTATTTGTTCCAGATTTTCCATGCTGCCTCAGCCTGTCCGTATAGCATTTTTAAACCATTGTAAGTGGCTGCTCCATACGACTTTGCATTTTTCAGGAACATTGTTTCTAAAGGATTATAAATCAAGTCAATAAAGACATTGTACTGTTCTATTGTAGAGTAGGGAAGTTCAAGATAATCATCGACATTAGGATACATTCCCACAGGAGTAGTGTTGATTATCAAAGAATAAGGATAAAATCCTCTGTCATTAATTTCAGAATAACCAATATCGAAACGTGTCTTACAATTTCTTGTAACAATCTGGAACTTAATGCCTTTCTTTTTCAAGACATATTGAACAGCTTTTGATGCACCTCCGCTGCCAAAAATAAGCGCTGCTTTATTATCAGCATCTTCCGATATGCTTAACGCCTCGTCACATAATGCTTCAAAACCTATCACGTCAGTGTTAAAACCCGACAAACTACCGTCATCTTCAACCTTGACAGTGTTGACAGCACCAACTTCTTTAGCTGTATCATCAATGAAATCAAGATACGGAATTATACTTTCTTTGTATGGAATAGTTACGTTAAATCCTTTTAAATCTTTATTATTTTTTATGTATGAAATAATTTCTTCAATATTCTCAATTTCAATATTTTGATACGAATGATTTAAACCATTTCTTGAAAAGAATTCTGTAAAATAATCTTTCGAAAAAGAATGTTCAAGTGACTTTCCGACTAAACCAAACATAACTTAAAATTAAAAAACTAGAGACGTAACAACGACATATAAGATTAGTCTTTGTTGCGTCTCTTTAACAAAACTTGATTATTTATTTTTTGCCATCTTCTCTGTTAAGATAATAATGCCTGCACCTATCAGTATGATTACCATTGCAATGGCAAATTCAATATTCATTTCAGGGAAGAAATATTCGTAACCTGTAACTTTTGCCTCGCTGCCATAATAAGTGATGACATCATTTTTCCAAGGATAGATTATCGGCATACTTCCAAGTATGAAACCAGTTAATACTGCGATAGTTATGTTGCGATAATTCTTGAAAATCCATGATAAAAGATGCGAGAACGCTAGGAGACCAACAACGCCGCCAAAAACTACAGGCAATAATATTTTAAGGTTAAAGGCGTTGACGGCGTCAATCATAATGAGTTGATAATTACCCATTAAGACCAAAACAAACGAACCTGATAATCCAGGGAGAATCATGCTGCAAGTGGCGATAGCACCACATATAATCAAATAAATTAAGTTGCTGTTTTCTTGTGCTGGAGTTCCGAAAGCAATGAATAAAGCTATGCCTGTTCCTATGATGAATGACAATATTACTTTCCAATCCCATTTTTCAATTGTTATTCCAACGTAATAGATTGATACTAAAATCATTCCAAAGAAAAACGACCATAAATAGATAGGATACTCGGCAAATAAGAACTCAAATAATTTCGCTATAGACAAAACAGCGACCAAAACGCCGCAACCTACTGATACCAAAAACCATAGGTCTGTGTGTTTGACAAAGCCTTTGAAGTCGCCCTTGAAAAATAATTTGATGGCTGTTAGGTTGAACGACTTCAATGCATCGATTAAACGTTCAAAAATACCTGTTATCAAAGCGATTGTGCCGCCTGATACTCCAGGAATCACGTTGGCTGAACCAACTCCGATTCCTTTTAAGAAATTTGCAATGTACTGATTCATTTTTGTTTATTTGTTGTTTTTAGTTTTATATTCATTTATCAAATTTAAAATTGCTTCGTTGTGCAGTACAAAATTAGGGTCAAAATCAATAAATTCCTGAACGCCGTCATAATCAATACACAAGGCATCTTCTAAATTCATCATTCCCGCTTCATAATCATTATCGACAAAATTTATAAATGCAAGTCTGTACAACAAAGGAGCCTGACGGCCAAGCATTTTAAGTCCTTTCTCAATAGATTTTACCGCCTTTTTAATGTCATCCATCATAATGTAAACCTCCATGTAAGCGATATAAATGTTCACGTCAAAAGGAAACAACTCTTCGATTTCCTTTAGATATTTTAACGAAGTTTTGTATTTTCCGAGTTTGTTATGCTGCTCGACAAGGACGAAAAGATAATCTGTGTTGAAAGGAGCCAACTCATTAGCTTTTTTAAGGAATTTTATTGCAGATTTATGATCGTTTTCCTCGCAGAATATAAATCCGAGACCTGCGTAAGCTTCAGCTATATTTTCATCCAAATCAATGGCTTTCTTAAAATTAGAGATGGCGTCCAATTTATTGCCAGTCTTTGCAAGAGCTTCGCCATAAAGACAATATAACAGAGGTTTTTTAACATTGTTTCTGAAAGCTTCCTCAATAGTTTCAATGCTATCTGCATATCTGTCAAGTTCGTTCAAAATAGTCGCAATATTGATGTAAGCCTTCTCGAAATGCTGGTCAATAGCGAGCGCGTATTCGTACTGCTCAATGGATTTTTCCAAAAGATGTAGTCTTAAATAACAGTTTCCCAACGCCATCCAAGCTGGCAAATTATGCGGATTTTTGTCAATTTCTTTTTTGAAGAAATCTATTGCGTCTTCGCTTTTGTCAAGATTGAAGTAACAATTTGTAATCTCAATATATTGTTCTGAAATGTCTAAACATCCAGGCAGACCTCTTTTCAGATTTACGAGAGCATTTTTGTAGTCGCGTAACATCATGTATTCCAATCCTATAGAACTATAGATGTCTGAGTTCGTGTCATTATTTTCCAGAAATTCGAGAGATTTTTTATAAGCTTTGATGGATTTCTTGTGTTCGTGTAACAGAGAGTAACAATAACCCAAATTCACATACAGATCAGGGTCGTTGGTGTTGTTGTCTTCTTCTTTCAGATATTTAAGGGCGTTTTGGGCGTCTTGGACGGACAAATATTTCTTTGCCATAATTGAGTTCAGAACAGGACCCCAGGAGTGTGAATGAAGCTTTATTGCCAAATCGGCGACGATGTTAATCTTTTCAATATCTTCTCTATTGACATAGTATTCAGTAATCATGTTCAATTCATCAATGTCATAGAAAGAGAAGCTGCCGCTTTCAAGCTGAGATTCAAATTTATCAACTAATTCCTGTATCTCGTAATCATCAAAAAAATTATCGTCATCAAAAGCCATATCTTTTTTTTGCAAATTTAAGAAAATCTGTATTATATTTGCAAAAAAAATAACAACATTATGCCATTAATTAAATCTATTTCTGGTTTTCGTGGAACAATAGGCGGGAAGCCAGATTCTGGGCTGACCCCAGTTGATATTGTTAAACTTACATCATCATTCATTTGTCTAATCCGCCGTTCAGGCGTGACTCGCCCGCGAATCGTTGTCGGTCGTGACGGACGTCTTTCTGGAACAATGGTTAACCAATTGGTTTGCGGCAACCTGCAAGCAATGGGCGCAGATGTCATTGATATTGGTTTAAGTACGACCCCAACAGTTGAGGTCGCTGTGACAGAAATGAAAGCTGATGGTGGTGTCATTATTACTGCGAGCCACAATCCAAGAGAGTGGAACGCTCTTAAATTATTGAATAATAAGGGGGAATTTATTTCGAAACAAGACGGAGAATGGCTGCTGGAAAAAGCTGCTGCCGACGATTACGAATTCTCAAACATCGACGAAATAGGAACCTATACTTACGAAAACGACTGGATTGAACGTCACGTCGAGATGGTCTGCAACCTTCCTCTCGTAAATAAAGACATCATTGCTAAAGCAAATCTCAAAGTCGTCGTCGATGCTGTGAATTCAACAGGTGGAATTGCAATTCCTATGTTGCTCAGAAAGTTAGGTGTGAATGATATTATTGAACTCAACTGCGAAGTTACAGGTAATTTTGCTCATAATCCAGAACCTCTCGCAGCTCACTTGGTTGAGACTTGCGAAAAGGTGAAGGAAGTCGGCGCAGATTTCGCTATCGTCGTTGACCCAGATGTGGATCGTCTTGCATTCATCAACGAAAAGGGTGAAATGTTCGGCGAAGAATATACTTTGGTGACAGTAGCCTCCTATATTTTGCAACATAAGATAGGAAATACAGTCTCTAACTTATCTTCAACTCGTGCTTTAAGAGACGTGACAAAACAATTTGGAGCAGAATATTTTGCAGCAGCAGTAGGTGAGGTGAATGTTGTTGAAAAAATGAAGGAAGTAAATGCTGTAATCGGCGGTGAAGGCAATGGAGGAGTCATTTATCCAGAATTGCACTACGGCCGCGACGCTCTCGTCGGGGTCGGTCTTTTCCTGACATATTTATGCGAATCACAATGCTCTTGCTCTGAATTGAAAGCAAAATTCCCGTTATACTACATGTCAAAAAATAAGATTCAACTCGACGCAACAACAAACGTCGATGAAATTTTGGCAAAATTAGCAGACAAGTTCAAAAACGAAAAAGTCACGACTATTGACGGTGTTAAGATTGACTTCGAAGAAGGTTGGGTTCATTTACGCAAATCTAACACAGAACCTATCATCAGAGTTTATTCGGAAGGCAAGAGCGAAATTGAAGCTGAAAGACTTGCTAAATTAATAGTTGATAGTCTGTAATATAAATAAAGACAATCAATTATGTCAACAAAAACACATAAAAATAAAAGTCGCCGCAGGAATTATAAATACCATGCGGTGACTTTTAAATTGACTTCTGGTCAGTATAAATCTTTAAAAAATTATTGCAAGGCAAGAAAAACAACGCCAATAAAGCTCATCAAGAAAAGCATTGAACGCTTTATAACTAATTATGAACATGAAGTGCCAGCAGAGTTGTATCTGACAGAAAACCAACTAAATCTATTTGACATCGACGAATATAAACAATAATGTCTTATTTATTGTTATATGGAATTCGATTTGCAATAGATCTTCCTAAAGTTACTTCGTCGGCGTATTCCAAGGCGTCACCAACAGAAATTCCTTTTGCAATGGTGCTTATGACACCCTTAAAATCTTTTAGCATTCTTGACAGGTAATAGTTTGTGGTATCGCCTTCAATGGTCGCTGGCAAAGCTAAGATAATTTCTATAATTTCCTCGTTATTGATTCTTTCCATCAACTCATTGATTCTTAAATCATTTGGAGAAATTCCTTCGATTGGGTTTATAATTCCTCCCAAAACATGATATAATCCATCAAATGAACAAGTCCTTTCAATAGCAAGCACATCCCTCATATCTGCGACAACGCATAACAAAGATTCATTACGTTTTGGATTGGAGCAAATCGAACATAATGGCTCATCGCTTATATTGTAGCATCGCTTGCATAAAACAATGTTATTTCTCATGTCATTTAATGACTTACATAATTGTTCTGTTCTCCCTTTCTCTTCACCAAGAAGATGTAACGCAAGACGCAATGCGGTCTTTTTGCCGATACCAGGTAGTTTTGATAATTCATCAACAGCTTTTTCTAATAACAAAGAAGAATATTCAGCCATATAAATACAACTTTTTCTGCAAAGATACGTTAATTCTTAAAACTTTTTAACTTTGCAAAAAAATCAAATCATGAAAAAATTAACATTCATATTGGTACTATTATCTGTCATTTTACTAACTTCATTTGAAAACATCAACGCGCAAAATCATCAGAATAAAACCGACAAATCAGGACGTCGGCAAGGCAAATGGATTGTTTATCACGAAAATGGAAACGTAAAATACACAGGAGAATTTAAAAACAATGAACCTGTAGGAGAATTTCTTTATTATTCAGAAAACGGGGAACTTGTTGCAAAAAACACTCATATAAAAAATACGCAAATATCTGAAAGCGAGATGTATTTAAATGGAAAACTTATTGCGAAAGGAAAATATATGAACCAGAAAAAACATGAGCAATGGGAATATTTCAGTGAAGACAATGGTGCCGTCATTCTTGTGGAAAATTATGATAAAGGTCTCCTGACTGGAAAATCTATAGTATATTCACCTGAAAACCATAATATTGTAGAAGAAACGGAATATAAAAACGGAGTAAAAAACGGAGTTTATAACAGTTACTACGATAATGGTAAACCTTTGGTTAAGGCGTTCTATACCAACGATAAACTGAACGGGAACTATGTGTCTTACTACAATAACGGCGTTCCGAAAGAGGAAGGCGTTTATAAAGACGGTTTCAAAGTGGGAGAGTGGAAAACTTACGATTTGGAGGGAAACGAAATTTCCGTTGATATTCACATGCAAAGCGATAACGAATAAAAATCATTGACTCTGCATTTATCTTTGATTGTCATCAATGATAGACTTAATGTCTTCTAATCCAATATGTTTCGCAACAATTGTCTTGTTTTCGTCGAGAAGATAAATTGTTGGAGTTATCATAATATCAAATTGATTTACAATATCTTGGCTTACATTTTTATAATTATCTTCACTGATGTTTATTGACAAGACTTCAACATCATCGCGAGTTTTTTTGATATAATCGAAATATCTTTTGTCTTTTATACATTTCTGACAATCAGGTTTATAGAAAAACAAAACAATATATTTTGAATTCACTGCATCCAACGACACCATCTTGCCGTTATCATCAGTATAATAAAGGGTAGGAGCTTGATTACCAATGGTTATCTTCCTTAAAACATCTGCTCTTTTGATTATCTCACGTCTTATATTATCTGTCAAATTGTCAATTTCCAATTTTGAGAAATAATTATCTACCAAATGTATGAAAACCAACTCGTTTCTTGCATTATCTGGATTAAAATACTTCGAATACAAATACCATAAAATATAATTTCTCAATTCTGCACTTGACTTTTCAATCAAATAGTCAATTTTTTGGCAAATGAACTCTGGTGTTTGAGATTGCATATAATGATTGAAGAAAATGTCGAGTTTGTTCTTTAAAAGTCTGGAATTCAATATGCGATTGTCGTTCAATGGTAAATCGTCAAAATAATGATTCATGATATATGACTCGGAATTATCATGATATTCTTTTGGGGCTTCCACCTCCTTAATGAACTTAACGTAAGTGCTTAGAAATGAATCTGGTCTTTTGGATATGATAGAATTATGATAATCATGCAAGTAGTTTTTTACCGAATCAATTTTGTAGATATTTTCAGGAAAATATTCCAATTCACTTTTCAAAGCCATCATATAAAGTTGATTATGAGCAGTTTTAGAATAAACTTCAAAATAATCAGATGTTTCTTTAGAACCTTTAACTTTATAAGTTTTTAAATCCATAAGTTCTTTAACATAAAGCGAAAATTTTTGGTCTTTTCCTATAAGTATTTCAAAAAGAGGCTGTTGTCTGCTGTCTGCTAAAACATATATTCCTTCGTCGTAATTGTCTTTGTTTGTAATTGTTATTTTGTTTTTGATAAATGAACTTGTATCTATCACGGTATGCGATTTGTCACTTTTATACTTCAAAAGATAAAAGACGCTGTCATCAAGATTTTCCACATCAATCTCAATTTTAACTTGCGATTTTGTGTTAAAAGGTGAAAATGTTAAAATAAATATGCATAAAAATGTGCCTAAAATGTATTTCATGATAAATTATCGTTAAAAACAAGAACAAAGATAAATAATTATTTTTTTTATTCGAAAACATTGTATAATTTTGCGCTTGAAACCATTTAAAAACCTGATTTATGAAAAGAATATTTATACGAGCGTTATTGTTAATCGTGTTAATGTGTTTATCTACGCTTTTATCGTTATCTCAAAACAGCGATAGAATAAGAGTTGCTTTTTGGAATTTCGAAAATTTCTTTGACCCTTTTGTTGACAGCACTCGTTTGTACAATGAATATACCGAGAGCGGTTCCCAACACTGGACCACAAGCAGATTCTACAAGAAACGAAACAATATGTACAAGGCAATCTTGGCACTCTCAGGAGGTGAACCGCTTGGTATTCTTGGCATTTGTGAAATTGAAAACGCTTATGTGGCTTCTATGTTGTTTTACGAAACACCATTAAAAAAACATAATTATAGGATTATACATTACGAAGGTGATGACAGAAGAGGAATTGATGTTGCAATCGCATATTCGGTTGACAAACTGCGACTTATAAGTAGTGAAGCTATTAAGGTTCGAGGTCCTGACAATAAAATTATTATTACACGCGATATTCTTTACGCAAAATTTTTTGATAGAAAGAATGATACGTTACATTGTTTTGTAAATCATTGGCCGTCACGTTATGGCGGCGAGAAAGAGACCATTTTCCTTAGGGAAATAACGGCTAAATTGCTAAAATCAAAGGTGGATTCTATAATAAGAAGTAACAATTACATACCTAATATAATTGTTATGGGTGATTTTAATGACACGCCATACGATAAAAGTATTTTAAATGTTCTTAAAGCTAAACCTATTGAATCTTTTTCAAGAAATGATACTCTTATAAATCTTTTCAGCGATAGCAAAAGACTAGGTTTCGAAGGCACTTTAAAATATCAATATAGATGGCAAATCTTTGATCAGATTATAATCAGCAGTAGTTTATTAGATGGAAAATCAATATATTACAGAAAAAAATCAGCATCAATATTTCATCATGATTTTCTGCTGATAGATGACGATAACTACGGAGGAAAGAAACTCTTCCGAACGTATTTAGGTCCAAAATATCAAGGCGGATATAGCGATCATTTGCCTGTCTATATTGACTTGTATCACTAAAGTTAGAATAATCTGAGAGCTAATATTTCTTAGGAATTCTCTTGCAGATTGTCATAAAATCGCAATTGTTGCACTTTGTTTCATCAGCAACTTGAACAAAAGGTTTGTTGACATCTAGAATTTCCCTGAAAAGTTCTTCGAACTGAATGTCACAAGTATCCATAAGAGCATCATTATCAAATGCGTCGCTGCAATTTTTAAGAGGGAAGAAAGGGTTGCTGACTTTCAACAGTCCGTATATTGCTGGTTCTATGTCTTTAATATTGACTTCTGTATTGTTCTTCTTGTAAAGATATTTGTAAATCGTCAATTGCAAAGATTTTTCGGTAAGGTCTGAAAGATTTTCGCTTGTGTCTTTAATCAAAACATCGTCATCCTTTACTTGACCGCTTTTGTAATCTATGATTCGAACTTTATCATTCGCAAAATCTATTCTGTCTGCGAAACCTGTCAGATTCACTTCGGTTCCGTCAATGTCGAATGTATAAGTCAGATTCTCTTCTAAACCAATAATAGTCAATTCATTGCCTTTTTTGAGATATTCTCTCTCGTAATCAATGAAGTTACGTGTTATTTCCTCAATCATTATTTGAGACAGATAGTTAAAACCTGTTTCTGGCAAACCTTTAGGGAAATTGTTTTCAACCAAAGCATGGTTAAACGCTTCATTATAATACTTTTTGACTATCTCGTCATAATATTCTGATGTGATAATTCCTTTGTCGAAATGCTTATATAAAAATTCAAAAGTCGAGTGTACGATGTTTCCTATAACATTCGCCTGGATTGATTCGTCAGGTGTGTTATCACTAACATTTTCAATGTATTTAAGATAAAACTGCATCGGACATTTCAGGTAAGTGGAAATGGATGTCGGCGACAAACCTTTCCTTGTTCCATACCGATTGACTCCTGATATTTTATTTTTAATTTTTTCAAGCACCTTATCTGTCTTATCGACCACCAAATCAATAGTTTCAACGAGTTTTGGAGAAGGAGATTTATACATTATGTTGTTTATGTCTATATTATTTGAATCGTTTGGCAATTCGTTGATTATCTGTTGGATAAATCTACTTGGTTCACCTTCTCCCATGCCATCTGCCAAAGTGTTGTAGTAAATATTGATTTCTTTAGCGTTTTGAATTAATCTATAAAAGTGATATGCATAAACCGCCTGCTTATTGGTATGAGTTGGCATCTGATAAATCAAACGTAGGTCGTGTGGAATCAAAGTATTAAAACCTTTTGACTGTGGCAGAATGCCTTCGTTTACACTTAAAATATGAACAACGTCAAAGTCAAGATTTCGTGTTTCGAGAAGTCCCATAATCTGAAGTGTTGATTCTACATCCGTTTGGGAATCCCGATTCAGCTTAATGCTCATCTCAGAAGCTGATTTGTTATAAAGCGTCTCAATATCAGCAAATTGAACAATGACATCATATTTGTTTATCAATCTGTCGATTTTATTTATTATTCTACCTGCAACACTTATTTGGTTCCTTATAAAATTATTTCGAGAACCAGACAGATAATCGTCAATAAGAACTAAAAGCGTTTTAATTGTTGAAGTACAGTCATTTGCTGATTCCCATTTTTTTGTAATCGTATTTATGAATCTAATGATTTTCTCATTTTTACAAAATTCATCAAGTTCTTCTAATGTCACGTAATAAACCGACTTTTTCAAAAATGAATCAATGCAAGATTGTAACAAAAACTGCTCCTTTGTGTCAAAGATAACTTTGACAATTTCCGTTTCCAATAAACGTTTCAACGACCAAAGGTAAATTCCTTTATCATCATTGGTATGAAATGAGAATAAATGTCTAATAAAATGATTTACAATTGTTTTAGAATATGGATAACCCATCGTGACAGATATGTCATCATAATTTTCAGGAATGGAATTCAATACTGGAATCAGCAGTGTTTCATCAGCAAGAACAACGGCAGTATTCCTTAATTTGTGACCATCGGTCTGCATTTTTTCCAGATTCAGTTGAAGAGCTTCCGCTTGGACTGATGATCCTGATACACTTATCAAGTTGATTTTCTTGTTATTGAAATTATCGCCTAAATTATCTATCTTATGATTTCTATGTTTTGAGAAAAACTGACGTGCAAAAAGACCTGCTTCTTGCTTCTCATCCTCATAATAATACTTATCTAAGTCCCAAAGTATGGCAGCTTTATTTAACTCGGCGAGACGTGTTATGATACTTTCTTCAGTCAACGTCATGGCGTTAAAGCCTGCGAAAACAATTTTTGAATTGCCTATAATACTTTCAAGTTCTGCATTAGATAATTCATATAACTTTCTTGTTATCAATCCATAATAACCACAATTGTTTTCCAATAAAATTGTTCTGAGTTTATCGTAGTAAGAATTTAAAGATGCGAAGAATTTTAGATACGAAGACTCTGTCTCAGTTAAAGAATTTTTGTCTGGTGACCAACTTTCCAGAGCTTTGGCTTCGTTTAAATATCCGAATAATTTCGGAGCATCAACGGCATATTGATCGATTTCATCGAAGTCTTTTACGATTTGCGACGCTAAACCAAAGACATAATTTCTGGCTGACAATTCCAAAGAATTGTTCATAATCCTTATTAATTCATAGATAACATCAACATTGTCAATTAATTGGATACCGCTCCACGAAGTCATTGCTTCTTGAATTGACATTATTTGAGGAAACCAAATATTCTTCTTCGTTCTTCTTGACAACTCTTTTCTTAATGTTAAAGCAGCTCTCTTGTTTGGGAAAATAACAGTTAAGAAATCCTTTGTAAGATCGTAATTTTCAACTATGTAGTCAGCTATTCTTGTGATAAAAGCCATGATGAAACATTTTTAAGTTGTTCTGGAGTTCCTAAATCATACCAATAATTCGGTTCTATTGTTACAGATTTAACTCTTCTTTTCTTAGATATTTCTTTGTAAAGACTCCAGATGTGACATCTCTTTAGTTCAAATTCTTTAAAATATTCAGGTTTAAAAATATGCAATCCACTGAATGATAGTAATTTATCAATTTCAGAGAAATCTCTGTCGCTATCAAAAACTTTTGTTTCTATGTTATATGTACCCACGTAGTTTTCGTTTATGTCGAAAGCGACTTTACTTTTATTGTTGCGATCTTGTGTGAAAAGCCAAGCGGCATCATCAGATTCGATAAACGCATCATATTGTGCTTGAAAGTCATAGTCGGAGAAGATGTCAACATTATGAATAAGAACAGCTTTGCTATTCTCGAAGTAAGGAAGAGCTTTCAATATCGCTCCGCCAGTAAAGTAAAGGAATTCTCTTTCGTCAGAAATCTCGATAATCACATCTTCGTATCTTTTACTGTTAACATAATCGATAATTTTCTCACCAAAATGATGGACATTAATAACGAAATGATTGAAATTCTGCGATATTAGTTTTTCAATTACATGTTCCAGTAATGGTTTTCCATTCATTTCCACCATCGCCTTAGGTCTGTCACTTGTCATTTCTCTCAATCGTGTTCCAAGTCCTGCTGCAAGTATGAATGCAGTTTTTCTTTCGTTATTTTTCATAAATGTAATTCTTATGTTGAACAATATGATTTAAAACTATTTTAATCTGAGGATATTTTTCATGCAACGCTTCTGCTGTTTTTTGCGCGAAGAAAACAGAACGATGCTGACCTCCTGTACAACCGAAATTCACGAATAAATCTTTGAATCCTCTTTGAAGATAATTATCAACTGATTGATTTATAATAGAATTTGTTAATTCAAAAAATGTCTTAACCTCTTCTGAATTATTTAGAAAATCTTGAACCTCAGCATCTTGACCTGTAAGATGCTTATATTCTTCGTAACGTCCAGGATTTGGCAAAGCGCGGCAGTCGAAAACGAAACCTCCGCCGTTACCGCTCATATCCTGAGGAACGCCGCCGTTTTTATACGAAAAACTATTGACTTTTACGGTAAGTTTTTCATTATCTGTGATTTGGTATTTTGGCAACAACTTTCCCATCTGTTCCAGAACTAAAGACAACTCTTTAGTTTCGAATGGAAAATCCAATTTGTCTTTAAGCACTACAACTTCTTTCAGCGCAAAAGGAATGCTTTCAATGAAATGCTGCTTTTTTTGAATCAATCCTCTAAATCCGTATGCTCCAAGTACTTGCAGTAATCTTAATAATACAAAAGTCTTATAATATTTATCAAAGTTTATGGACTCGACATTGATGAAAACACTTAATTTTTCTTTATAAAAATCTAGTAATTTTTTTCTGACATCATTAGGAATCTGGGCTTTAACCTGATATAAAAGAGACACAATATCATATTGGAGTGGACCTTTTCTTCCACCTTGGAAATCAATAAAATAAGTAGAATTGTCTTTAATCATAACATTCCTCGACTGGAAGTCACGATACATGAAGAAATCAGAAGGTGCATTCATCGCGAAATCCGCAAGTGCTTGAAAATCTTTGTTAAGTCTTGTTTCGTTGAAGTTAATCTCATCATTTACTTTCAAAAAATAATATTTGAAATAATTCAGGTCATCGATGATAGAATCCTTGTTGAAAGAGTGGGTAGGGTAGGCAACAGAAAAATTTAGATCCTCATATCCTTTTATTTGAAAATCAACAAGATTCAAGATAGTGTCTTTATATAACGCAACTGTATCTTCGTCATAAACGCCATTTTTCAAGCATTTTTTAACATAGTCAAATAAAGTTACGTCGCCGAGATCAGACTGGATGTAGCAAGACTTGTCGTCACTTACCGCGAGAATTTCAGGAACAGGCAGTTTTTTGTTTTCAAAGTGTTTGTCAAAGACCAAAAAAGCGTTGTTTTCTTCGATGTTAGAGTTGTAAGTCGCTATAAGAGTTTTGTTTTCGGTAATGACTCTGAAATAAATTCTTGACGAGCCAGAAGCAGGCAAAGTTTTAATGTCGATGACTTTTTCCAGCAATTTATTATTTATCAGTTCAATTATTTGTCTTTTTATTGATTCGGTATTTTCCATTTGATACATTTTGCAAGTTCACAAATTTACAAATTTAATTTGTGTAAAAAGTAAAAAAAACATATTTTTGCGAAATACTTTTCAGTAGATAACAAATAAGGAAATCATAAAAAAATAACTATTTAAAACATTGATATCATGCATAATGACGAAAACATGGGTTTTAACTCAAAAGCAGTTCACTCAGGTGCCATAGATTGTTTAGGCAGCGCAGTGACACCAATTTTCCAGACATCGACATTCCGTTTCAGAGACGTTGATCACGGTGCACGTTGTTTTTCAGGCGAAGAGGACGGATATATATACACACGTATCGGCAATCCTTCAATCACTGAATTAGAAGAAGCTGTTGCAGCATTAGAAGGCGGTTTCGGCAGCGTAGCAGTCAGTTCTGGAATGGCAGCGGTAAATACCGTGTATATGGCATTTTTATCGCAAGGCAAACATTTGGTAGCACACAACTCGCTTTACGGACCCTCGAGAGGCGTTATGGAAACTATATATCCTAAATACGGAGTTGAATCAACTTTCGTTGATGCCACTGACGTTGAGAACGTTAAGAACGCCATTAGAGAAAATACAGCATTAATATATCTTGAAACGCCAGCAAATCCTACAATGGGAATTATGGATATTGAAGCGATTTGTAAGGTTGCTCATGAACGCAATATTCCAGTCTGCGTTGACAATACATTCTGTAGTCCATATTTGCAGCAGCCATTCGCATTAGGAGCTGACGTGATTTTACATTCCATGACAAAATTCATCAACGGTCACGCTGATATTGTTGGCGGCATCGTCATAGCAAAGGAAAAAGAAAATTACACAAAATTACGTTCGATCATGGTCAATATGGGATTTAACATGGATCCACATCAAGCATGGTTGACACGACGTGGTTTAAAGACATTGCCAATACGTATCGAAAGAGCACAGGAAAACGCAATGAAAGTCGCCGAATACCTTGAAAATCATCCTAAAGTTGAATGGGTTTTATATCCAGGATTGAAGTCACATCCGCAGTATGAATTGGCAAAACGCCAGATGAAAGGACCAGGCGCGATGATTACATTCAGTTTGAAAGGCGGTTTGGAAGCAGGAAAGAAATTAATGAACAACGTACATTTGGCAATGTTAGCAGTATCTTTGGGCGGCATTGAAACGCTCATTCAACATCCTGCAAGCATGACGCACTCAAAACTCAGCAAGGAAGCACGAGAAAGTGCCGGTATAACTGACGGACTCATACGTTTCGCTGTCGGTATCGAAAATGTGGAAGACATAATTGCCGACCTTGCAAATGCTTTGGAAAAGGCATGAGACTGACGTGATTAGAAGCAAACACATAGGAATCGAGACATTATGTTTTGATTCCTGTTTTTTTTTATAGATTTCTTTTCATTACATCAAATAATTTTTATCTTTGCAAAATAAAATAAGGAAGGTTGTTTCTTCCGGAAAACATCGTTTAAGGACAAACAACTTTTATAGTTATCAACCCCAATCGAAGTCTCGTAAGGGATGGAGAATTAAAAATAATTAAATATGAACAATAACGAACGTAATGAAATTGTGAAGCTTATACAGCCTAACATTTTGCCTAACACTGTCCAAATTGAAGTGAAAGTGACAGATGATGAGAAACTTGTTGAAGAGAAAGAAACATTTGAAGTAGAAGTGAGTGAAGACATCAATATGTCGTTGGAAAACCTTGATTTAGTTTCTGATGACGACGAAAATGAAGAAATCGAGACTGAATATGACTTCTCGAGCCTCAACAAGCTGCAATTGATTGAGATTTTAGAAGAGACTGTGCAAGATACGGACGTTATCAAAATAAAAGACAAAGTTGCTTCGATAAAATTCAACTTCTTGAGAATCTGTAAAGAAGAAAGAGATCGTGAGATGGAGCAATTCATTTTAGACGGCGGAGAAAAGGAAAACTACGAACACGTAGAAGACCCTCTTGAAATACGTTTCAGAGCAGCTTTCAACATCTTTAAGGACAACAAAGCCAAATATAATGAAGCATTGGAAGAACAAAAAGTTCTAAATCTCCAACAAAAGAATGCTATTCTCGAAGAATTGAAACAACTTATCAATTCAGAAGAAACATTGAAGAAGACTTACGATGAATTCCGTGCGCTTCAAGACAAATGGAAAGAAATAGGTCAAGTTCCAGCTGCTGAAATAACAAATCTTTGGAACAACTATCACTTCCTCATTGAAAAATTCTACGATAAAGTAAAGATTAATAGAGAATTGCGTGATTTAGATCTCAAGAAAAACTTGGAAGCAAAGATTGAATTGTGCGAAAGAACAGAAGAACTTCTTCTTGAGAAATCGGTGACAAAAGCATTCAAGCTCTTGCAGAAGTACCATGACGAATGGAAAGAAATAGGACCAGTTCCACAAGAGAAAAAAGACGAAATCTGGGAACGTTTCAAAAACGCTACAGATAAAATCAACCAAATTCGCCGTGACCATTATTCAAAAATCCAGGACGAACAACAAGCAAACTATGATGCGAAAGTTGCTATCTGCGAAAAGATTGAAGAACTCTTGAGCGAAAACATCAACAGCATTGGCGCATGGCAAAAGAAATCAACTGAAGTCAATGAATTGTTCAAACTTTGGAAGACAATAGGTCCAGCTCAGAAGAAGCAAAACGACGAAATATGGAACCGTTTCAAAGGTTCAATGGACACATTCTTCATCAGCAAGAAAGAATTTTTCAGCAAACTGAAAGAACAACAAATAGAAAACTATAACAGAAAACTCCAACTTTGCATTGAAGCAGAAGCTCTTGTTGACAGCAAGGAATGGAAGAAAGCCACAGACAGCATCAAGAAGTTACAAGAAGAATGGAAGAAAATAGGTCCGGTTCCAAAACGTCATTCCGATAAGATATGGAAACGTTTCCGTTCTGCCTGCGATGCATTCTTCACAAACAAATCAGAACATTTCAGTGGCATTAAAGGTGTTGAAGAAGAAAACCTCAGACTCAAGAGAGAACTTCTCGAACGTATCAAGGCATTCGAACTCACAGCAAACCGCTCTGAAAACATGGAAGCAATCAAAGGATTCCAAAGAGAATGGATGGCTATCGGTTTCGTTCCTATGAAATTTAAAGACGCAACACAAGATGAATATCGTAAGTCTATCGACGCTTTGTTCGATAAGATGAAGATAACTCAAAACGAGATTTCTACAGCTGAATATCGCACGATGATAGAAAGTTTCAAAGATGACCCAGAATCACGCGACAAAGTAAGAAGAGAACGTAACATCTTGACGAACAAGATTAACAAGTTACGCGAAGAAATCAGCGTATTAGAAAACAATATCGGATTCTTCTCAAACAGCAAGCAATCTGAAATAATGAGAGCGGAATATGAGAAGAAGATTAACAGAGCCAAGAACGATGTCAAAGTATTGGAAGCAAAATTGAAGATACTTAACGAGCAGTAAAAAATCCGAAAGCTGCACTGAATGATGTGCAGCTTTTTTTGTTTAAATTATGGGAGCAAACACTTTTGGCAACAGATTTTGCCTGACGACATTTGGTGAATCGCACGGAATTGCTGTCGGCGGTGTCATAGACGGCTGTCCTTCCGGATTGCTGATAGATTTTGACAATATTAAGGATGAGATAGCAAGAAGAAAAACCGGGACTGACTCTTTCAACTCTCAAAGGAAGGAGTCTGACGAAGTCATTTTTCTTTCAGGGATTTTCGAAGGCAAAACTTTAGGAACACCAATTGCTTTTATAATAAGGAATAATGATGCAAAATCATCCGACTACGAAAGTATAAAAGATATTTTTCGTCCGTCGCACGCCGACTTCACATACCAGCAGAAATACGGATTCCGCGACTATAGAGGAGGAGGCAGAAGCTCGGCTCGTGTGCTGCTGCCATGTGTGGTTGCAGGTGCCATCGCCAAACAAATTCTGCGACAGCATAAAATCGAAATAAAATCTTTCGTCACACAGATAGGCGAGGAGAGAAGTGAATCGTTCTCGCACAGCGAAATCAGCGAAATATTACAAAAGATAAAAAAACAAAACGACACCGTAGGAGCAGCGATGCGTGTTGAAATAGAGAATCTTCCAGTTGGAATAGGCGACCCGTATTTCAGAAAACTGCAATCCGGGCTTGCACAGGCGATGTTCAGCATAAATGCGCTCAAAGGTTTTGAATACGGAGAAGGTTTCAGATCAGCATCAATGAAAGGTTCAGAATGTAACGACGTCTTCATAAGAAAAGAAGATAAAATCCGCTGTAAGACGAACCATTCCGGAGGAATACAAGGCGGAATATCAAATGGAGAGAAAGTTTATTTCAATGTCGCATTCAAACCAATACCGACAATAATGCAGACCCAAACTACAGTTGACGCTTCTGGAAATGCTGTAGAATATAACATTGAGGGTCGCCATGACGTATGCGTTGTGCCGCGAGTGATTCCCATAGTTGAAGCGATGACAGCGATAGTCGTTGCCGACTTTTTGGTTTAAGAGATTTTACAATTATTCAAAATAAAACAGGCTGCATCCAAAGAAATAGCAGCCTGTTAATATTATGTGATCATGCGTTGAACTCTTCGATTTCCTTCACCAAATTATCAATCAAAGAGTTTTTCAAGTCGTAAAGAGCATCCGAAATATCGGTCTTATAATAATGAGGATTGATAAGACGTTTTTGAGAATCATCGAGATGCGCAAGATTGTCTTTATAATAATTCTGTTTTTCCTGAATAGGTCTGTCTTGATAGATTATTTCTCCGTCTTTCACAATCTGTTGCTGCAACGTTCTGAATTCATATTTGTTCTCTTGGAACGTCATCGATTTGAACCTGTCGCGTTCGTCGCGAAGCATGATAGTTTTATTTGCTTCGATAGCTTTCGACAACTCATCGCCGCGAAGGCAAGTGACATCGACCTTGAACTTTCCGTTTTGTATAATTCTATAAGTTATCTGGAAGCCAGGATTTATGAGTTTTATTCTATCTTCAGATCGTTTCAGAACAGGATTGTCGCCTATTTGAACGAGTTTGAAGACATTTCCAAAGCAAGGATTATGTTTGCTTGTCGCTATAGCGTCGCCTACGCCGTAAGAATCGACCATACAACCTTGACGTTCGAGTTCAGTAATGATATATTCGTCTAATGCGTTTGTGGCGAATATCTTGCATTTTTTCAATCCAGCTTCATCAAGCATCTCGCGACATTTTTTCGACAAATATGTAAGGTCGCCGCTGTCGAGACGTACTCCGTAACCGTAAGGATAACTGTCATCTATTCCATTGTCTTTGAAAGCTTTGATAGCATTTTTGATACCACATCTTAACGTATCGTAAGTATCGACCAACAATATGATGACTTCTGATTTATGAGTGTTTATATAATTGTTAAACGCTTGATATTCACCTTTTATGCTGCAACCGAAAGAAGTGACGTAGCTGTGAGCCATTGTTCCAGTGGATTGCATTCCGAATTTCATTCCAGAGAGGATGTTTGAAGTGTTAGCGCAGCCTCCGATGAAGGCGGCTTTTCCTCCGAAAATTGCAGCCCAAGGACCATGAGCGCGACGGCTGCCGAACTCGCTTACAGGTTTTGTCGTGCTTCTTGTGACGCGAGACGCTTTTGTGGCGACAGCCATTTGATGGTTCATAATAGAAAGCAGAGGTGTCTCCAACACCTGACCTTCGATGACAGGAGCTTCGATTGTTATAATAGGTTGTGTCGGAAAAGCGATTTCACCTTCACGCATTGCGTAGATGTTGCCGGTAAACTTCATGTTGGCGAAATAACGACGCACGTCGGCATAGTCGGGCCCAGGCAGAAATTGTTCGAAGAATTTTTCATCTCCGCAATTCAGTCCTTTGATAACTTCAAGAACCTCAGTAATTCCACTAACCACAGCCCAGTTGTTAGTGTCTGGTGCTTTTCTGTAGAAGAGATTGAACACAGCGCGCTTGTCTTTCATTCCACTTTCGTAGAAAGACTTTCCCATTGTGTACTGGTACTTGTCCGAGCAATAAGAAATATCCAGTTTCATATCTTAAAACATTTAAAAAACTGACCTTGTTATACTATATCAATTTTCTCAAAATCATATCTTAAAGAAGATATTTTATTTCTATTTTCCTTTGAAATAATCGCGGCAAAAGTACGAATAAAAACGGATTTATTAACTAAAAAATATGGAAAATGATAGACTTTGATTTGATGGCAAAATTTGATATTACGCAATAATATTAATGATATTTGACGTTGACTACAAACTAGTCTTACAATTTCAAATGTCAGATTTATCAATTGTAAGACGCTATTTTTATCTTCTTATTTTTTCTAATTTCACAAACGAAGTGCAAAAGTAGATTCTACGAGCAATACAAAAAAAGGAGACCGAAGTCTCCCTAAGATTAACTATTTTTGTGTTGCTATGTATAAACAATTAACCTCGGAACAAAGATACGCAATTA
>JAZNSO010000058.1:0-17496 GCA_045591245.1 Bacteroidales bacterium
ATTGAACAATCTCCAAGGCTGACGGCTGACAGCTGAAGACTGACAGCTATCAAAAAACATCACCGCAGCTTTAACTTCCTCAAAATTATATTGCGGGAGATAGTTTTTATATAAAGAGTCGGCGAGACGGATTTGGTTCTCATAGTGTTGAATCTGAGAATCTGAGAAACTGAAAACCTGAGATTTTTTTTGAATCTGAGAATCTTTTTGAATCTGAGAATCTGAGAAACTGAAAACCTGAGAATTTTTTTGAATCTGAGAATCTTTTTGAATCTGAGAGTCATTTTGAATCTGAGAAACTGAGAAATTGAAAACCTGAGAATCTTTTTGAACCTTTTCAGATTTTGAGGTTTTCAGATTTTCAGTTTCTAACTCAGATTTTGAGGTTTTCAGATTTTCAGTTTCTAAAAAAGTTGTCTGTTGACTGAGCAAAGCGAATAATATGTGAAACAGGAGTATTCTCATAGTTTTGCAAAGATAAGAAAAGTTTTGAAGTAATGAAGTAATGGAGTGATGAAGTTTGGTAGAGACGTATCAACAACACCGATAAAAATAAACAATATGTTGTTGCTGCGTCTCATCTTTAGTCAACAGTCTGTATCCGAGTCAAAATCTATATTTGAATCCTAAGAACGCCTCAATAATTTCGGAAAGTTTCTGTAATTGCAATATGAATCGTATTGCTGAATGGATTCTTGTACTCCGTCATATAGGAGTGAGCCTGATATAAAATTATCTTTTAAAAGGTTTTGTATGTAATGTAAACCATCGAAGAAATCGTTTCTATATGTCATTGATGCCTTTATCTCGTAAGCATGTATTCTTCCATCAGCATTCATTTGGAGCAGGTCAGCTTCGTGTTGTCCTTTGTCTCTGTAGAAAAATAAATCTGCGCTTTCTGCTCTATTGAAATAATATTTTTGAAAATCATTGATAACCATGTTCTCAAATAAATTTCCTCGTAATGGATGTACCGACAGTTGCTCTTCAGAACGAATTCCCATTAACCATGCAGCTAAACCAGTGTCGTGGAAATATAGTTTTGGAGTCTTGGTAAGACGTTTGCCGATATTGGCATGATAAGGATGCAATCTGTAAATGATATATGATGCTTCGAGAATGTTTAACCACGATTGAATTGTAGGAACGCTGACTCCGACTTCCACTGACAATGCTGAGGCGTTACATTCAGAACCAATTTAATGGAGTCTAATAATTCTCTATTTATCAACTGATTATTCATATTGCGGACAAATTTAAAGTTGTATTTTAAATTTTACAGAGATAATAAAAAATCCATGTATATAAAACAAAAGGCGAAAGTTTTTTACATCCTTCGCCTTCTATCTTTCGCCTTTTCTCAAAATCTGTATTTGAATCCTACGAACATCTGGAATCCGTAGCTCTGATAGCCATAATACATTTGGTATTTGTTATGAATGAGATTCTTGACTTCGCCGTAGAATGAGAGATTGTCTCTGAATTTATAATCACAACCTAACTGAATGTCAATGATTGGCTTCAATTCTTTAATGATGTTGTAATTTGACAGGTCGTAACGTTTTCCTTCAAAATATGTGGCAGCACTGAAGTTCCACTGTTCGTTTAACTTATATGCTCCTTTTAATGTAAACTCAAATTCTGGTTTGTACCAGGCTTTCTGATTTACTATTTCTTCTAATGCGTCAATCAAAGAGTCGTTGCTTTGTGAATGAAGCATGTCATATTTGTGATATGAGAAATTTGCGACGAGTTTGAGGTTGTCTTTCAATTTATAATTAAGGTCGATATTGAAATTGAATATGTTGCAGTCGTTAAGAATTATGTCGAATGTGTTTAATCTTTCTTCTGATTTCACGTAGAATATATGGTTGTTCATCATCTTGTAACTTAATCCGATATGTCCGCCTAATTTGTTAAAAGCCTTGAATTTCAGTCCTCCGTTGAAATCGAATTTGGTTTTTTCGTAATCAAATTCGCCCATATTTGTCAGATCGGAGATGATGAAAGGGTTTTCCGACAATATCTCTTTTAATGTGTTTATCTTTGTCTTACCGCCTAATCCTGCATAGAACTCCAGATTTCTACTGAAGAGATAAAGGCTTCCTTTTACATCAGGATAGATGCCGCCTAAATTCGTGGAATTTGTCTTGGCATCGACTCTGAAACCGAGATGTAGGTTGTAATATTCTCCGTCGAATGCTAGATATGGATTCGCCGCGATTAAGAATAATGTCTGATTGATATTGTCAATATCGGCGTTAATATCAACAGCCAAGGTCTGAACACCGTCGCTGTTTCTGAACCATGAATTGGAGTGTTCTATATATGCCTTGAACCTTGCGAGGTTCTCTTGCATTCCGCCTTGGATACCGGAATATGAATAATCTAATAAGTATTCGTTATATAATGATTTATATGGGGTTTCATTGTTGTTTGCCAACAGTTTAACATTAAGAGCGTGGATATTTCTCTTTGAATAGTAGCCGTCGTCGGTCATGATGTCTGGATCTGGATTCAAATAGTACATGTCATAGTCATAGTTGATGTATGAATGTAATTGGAAGCCTGAGAAACGGTTGTTCGTCGAGACGCTGAAAGCATTGTTCATATATCTCAAGAATGGATAATCCTTCATTTCCAGCCAGGTTGAGTTGTGAGCCACACCAATTCCAAGACTCATGTTTTTCGTCAGATCTGAATAATGGTGGAAAAGGAAGTCTGGCGATAGTCTCGTACCAAATCCGGCCTTGATGAAGTTGTTAGTTATCTCGCGTTTTTCGCTGTTTGTATATTGCATCGGACTAATTGGTTCTAAATCAATTTTGTAGTCGTAGAAGAAGTCTTCTGTATTTACCTCGTACTTAGGAATGTTGAATTCGTTTTTAGGCATTCCCGGACTGGATGTTATACGTTCTGATTTTTTTATTTGCGGCGTGTAGGAGCCTTGTACCGTGACTTGTTCGTTATGCGATTGTGCGTTTAAAAGATTGCTTGCAAAAAATAATACGACTGCAATAAATATATTTCTCTTTAACATGATGATTCCTCCTGATTTTAATCAATATTGATATTGTTTAACTTGCGTTCTGCTTCTTCAATAATCTCATTGTAATGTTGTTCGTCTTGAGGATAGTTTTCAATGACGCTTTTCAATGTTTCTTTGGCTTGGAAGGTGTTGTCTTTAGCGACATAAACATCGCTTAGGGCAATGAACGCGCGTGCTGTCCAATAAAGATATGAGTTGTAGTTGTCTGAAACTTCGAAGATTTTCTCTTCGGCTTCATCGTATTTCTTCAATTCGTAAAGACATAAGGCTGAATAATATCCGCATTCTGCTCCCATTTCACCATTTTCGCTGCTGCCTTGACCGTTAACGGCATCTGTGCAATATTTGAAGTATTTCAACGCTTCGCCAAAATCGTTTTTGTCAAAATATGATTTTCCGAGAATGTAATTTGCCTGAATTTTCTGGTTATCAGATATTTCTGCCATCATAATGAGTTTGTTTGCTTTCTCGATGGCTTTGTCGTATTCTGTATTGAAATAGTAGCATTTCATACAACCTTCTGTTGCTTCTGTCAGAATCTGCTGATTTTCAGTGATGTCGATGAGTCTGTTGTAATGAGATGCTGATGAAGTGTAATCTGAATTGTCATAATCCATTCTGGCAATCAGAAGTAAAGCCTGGTCAGTATAATCGTTGTCTGGTTGATTTATAATATATTCGATATGAGGTCTTATTTCGCTGATGTTGTTGCTGTTTTCCATCGACTTCATCGCGTAATAATGAACTTTCAGGAGATATGCACCGTTAGGATGTTTTTCAAGATATTTCTCGGCTCCTTTAAGTGTCTCTTTATAGTCTCTCTTTGCGTAGAAGTCTTCTATTGTCTTGAACGACAATGAATCTTGTTTGTCAATACTGATTACGGCAAGTTTGTTTTTCTCGATATAATCGAAGTACGACTGAATGTCGTTCATATCGCGGTAAATGTTGCTTATGATATTCAAGGCTTCTCTCGATTCATCGGTGTTAGGATATTCAGCCACGACGTTTTTCAGTCTTTCCAATGCTTTTTCGTTCTCATTATTGTTATAGTAAATCATGCCGATTTTCATAAGCGACTTACGTGCGTATGATGACCTCGGTTTTTCTTTCGCGACTCTCTCGAACGCCGTTATCGCTGAGCGGTTGTCGTTTGTTCCGAGATATGACATCGCGATTTCGTAAAGTGCCTTGTCGTAAAACGTTGATTTCTTATATCTTTCCGTAACAATGTTAAGACAGTTAATCTTTTCGTTAGTTTTGCCTAAAGCTCCGTAACCCATTGCTTGTTGGTAGTAAGCGTAATCTGCGTTTTTGTCATTGATTTTTACGGCATTACTATATGATGTAATGGCATTGTTGTATTGTTTTTGAATGAAATAACAGTCACCTATGCGCAGCCACGAGTCGCTTTGTCTCAATTTGTCGGAATTGTTGTCGTAATTGATAAATTCCTTAAATCGAATCGAAGCGTTGTTGAACTCTCCATTATTTAGATAAAGATAACCTAAGTTGTAGTAGGCGAGGGGATAAACATCTGTGTTGCTTGCCATTGGCGAGTTGATGAATTGCTGGTATGTCTTTAACGCATTGTTTTTGTCGTCTTTTCTGTAATATGCGTCAGCGAGCCAGAAAGTCGCCTCCGACTGTGTCTTTGAAGTGATTCCTTTGCTGTTGATTGATTTTCTGAGATAATCGATGGCATTGTCGTACTGACCTTTGTTGTAATATTGAATTCCAACGTTATATGTTAATTGCGTCTTGATGTTTTTTAATTCCTGACTTAAATTGGAATATTGCTCGATGGTCTCTAAAGCCTCGTGATATTTGTTGGAATTAAGCAGAAGATTGATTACAATTTCTTGAAACTCATCTATGTTGCTGGAGTTAGGATTCTTGGTGATGTATTCGCCTAAAATATCTACAGTCTCATTGAAAGGGTCGATGCCAGGAATGAAACTCAAGGCTGCATAGTTGATGAGTGCGTTCTCGCTGATTGTATCGTTGAAGTTCATCTGATATGCCTTGTAGAAAGTGTTTCTTGCAAACTTGTCCTGATCAGTATTTGTGTAACATTGTGCAAGATAATAAGATGAATATTGACTTAACTCGTCGTTTTTGTCGGTAACTTTTGTGAAATGGTTTATTGCGTCTTTGAATTCGTTGTTTTTCATTTTGCAGAAACCAATCTTGAATTCGACTTCTCTTGGAAACTTGCGGTTGGAATTGCTTAATGCAATGTTATAATATTCAAGGCTTTTAGCATAGTCGCCTTGACGGTACCATGATTCTGCCAGCATCAATGCGATGTCGGTCTTTTGTTTCCTTTTGGAATTTGCTAAAATCTCATCACCTGTCTCAATAACAGCTGAATAATTGCCGTTGTCAAAATGAATCTGCAAGATATATGAATTCGATATGTTGCTATATTTCTTGTTCTTTTTTAATACATTGAAGTGCTTTAAAGCATCTTCGTTTTTTCCGTTGGCGTAAAGAATGTGAGCATAATAATATCTGGCGTCATTGCGATAGATGCTTTCTGTCTTAATCAGCTCTCTGAATAAAGGAGCAGCTTTTGAAATGTTTTGCGTCTGATAATAACAATATGCTTTCTTGAAATTATATTCGTTCTGCTCCGACTTGCTGAGGTTGCTTTTATTGATGTCTTCGTAGACACTCAGTGCGTTACGGTATTTTTTCTTGTTGAATAAAGTGCCTGCGTATAATAAGTTGGCTTGCTCAGCCATCGGCGATGTGGGATTTTCTTTTACGAAGGCTGTTATTTTTGTCTCGCCTTTGCTGTTGCCCAAGAACAATGCTGATACAGCTTCGTAATACTTCGCCATGACATAGTCGGAATTGTTTTTGTCGTCCGACATTGCGATGTAATTCTCAAAATACTCGAGAGCGGCAGCATAATGTTTGTTCTCGAAAAGCATCACGCCTTTTTCCAAAGATGATTCTGGTTCGTACTGGTTTATCTGCTTCTGTGCAGAAACTGAGATGGTTGCCAATATAAAAAATGACAACAAGATGAAATTTTTTAATGCAGATTTCATATTTTTTTTGAAAAAATTATACAATAAAACTTAAACTACAAAAGTACTAAAAAATTGTTTTTTTGACCGCAAAAAAACGGTCAAAAAAACAAAAAAAGCATAAGCGGGATTCTGTTCCTTGTTGCCAAGGTGATTGTCATTTCTCTAGGTCTTACGTTGCCGAAAGACTCAAGCAACCTACCCTCCCGACTCGGACGAGCAGTCCTCTGACGTCGGTATATTTGGTCTTGCAGCCCATAAGGTTTACCCCGAACCTGTGTCACCATAGATTCGCGTGAGCTCTTACCTCACATTTTCACCCTTACTCCGGAGAGCGGTAATTTTCTGTGGCACTTGCTGTTATCTTTTCAGATACCTTCCTGTTAAGAAGTATGGTGCTCTGTGCTGTCCCGACTTTCCTCTCGCAGATATGACTCTGCCAGCGACAATCGCTTTTTCAGCCTGCAAAGATAATAAAAGTCAACGGACAACAGACAACAGACAACAGATTTTTTTAATTATGGACAATTAAATTAATCACATTAATAATCGTTAATGTCGAAGTTTAATAATTTTTAACATTAAGGGGACTTCTATAAATTCCCCGTTTAAATAAATTTTGACAATTATTTTTGAAATTATAGTTTGATTTGAAAATTTATTTTAATAACTTTGTGAGTTGTAAGTGTAAATATAATTTGTTTATGAACCAACTATTTAGAGTTGCCCGCATTTATGAATCGAGGGATATGAGCATCGGAAATAGAAGAACCGATGGCGAATATGCTCTCGTTGAGAATTTGGAAAATGGCAACGTATTTAATTTCTTCGACAATAATGAACTCGAGGTGATTTCTTTTGATGAACAGGAAATGGTCTTCACCTTCAAAGATGTGACTTATAGGCTCAACAGAGAATGGCAGGTGTTGGGAACGCCTTCATACCATATTCCTAATCAGTATATAAGCGAGTCGGAGCGTTTCGTGTTCTATTTCAGCATAGATGACTCCGATGATATTGATTGGGATTCTGAATCACACGAAATTATTGATTTGTATGATAAGATGAAAGCTAATAGGGATGAAGGAAATATCTGGAAGAATATTCCGCTGGCTCAGCGCTTTCTGCATATTCTCAAGGATCTGTCGCCAGAAAGAGATGAAGATATAAATCCCGCTCTAAAAGCTTGGTTTATTGAGATTATTTTGAAAGGTGATTATATAAGTGTCCAAGAAACGCCTCGTCTTTATCAGTCGTATTGCGAATATTACAGATTGTGTCTGCATTATAAGTGTGAAGCCGATTATAATGAAGAGTTGAGAAAGGATATGGATAAATATTATTTCCGTACTGTTGACAGTTATATAGAGAAACTTAGTTGGATTGTAGGTGACAAGATGGGAAAATATGGCTTGGATTGTTGGAACTCGTTAGGAGGAACTCTTAAAGTTGACCCTATACAGGCTTCTGCAGAATGGGAAGATGTTATTTATGATGTTGAGAAAGAAGTGGATGAACAACTTAAAGGCGAGCCTCGCGGCATGGGATTCTGCTTCATGTATTGGAGCGCGAAAAGAACTGCTCTCGCCAAAAGAGGCATCGAATGGAAAAGCCCAAACGCTATGAACCCAAGAGTGATGTTTGATTGAAAACTAACAATATGTATTTGATACGTCTCAGTGAATTGGAATAAGATTGTCAAGATAAATTAATGTAGGAATTTACAGAAGAACCTTTAAATAAAAAATAAAGTCTTTTATTTTACTGCCATTCTCTTTCAAATTATGCATTATGAATTATGCATTATGAATTGCCAAAATCCTCTCTTTTCCTCGAAAGTCTTTGTGAATCTCAACATTTGAAAAGCCTAATTCGTGGCATAAGTCGGTCATCTCCTTGCCGAGAAATTCGTTTATCTCAAACCATATCTCTCCGTTTTCTTTTAAACGACTTTTAGCAAATTCTAAAATGCCTCTGTAAAAGATTAGAGGGTCGTTGTCGCTGACAAACAAAGCTTTATGAGGTTCCCATTCTAGAACGTTGTTGCGCATCTCCGCTTTTTCCAACTCTCTTACGTAAGGAGGATTGCTTACGATAATATCGAATTTCGTTTCTATTATATTCTTTAAATTAAGAATGTTGTCGTGAATAAAGTTGACATTTACATTATTATTGATGGCATTTTCTTTCGCGACTTTCAACGCTTCTTCCGAAACATCTAAGGCAAAAACCTGACTCTCAGGAAAAGCTTTCGCTAAACTTATCGCGATACAACCACTGCCGGTTCCTATGTCGATTATTGAACGATGTCTGTTGACTGTTGACTGTTGACTGTTGACTATTTTATATACCATCTCTGCCGTCTCTGGTCGCGGAATCAAAACATTTTCATTGACTTTAAACTTCAAGTCGCAGAACTCTGTTTCTCCTATTATATATTGTATAGGTTTGTTTTTTAGCAAATCCTTTACGGCAAAATGAAAAGTCAGCATCTCCGACTCGCTGAGTCGCAAGTCTGGATCCAAAGCCATTTTTATTCTATCAATTTTGAAATAATGTTCTAGTAAAATCAGAATCAACGAGTTCGCTTCTTCATAATCATAAATGGAACAAAGTTGTTCACGGTAATATTTCTTAATATCTTTTACTAAATTCGATGCTACTTTCATGTTGCAAAAATATTGAAAAATATTTTATCTTTGCAGTAACATTCGGCAAAAGACTAAAGTCAAAAGTCTAAGGTATGGAAAAAGGCTGTTGTCCGTTGTCTGTTGTCCGTTGACTTGAAAAAAAGATGTTCGAAGATACATACAAGATATTGGTCGGGGAAGGCGACGGTTTGTATAAGGAGAAAGGCAGTAAGTTTATTGCCAAGGCTTTTCCTGTATGTAGCGAAGACGAAGTGAAAGCGCGTGTTGCGGAATTCAAGAAGCAGTATTTCGACGCGCGTCATCATTGCTATGCCTTTATCATCAATCCTGATAAATCTTGTTATCGTTCTTCCGACGACGGCGAGCCTTCCGGAACTGCCGGCAAGCCAATCTTGAATCAGATTCTTTCCAAAGATGTCACTAATGTTTGCGTTGTCGTGGTACGTTATTTCGGCGGAATTAAGTTGGGCGTGCCAGGACTTATCAACGCGTATAAGACGGCGGCGAGAGAAGCTCTCGACAACGCGACTGTTGTTGAAAAAACCATCGATGAAGTCTATTCTGTTGAGTTTGATTATCCTCTGATGAATGAGGTGATGCGCGTGTTGAAAGAAGAGAATCTTGAGCAGCAAAATCCTCGTTATGAACTTAGCTGTTATTTGGAAATTTCGGTCAGAAAGAAAGACGCTGATAGAGTGGTAGATAAGCTTAAACGGTTGTACGGCGTAAAAATAGAATACGTCAGAACTGTGTGATAATCTGATGTTTATGAAATGAATTTTGAAACCTTTCCTTTGCTCGTAATATAAGCCAAAGAAAATTAATAATCAATATAAATTTGATTTTTTTATTAACTTTTTTGTTCCCATTTTTGTTGAAAATTTTGAAGACGAAATAGTTTTTTTTAATACTCTGATTTATAAAACATTGTAATTTTTGACTTGGTAAAATGAGCAGGCATTGTGTCGAAATATGGAGTAATTGCCTTAAAATGATACGTGAGAACACGCAGCCTCAGAGCTATATGACTTGGTTCGAACCAATCAAGCCTATAGCATACGAGAATGATGTTCTGACTATTCAGGTGCCAAGCCAATTTTTCTACGAGTATCTAGAGTCTCATTATATCAGTCTGTTGAAACTTACAATCAACAAGATTCTCGGGCCAAAAGGAAGATTGCAATATAGCATCGTGATGGATAACAGTGATGCTGATAAGCCGTTCGGTATCAGCGTGCCTACGACAGATAAGACAAATACGTTGAATCCACCAGTGCGCGTTCCTATCGACATCGAGAAAGAAGCTGAGAAGAAACTCATAAATCCTTTTGTGTTGCCAGGCATCAATAAGATTAAGGTCGAGTCGCAGCTGAACGAGAATTATTCTTTTGATAACTATATCGAGGGAAGTTGTAACAGACTGGCTCGTTCTGCTGGCATGGCTGTTGCTGAGCGTCCTGGCAAAACAGCTTTCAATCCTCTTTTCATATATAGCCCGACGGGTCTGGGAAAAACTCACCTCTGCCATGCAATAGGTCTCGAAACAAAGAAATATCATCCTAATCTGATTGTTCTTTATGTTAACTCCGAACAGTTTATCCAACAATTTATGAGTTCGTGTAAGAACAAGACAAGAAACGATTTCGTACATTTCTATCAGATGATAGACGTTCTTATCGTCGATGATATTCAGTTCCTTTCGGGAAAAGCAAAGACGCAAGACGCTTTCTTCCATATCTTCAATCATTTGCAGCAGAATGGAAAGCAGCTTATCTTTACTTGTGATAAGGCTCCTATAGAAATCAAGGATATGGAACCTCGTCTTCTCTCTCGTTTTAAATGGGGTCTTTCTGCCGACTTGCAGGCTCCTGATGTCGAGACTCGTATCAAGATTCTTAAACGAAAGGCTTATAACGACGGCATAGAGCTGCCTGATGAAATTGTAGATTACGTTGCCTCGAGAGTGAAAACGAATATACGTGAGATGGAAGGTCTTTTCATCTCGTTGATAGCACAGTCATCGCTGAACAAAAAAGCTATTACTTTGGACTTGGCTCGACAACTTATCGATAGGTTCGTGAATAATACAGCTCAAGAGGTCTCTGTCGAATATATTGTCAATGTTGTGTGCGACCATCTCGATGTCGCTATCGAAGAGTTCTATTCGAAATCGAAGAAACGTGAAATAGTGCAGGCACGTCAGCTGGCGATGTATTTCGCAAAGAAATTCACTAAATGTTCCTTGGCTATGATTGGTCAACAATGCGGCGGCAAAGACCATGCTACTGTTATTCACGCACTTAAAACTGTTGCGAATCTTTTGGAAACCGACAAGCAATTTAGAACTTTGGCTACAGAAATAGAGAAAAATATTTGCTGATGAATCGTCATTTTGGAACACTTTATCTCATTCCCACTTTGCTTGGCGCGACGGATGCCGAGCAGGTTATCCCGCAAGGTACTTTGAATATCGTTAGAAAGATAAGATTTTTCGTGGTGGAAAATGTACGTACCGCACGCCGTATGCTTTCAAAGATGAATATGCCTTGTCCTATTGATGAACTCACTTTCGTGGAATTGAACAAACATGATAAGTCTAATAATCCCGATTTGATGACATATCTTGGCGAGGCGTTGAACGGCAACGACATCGGACTTATGTCGGAAGCGGGAACTCCTTGCGTTGCCGACCCCGGCGCTCTCATTGTAGAACTGGCTCATCAGGCTGGAATAAAAGTGGTGCCTCTCACTGGTCCTAACGCGATGATTCTCGCTCTTATGGCTTCGGGATTTAATGGTCAGGCGTTCTGCTTCCATGGTTATCTTCCAATAAAAGGTCAGGAAAGAGTCAATGCAATAAGAAATCTCGAACGCCGCTCCGCTTCAAATAACGAGACACAGATGTTTATCGAAACGCCTTTCCGTAATAACGCTATGATTGAGGAACTTACCAGGACATGTCATCCTAATACAATGTTGTGCGTAGCATGTAACATCTCAATGCCCGACGAAGAAATCGTGAGCAAGCCAATATCGGAATGGAAAAAAATTAAGAAGGACTGGAATAAAAGACCTGCTGTCTTCCTGATTTATAAAAGCAGATATTAACAATTAACATTTAGTCATTAGTCATTAATCTTTGGTCGTCTCGTTATGAATTTTACAAAAGAGGAGTTTCTGATTTATTGCTTGCTTGATGCCGTTGATAAGGATTCTAGTTTTAGAAAACAGAATCTTGTTGGCATTGCTGAGAATCTCAACATTGTGATTTTTGTTAAGATTTATAATGTGATACAACAGCATGATGTGTCGATGAGGAATGAAGTCATTAATATTAATAAGGTGAAACATTCAATCTCCGACGAGGAGGTGAAAGCCTTTATAGAGGAATATAAGGGAGAGTAGGGTTTAGAGTGGCCAAAGTCTAAAACTTTGATTGTTGTATTTGTGTTTTACAGCCCTCGTTACTACGGCACTAGCTTACGTCCTGTTTCAGAATAAAGCGTGTAGAGGCGTATCGCGTACGCTTTTTTGTTAAACCAAAGTTATAATCCAAACTGAAATCCTGATATTTTGATTCTGATGTTATCTTTGCAGTCCAAACATGTAAAGATGAAGAAAAATAATATGCAGGATAAAAATAAGTCAAAGCCCATAGATCAAAGTCTGAAGCTATTATTATCTTTTGTTCCAATAATAATTCTGATACTTAGCTTAATCTTTGTGGTGAAAGTCTTTGACACCTCTGTGATGGAAGGCGCGAGTCAGGTAGCACTGTTGGTGTCGTCGGCGGTATGTGTCGCTATAGCAATGATATTTTATAATATTCCCTGGAGTTCCTTTGAAGAAGCGATAAAAGAGAATATCAGTAATGTTGCAACTGCCATAGTAATGCTGCTGCTGATTGGCGCGATAGGAGGGACCTGGATGCTGAGCGGCGTGGTGCCGACGATGATTTATTACGGACTTCAAATCATCAATCCAAATATTTTTCTTTTTTTGTGTTGTGTTGTCTCAGCCGTGATTTCTATCGTGACTGGCAGTTCATGGACTACAATCGCTACTATCGGCGTCGCATTGATAGGAATAGGTCAGAGCCATGGACTTTCTACTTCTTGGATAGCAGGCGCTGTAATCTCAGGAGCTTATTTCGGAGATAAGATGTCGCCGTTGTCGGATACCACCGTCATAGCGTCTTCCACTGTGGGAACGCCGCTTTTTACGCATATCAGATACATGATGATAACAACAATTCCGTCAATGATAATGTCGTTAGTGGTTTTCCTTATTGTGGGCTTTATTTCTCATAACGATATGGGACAGAATGTCGATTCTTTTGCAGTGGCGCTTACCGACACATTTAATATAAGTCCTTGGCTGATGATAGTCCCAGTCGTGACGCTCGTGATGATATTGTTCAAAATACCGTCGCTGATAGTCTTGTTCCTTTCTGCTTTGATGGCAGCGATGCTGATTCCAATAACGCAACCGCAGATTATTACCCAAGTTGTTGGTATGAATGGCGAGGCGAATCTGACTGATATTATAAAAGGTGTGTTGATAAGTTGTTACGGATCTACAAGTGTCGAGACTTCAAACTCTATGTTGACAGAATTGATTGCGACGCGCGGAATGTCGGGTATGATGAATACCATTTGGCTGATAATATGCGCGATGTGTTTTGGCGGTGTGATGATGGGCAGCGGCATGATAGCAAGCATCACTCATCTTATTATGAAGTTTGTCAGAAGAACGGTCACTTTAGTGGCATCGACGGTTTTCACTGGAGTGTTCAGTAACATCTGCGTCAGCGACCAATATCTGTCGATAATTCTGACGTGTAATATCTTTAAGGATTATTACGATAAAAACGGATATGAGCCGCGACTTCTTAGCAGGAGCGCGGAAGACTCTGCCACAGTGACAAGTCCTCTGATACCGTGGAACACCTGCGCCATGACACATTCCACGGTATTGAATGTCGCGACCCTGTCGTATCTTCCGTATTGTTTCTTCAATATCTTAAGTCCACTGATGTCGATATTAGTGGCAGCGATAGGGTATAAGATATTTAGGAAAAAGGTTGAAAGTTGAACGCTCTCTATCCCTTTATAAACTTCTCAATTTCTCAATTTCCTCAAGAATCTGCTCCGCATGAATCTTCGTCTTTATCTCTTTAGGAGTGAAAATCTTCTCAATTATTCCTTCTTCGTTGACGAGATATGTAGTTCTGAGAGTTCCTATAGTGCGGCGTCCGCAAGCCACTTTTTCTCCCCAGCAACCTAATTGTTGGAGTAGTGTAGTGTCGGTGTCAGCTATAAGAGGAAACTCCAGCCCTTGAGCATCAGCGAATTTCTTCTGAAGTTCTTTCTTGTCTTTACTCACGCCGATTATAGAAAACCCGCCGCTTCCAATTCGGCTTTATGCGCTTGAAGCGAGCAAGCCTCTGCGGTGCAGCCGCTGGTGTTAGCCTTAGGATAACTGTAAAGAATAATCTTTCTGCCTCTGTAATCGCTGCTTTTTATTTCGTTGCCGTTTTGGTCAATGCCTAAAATTTCTGGTATTCTATCTCCGATATTCATGTTAACTTATTTTAAGATTTTATAAAAATGTTCATTTATGTTTATGATATACAAACCTGCTTTCCAATTGCTTGCGTCTATATTGATATTATTCTCACCTTCAACGGAATGAATCTTCTGTCCTAAAGAATTGTAAATGTTAATTTTCATATTACCATCACCGACAATATTGAGCGTGTTCTGAACAGGATTCGGATATACTGTATAATAATTATCGTTGTCTATTTCTGTCAAATCAACGCCGCCTTGGTATTCGTAAGCTCCGATGTCAACAGTGCCTTGACCGATTCTCCATCCATAATTGATGTCGTTTTTTGGAAGAAAAGTGACGTTGTTTTCTCCCGCATTAATCAAAGGTGAGTCGAGGAGAAGTTCGTAATTGTATGTTTCAGGATCCATGAATTTCGGATATTTCAAGTAGTCGTTCCCGTTGTTTTCTGAAGATAAATTAACAACGTTAAGTCCGTTAAAACCGCCTTCTACAGCACAATTAATTAATGTGCTCTCGCCTTCAATCTGATGAGATTCGTCACCAATGTGATTGTTCCAGAAAATAGAATTATAGAACTTGCTGTATTTGACTTCGTTGTATAAACCGCCGGCGTTTTCTTGAGCATGGTTGTTGATGATATTGCAGTTTGTCATCAACATGCTGCCTCTGTTGTAGATTGCTCCTGCGTTATTGGCGGTGTTATCAGCGAAGATGCAGTTGGAAACTTCCGAATTTTTATTCATAAAGACGTAATACGCGCCGCCTTTTGTATATGCTGTGTTGTTAAAGAATTTGTTGTTTAGCAGATTGAGTCCTGTCATGTCGAAGATTGCTCCTCCCATCGATGCTGAGTTGTTTTCAAACCTACAGTTCTCGAAAATGTTCTTTGAACTATTGTCCATGGCAGTGACTGAATAAACCGCCCCTCCCGAACCATCAGCGGTGTTGTTGATGAAATTGCAGTTGTAGAAATAACTGTTTGAGCAGATGTAGAGTGCGCCGCCCGAACCAGCATGACCGTTTTGAATTGTGAAACCGTCCCAAATAGAATATGCTGTGCTGCCGAAATGATCGTACTGATATAAAACGCGGCGGGTATTTCCTCCGTCAAGTATCGTGACATTATTCTCTAAATCGCGATTGTCTAAATTGTAATCTGCCGGCTCATTCCCTGCAAGACCGCCATAAACTCTGTTTTTCTGATAAATATAAAACGCTCCGTTCTCGCCATTGGCATCACCATAATATGTGCCTTTTTTGACCCAGATTTGCGTCTCTCCATCAGAACCAATTGATGCTGCGTATTCTAAATAAGGTGTAGCGTTTTCCCAAGAGGAACCGTCGCCTGTTCCGTCAGAAGCGACATAGATGATGCCGTTTTCGTCAGAGTTTATGGATAATGGTCTGATGTTCATAACAATAGCTTCATTTCTGTTGAATCCGTTTACATCATCAATACTGTAAAATCCATCTGACATGCCGCTCCATCCCATGTTAAAATGAAAATAGTCGTTGTTGTCGTAACCGTCACAAACAATAGCGTGACCGCCAATATCGCTCGTTCCTGAAAAATACATTGGTCGTGATTCGTCAAGCTCGCTCTTTAACAATGCAATCCATGCGTCATCTTGATAAGAAGAACGCTCTTTATACATAGCTGAAGAATATCCGAAGTGCATCCTCATAGCGGTTTCAACGTCGTTCGATTGCGCGCCGCTGCCATCGTAACCGTAATTCATATCTACACTCACTCCGCAATGGTACATCAAAGTGGCGATGGCATCGTTCTCGCTCCATATTTCGTTGGGCATATTTTCCCAATCGTAAGTGGTGCTTCCGAAATCGGCAGATAAGGTTCCATATTTATGGTGGTTGTAACTGTGCGAGCCTTTGCCTTTCTCAGGATAATTCCAATATTTCATAATTTGTGACATGGCGCAAGCCACACAACCTGCGTATGCTCTGTTGCAGGGACCATAATTGTCGTAGGGCGCATATTCGTTATAGTAACAATCCTGATTCCATCTGGTGCTGAGAAGCGGGTTGACAATTGTGGTGACTCTCGTTTTTAATTCGTTGTTTTCCAATGCTTCCCAGAGATCTGTGATTTCTTTTTCGGGAGCTATGTCCGATTCTTTCTGATGATTGATGGTTTCGTTGTAATTTTTAATGAAGTAAGATGTGGTCTGTGGTATTTCGTCACCGAAGTTGTTCTCAAAAGAGTAGGCGAGGATAGGTTTTACTTTCTTTGATGCCGAAATAATGACAAAACCTCCGCCTTCAACATCGAAAATGTACAAATTGGGCTGTTCATCGCGCCCGTTTTGAACGTTGACGAGGTTGAGAATTGGTTGCGATTTTTCGCTATTGTATGAAATGAAATTATATCCGACCTTCTTTGCCGCATCCTCACTCACGAAATCTTGCGATGATACATTATTAATAGAACAAATTAATACTATTATCGCGATGATGATTCTGAAATTTTTCTTCATGATTGCTTATTTTATATGGTTTGCAAATTTATGATTTTTTGCCAAAGGTCTATATCTTTTATTAAATAAATCTAAATATTGAACTCGTTAATTCAAAAATCCTCTAAATTAATAAGTTATAAAGGTTTTAAAGGCTTTAAAGTTAATACAGCACTTTAAACCTTAAACCTTAAACCATTTTTCAGATTTTCAATTTTCAGCTTTCAATTTTCAATTTTTTTTGGGGCGTTCCGGCTATGCCGTCGGGCTTTCCGCTGTATCTTTGCTTGCTAGGTGTTCGTCCCGCCACCGAGTCCCTTCTCATAATCTTCGTTTCCGTTCCCGCCTCTAAAACCCGCCATGGCTCGCAAAGGATGCCGCTGCAATCCCTAACGCGAGGGCTGCTGCTGTCAAGGAAGACGCTTCCGGTAAAAACATCGCTGTTATCAATTAATAAGGTGTAGAGTTATAGAAGGTTTAAAGGTGGTAAAGTTACCAAAGGTATTAAGGTTAATAGTAAACAGATGTGTGTGTGGGTGGGATTCGTGGAACTTTAAGGAGTATGATTACTCTGCGTTCATTGCGACTTTTCGGGAGTTTTTCACATTGTCATATTGTCATATTGTCCTGATGACTTGAAAGAAAACGGTGTAAAAGCGTATCGGTTTTTCGCGGAATTTTCGGATTTTGTGATATTTTTTCATTCAAAT
>JAZNSO010000059.1:0-52478 GCA_045591245.1 Bacteroidales bacterium
ATAATTCGTTTCTGTAATATACACTTAAATCCTTGTCATAACGATAGTCGGTCGTATCATATTCCGAAACGACACCTTTTGAAGGAGCGATGTTAATATTCTTTAAGATTTCTTTCTCATAACTCTCAACTACGACATTTGTCTTCGCACCTTGAGGCAAAGCGATGAATCTGTTTACAGAAGGAAGGTTAGGTTTTCCTTTGTCGTTAGGAATCATGATGCTGCTTAAAGCAATTTCGTGAAAGACCTCATCTCCGTCAATTATTTCCTTGATGTCGTAATCGTCGATTTTTAGTTCTAAAGATAAAGTCGATTTGCTCTGGCTTAAAACTTTAAGTTGTTGAGCATTAGTATTATTTGAGAGTAATAATGCAACTGTAATACATACGATGAGGTATATTTTCTTCATAGTAATGAGGATTGAATTATTTCTCAAAAGTAATGTTTTTTTACATACTTTTGTTTGTATATATGAAAAAAATAGGTACTGATGCCCCAAAAGTTAGTAATTGAGCGAAAAAAGATAGATGATGGGTGTACAAAATAGCCTAATTTACCTGTTTTTTAATTTTAATTAAATGTATATCTATTATTTACCCCCCCCCATATTTTTTAAAAAAATATTTAAAAATACTTGTATATTTGAAATGTAATTACAATATTTGTAAGATAGAATAGAGAAATAAATAAAATAGCAGATGTGGTGAAATGGGTTCTGCCCACAGATGTTTGGTAATTAATAATAAATAGAACCTACCTAAAAGTCAAATCATGAAAAAGTATCTTTTATTAATTGCATTTGTTTGCACATTATTGATAGGATGTAAACCAGATCCTGAGTTACCAACTGTAGATACATTTCAGGTACAAGAAATTACAGGAACGACAGCACATTGTTTAGGTTATGTTACCGATAATGGTAATGCTACAATCATTGCAAAAGGTTTTTGCTGGAGCACAACCAAGAATCCATCGTTAGAAAATGGTTTTACAATAAAAGCTGATAGTAGAAGAAGTGAACCTGCATATCTCTCTTTTACAGCAACTATCACTGGTTTGAATCCTAACACGACATATTATGTAAGAGCTTACGCAACAAATGAAAAAGGAACAGCCTACGGTGAAGAGCTCTCATTTACCACCTTAGAAGAAATAATAATTGAACTCCCTGAAGTGAGAACCGTTTCGGTGACAGAGATCACGCACAATAGTGCTGTCGTTACAGGAGAAGTCGTCTCTGATGGAGGAGCAGAAGTGACATCTCGCGGTTTTGTATGGAACAGATGCCACATAGAAGATGACTCTCCGATTGAAGATTATAATGTAGAGGTAGGTGCTGGCACAGGAACTTTTACATACACTTTATCAGGACTGCTTCCAAACACGGAGTATTGGGTTTATGCTTACGCTGTTAACAGTGAAGGTAGAACAACAGGAGAGCATCATTATTTTACTACGCAAGACGACGGGACAATCAACGTATATGAATATGTCGATTTGGGACTGCCAAGTGGCTTGAAATGGGCAACTTGTAATGTGGGAGCAACTGCGCCTGATGAATATGGCGAATATTATGCGTGGGGAGAGTTAGAACCTAAAGGTTATTATGATCTTCAGACATACTTATATTATAACGTTGATTTGCCAGATTTTTCAGGAGATCCTCAGTATGATGTGGCAAGTGCTAAATGGGGGGCAGATTGGAGAATGCCGACAAGGGCAGAATATGAGGAACTATTAGAATATTGTACTTTGGAACAAGCAACACTAAATAATGTTAGTGGATATAAAGTGACAGGACAGAATGGTAATCATATATTTCTTCCTGGGGCTGGGACCATTTATGGGACAAATACTAATTTTGAGGGAGATGGTTACTATTTGACATCTACTCCAGAACTTGAGGAATGGGATGGATATTATATGTGTTCCATGCATTTAAGCGGTACTCTATTTCGCATATTATATTACGAGAAGTCATACGGAAGTTCAGTACGTCCTGTGACGGAATGATTACGATAATACAACAAAAAATCCCTGCGACATTTCCCATTAACCCTGAATTTGTCGTAGGGATTTTTATAACCTCCCTCCTAAAATAAGTAACGCCTCCCAAGTGTGCTGTCTTACGACTCGCATGGGAGGCTTATTATCTTAAATTTATGAATTCTGAGACTTGTACGACTTCTCCAACCTCCTGATGCCTTTCTCCCTGCTGTAAGCGTCCTTCTTCGCTCTGTCAGATGTATATCCCACCAGAAGTCTGCGTCCGTTACCCTTGTCGTATTCGTGCATCTGACGGTCTATCTTCTTCTGTTCCAATATCCACTGCTTTATCACATTGGACTCGTTCTTTATCTTGGCTCCGATGATATATTTATATCCGTTCTTCTCCATGTCGAGGATGTTCTGTTCGTTCATCAGACCGGAATCGGCGACGATGACAAAATCATCAAGTTCGTATTTGCTGACGAACTCCTCAATTACCGGCATCATGGTATGCCCCTCATACTTGTTGCCCTCATGTATGCAATATGCCAGCGGGTAGCCGTTGAGACTCACCAACAGTCCCAGAATGATTTGAGGGTTCTTGTGACGTCCTTCTTTGGAGAATCCCGTCTTGCGCATGTCATCCTCCCTGTCAGCCTCAAAGTAAAGCGTCGTCACGTCATAGAACATCACTCCGATATTGCCGCCGAGCAGCTTCCTGGTGTGATGCACGCTTATGTCCTGAACCTTCTCCTGCTGTGTATGGTTGAGCTTGTCGAAAATCCTGTCCAATATCAGTTGGTCGCCGTTTACGAGTATGTTCTCGATGTTGGAAAGGAACACAAGCATATTCTCAGATTCCTGCCGTTTCGCCTCGGATTCTTCACCGTATAAGTCCAATTCGGGAGAATGCCTCGACTGATATTTTTTTATCCATTCCTTCCCCTGTCTGACAAGTCTTTCTATTTCCTCCTCGTCAGAACTGATGCCTATGGTGATATGCTCCTTGTATTTGTTGCTTGTCTTTTCTACAACAATTACACTTGTACTGCCAGATCTGTTTTTCTTCTTTCTTACAAACATATTGCAAAAATAGTAAAAAAAGCAGTCGCGTCACCCAAAACGGGTGACGCAAAAGAGTTAAAATGTTACTTTTCAATAATTTATGTTTTAACTAAAATTTTAGTGACGAAGTCAGGAGAAAAATATTAAAATAATTTGAATTATTAAAAAAGTTTTTCTAAGTTTGCGGATACATTTATGGTGGCCATAAATGGGGTTCTTGACTACTCATGAATGTTAGAATGAATTTGTAGAACCTCACCTAAATCGTACAACTATGAAAGCAGAGAAGAAACATTGCAAAGAAGAGGGTTATATCTCTTTTGACCCTGAGGAGTTGAAGAATGCAACTCAAGATGGTGATCCTAATGACGAGGCATACGAATTGTTATGGGAAGCAACATGTGTGTCGTCGCATGTAGATGATGCCGCTAAGGCAGCCGGTCGTACCAATGAGGATAATATCTATCCTACAACTGCGGCAGAAGTCGATGCTATGGAAGATTTGGTGAATAAGGCTCAATCTGCTCTTAAGGTGCCTGACACGCATTTTACGGAACGAGTCGCTGAGTTAAGGAGTATTATCGATTGGTCACGCAAACGTCATTGGAAACTCAACTGGAGAGTTATTGCCGGAGTTATTCTCTCGGTATTTATCCTAAAGATGTGTGTCGATAATAAGCAAGGTGATGTGAAAAAAGCGGAAAACAAGATGGAGCTTGTCGAAAATTGGCAGGAACAGTCGCTAACCATGTTAGATCTTGAATCGCTCAAAGGTCAGTCATTCTTCATCAACGATAACCCTTTCGTGTCACCAGAAGCATGGTTTTATTGGAAGCAACGTAATGTGGCATACGATTACCACATTGCTGTTAATAGTATCGCATACAACGAAGAAGAGCTCCAAAAACCAGATATAAGCAAGGATCTCAAGGATTTCTATAGCGAACAGCTTAAGGACGCTCAAAAGAAGATGAAGGAGACTAAAAAACAATTCGAGAAGCTTCAGAAGGCAGATTTCAAGGAACTTAAGGAGATGGCTATGGATGAAGCCGAAGAGATCATCGATGAGAAGAAGTCTGATGCTAAATTCGTGAAGTTCTGGAATATCTTCTTCTTGTTGCTCATCCCGGTATATATCTTCGCTGCACGTCCATACGGCTACACCATCAGTCGCTATCGTCTCGAAGCTGATGGTCTAAACGCTATTGAGAAGATTGGTTTGTGGCTCTCGGGTGGTCTGCTTTCCGCAGGCATGGGCATCAGCTTTGTTAATGTTGTTACCAAGTGGAGCGACGGCTCTACAACAAGCCGTGATGACGGCACAGGCCCGGCTCGTTTAGCTATTCAGTTTGGCTTATTCGTAGCAGCGGCACTCGTATTCTGCGCCGTGAGCTGCTTCCTTATGCTTTATGCAACAATTACCGGTCTGATTCGTAATTACAATTGGAAAGAAGTCAAAGCAAAGGCTGTCAATGCAGGCAAGGCTGCTAAGGCAAAGTACGATGAGGTGAAGAGTGAGTAACGGATAAAAGCTCATAGCTCATGGCTCAATGCTCAGAGTTCATAAAAACCGCTTCGATGATGAGTCGAGGCGGTTTTTGTGTTAAATTTTTACAATGAATTTTCAATAGTTGTTTTGTCAACGATTTCTTGTAATTGATATTCTGCGACACCGATAGGAGTGTTGATGCCTCTAAAAGCCCATTCAACCATTGTTTTATCTTTTGATTTGCAGATTAAAAGCCCTATACTTGAGCTAATTTACTTTGTGGTTCAGAAAGTTGATTGTTAAAATTTGTCAATGCTTTTCCCTGTTTTACATATAAGTTGTCTGAGATGTTATCTTCAAGTTCTTTTCTGCTCCAATTTTGTTCAATAGTTTGATGAATGTAAAACATCGCTTCCTCTACAGATTTACATTTGTAAGCGATATGGACGTGATGGCGCCAAGGTACCAATGAGAATTCCTTAGGTAAACTAAAATGCGAACCAACTTGGTGCGATTTTGCAAAGTGCTCGCGATAAAACAAATACCATTATTTTTCAATTTATTTGGACGCAGCAAGCCACGTCCCTACAATTCTCAAGTTTTCAGATTCTCAAGTTTTCAAATTCTTTACTTCTTAATGCTCAATATCAATCCTAAAACCACTCCAAGGAATGCTGCGAACAACACTTGATAGTTGCCCGGCAAAAGGAAGGTGATGGTGTGAGCAGGATACCAGAACAACGGTATGGTCTTCTTGAAAACGAATCCATATTGTAAGTCCCAGTTGATTTTGTGTGCTATAGTCTCTTGTATCTTGAGCTTGTTTCCGAAGAATCCTCTCAACGTTCCGCCTGTCTTAGCGATATGAATATCCGTGACTTTATGGAATGTCATGAAGACAGGTGCGAAGATGGTGTTCATCAAAACGCTGACTAACAAGGCTACGAAGACTTTGCCTCCGCTGAAGTCGCCTCTGAACCATGCGCCTGCTTCCGAGACGCCGAAGCCTTTCTCTAACAATGCTACTGTTCCGGTTTTGAATATCGTCATGGCTGATGCTATGATGACGCCGAGGAATCCCCATACTAACATTTTAGGTAAGAGACCGAAGCCTTTTTCTATGTAACAGCCTTTACGTATTCTCAAAGCCAACATCTCGCCGAATGTTCCTAAGATTGCGAACTTGAAGAAACTCATTATCATGCCGTGCTCGGCAGTCATGGTGTTGAACCAATCCATCGCTCCAGGAACGAAGGCGAAAACTCCAATGACTGCCAAGACTGCTAATGTGGTAATTATATCACCTTTTTTCATCGTGTCTTATTTTTCAATTCTGATTCTTGCGTCAACAGCAACGACGTTCTTTGGATTACCGAGCAATGGGTTCAAGTCCATCTCTGCAATCTCAGGAGCTGCCATCACCAATGCGCTCACTCTTGCAACTTGTTCGGCGTAAATGTCAACGTTGACTGGTTGCTGACCTCTCACGCCTTCCAAAATCTTGTAGCCGCGTAACTTGCCGAGCATATCTTTTGCTTCGCATGCTGTGATAGGTGCGATGGCGTTTTGTACGTCTTTCAAGACTTCGATGAAGATACCGCCGAGACCGAAGAATACCTGGTGACCGAATTTCTCGTCACGGATTGCTCCGATATAAACCTCTGTACCGTCGAGCATTGGATACATCTCAACAGCGTAAGTCTCTGGGATAGCCATCAAACGGTCGAATTCTCTGTCGACAGTCTCAATGTCGCGGACGTTCAATGTAACGCCACCAACGTCTGACTTGTGGATAGGTCCGACGACTTTCATAACGAGTGGATAACCCACTTCGTTAGCGAAGTCTAACGCCTGTTGCTTTTGATCGACGACGCGGATTTGTTTTTGTGCTATGCCAGCAGCATCTAACATTTCATAAATCTCATCTGGTCCGATGTAGCCGTTTTCGCAGTTGTCAACAACCTTACGGATTCTTGCTACGTCTATCTTTGGAAGTTCAACATTCTCTGGCTGTGGTTTCGGTGTATTATAAATCTTGCACAATGCGTTACCGAAGATACATTCTTCAGGGAAGTTGATTCTACCTTTATTATTAATGAAATCGTTAATTTCGTCTTTTACGTTTATGATTGAAGGAAGGATAGGGAAGATAGGCTTTTTGCAAGTCTTCATCTTTTCGTTAAGAACTTCATATACTTCCCAGTTAGGGAATAAACCTGGTGAACCGAAGATGACGCACATACAGTCGATGTTGTCGAAGTCGTTTTCGCAAGCGTCGATGATGTAACCAAGTTGTTCTGCTGTACCTGTAGCGAGGAAGTCGATAGGATTACCTACTGATGAGCCTGGGAATAATTTTGTTAAGAGTTCGTCTGCTTTAGGACCTTCGATATGAGGAACGTCCATGCCTCCGTTTGAGAGAACGTCGGTCAGCATAACGGCAGGACCGCCGGCGTGAGTGATGACGGCAACGTTCTTACCTTTTACTTCTGGGTGCATGAAGATAGCACATACTGTTGTCAATTCTTGACGGTTGTGGCAGCGGACGATACCTGCTTTACGGAATAAAGCGTCAACGATAGAGTCGTTTGTTGCGAGTGCGCCAGTGTGTGATGAAGCTGCACGGCTACCTGCTGCTGAGCCTCCCGACTTGATAGCTGCGATGTGACAGCCTTTGCCGATGAGCGAACGTGAGTGTTTCAATAACTTCTGTGGGTTGCCGATTTTTTCCATGTACAACATGATGACGCGTGAGCTTGTCTCAGGATCGAAGGTCTCGTCTAAATGTTCGAGTACGTCTTCGATACCGACTTGAGCTGAGTTACCTACAGCCCATACACTGTTGAATGTCAAACCGTTTGTGATGCCGTATTCTTTGATGAACACTGCTGTTGCGCCAGAACCTGTGATGAAGTCAACGCCATGAGGATCGAGAGTTGGGATAGGAGCATCGAAAGCACCGCAGTAGTTGCGATTCAAGAAACCTGTACAGTTAGGACCGATGAGGCTACCGCCGACTTTATTAACTGTCTCAACTATTTGTCTTTCAAATTCCGCGCCTTGTTCGTTTTCTTCGCCGAAGCCAGCTGAAACGATGATGAAGCCTTTAGTTCCTTTTTCGAAAGCTAAAGTGTTCACTGTTGCAGGACAATATTTAGCAGCGATAGCTATGATGGCGCAATCCACTTGTGGGAGGTCATCTACTTTTTGGAAACATTTGATACCTTGAACTTCAGTCTCTTTAGGGTTGACTGTATAAATCTCGCCTTTGAAGTTGCTGTTGATGAGGTTTTTCAATACGCTGCCGCCTGGCTTGTGAGTGTCGCCTGAAGCACCGACAACGACAATACTCTTAGGATTAAGTAATTCTTGTGCTATCATATTTTGAAATATTTGATTTTCAATAGATGTGAATAAATAATATAAAAACTCGTTTTTTGCAAATGTAAGAAAAAAAAGTATATGAAAGAAATTAAAGTTTGAGAAAAAAAGATGTGAGAAGATAAAGTCTCTTTAATAGGTCTTGCCATAATTTCCGGTTTTTATGTTTCTTTGCAAATATACAATCAAAAACGGAATCTGTCAAGGAAAACAAAGTTAAAAATTATTAACATTCAATAAGTTATAATATGTACTATTAATGATTATATTAATGGGAAATAAAAAAGTGTAATCTGAGGATTTTTTCATCTCAACAGATTACACATGGTTACAGCAGAGATTAACCTTGAATTTTATTCCATCAATGCTCTCCTCCACTATATTTATAAAATTTCACTTCATTAAATTTTTTACTTTACAGCTTCATCTTTGACTGAGAATGTCACAACCATCATTTCCTCGCCTGTAGGCACGAGCGACAATCCATATTCAGAAAGCATTTCATTTACTTCTTCAACTGATTTTGGTTCTGAATAAAAGTCTGGTTTGATTTTTATACAGATTTCTTTAAAAGCTGATTTCTCATGTAAGACAGGTATGTGATGGAATGTACGTAAGTTACCCGTGAGCATCCAAATTGATTGAACCAAATCATCAATATCTTTTGGTTGATTTTCATCAATTATTCTTTCATAATACGAGTAATCATTTACATATGTGTCAAAATTAGTTCCCATATATATATTTTGATCAACATCAGTAGCATTAGCAAATTTATCAGTATCAGCGACAGTAATTTTATAAGATGGTTTATATGTAGTATCTGCTGTTATACCGGAATATTTGACATAGTTATCTAATGCTGATTTAAATTCATCTTTGCTTAAACGTCCCCTTTCATTTTTATATGTCAGCACTAAAGATGAATTATCTTTCGGCAAAGACATATTGTAAATCAATTCATTACAGCAATCTTCACCCGAGCATCGAAGCAACGCACCCACAATATATCTTTTACCACCATTCCTAACTTTTCTATAACTCGTTCCTATTCCTGTCAATTCTTCATCTAATGTCCTCAGTGTTTTATAAGGAAAAATCTCCATGACATAACTTTCATCAGGATTATCCGCATTAACTTCATAACGAATTATTGGTTCATTCTCAAAATTGCAACCTGTCAGCATCACCATTGCCAACAAAACAAACAAATAACTGATTTTTTTCATAACATAAGTCTCCATTCTCCTCAGCTCCAAGAAGATTATTTTTAAACAATTAAACCTAAAAAAGAAACGTGGAACTGCAACACTTACATTTTAGTTGAAGGTCCTGAGAAAACCATTTGAGCAAATGTAATTACAGCAGTCCACGCTATAGGCGTGAAAACCACTATGCTATCCTTGCTCAGTTTTGAAAATTTCTCAGGTTTTCAACTACAAGATAAGCATAACGCTTCTTATTATCCAATATATCTCGGAATGAGTCAACTCAATCCGTTTGCAAATGTAAAAAAATATTTAAGATAAAATCCTAATCGCTAAAAATTATATTGCTATTTCTTCTTTTTACCTCAATACCTTCCTCGTACAGACTTCACTGTTTTGTATTTAAAATAACCTTATTTGTTATTATTATTTAAAGTTGTCTTATTATTGGTAATTTCAGTTCAATTCAGATTTGAAACCACTGACACACAAACGTATCTTTTTTTTACCAAAAGTGTTGAAGTCGGGTTCAAGAGCTTTTGTCGCTGCCACCTGGGATGAGCATACGCCAAATCACAGCGACAAAGCTTCTGTTTTTTTTCGCCTTCTGAAGGTTGGGAATGGTTGGTAGAACAAGGTTTCAGAATCGTAGAAACAAATTATTAAAGAGACTTAGTACGATATCTGAAATCGGAAAATAGACATAGATAATTTATGACGTGTCGATGCGTGTTTATTTTATCAGGAAACATCGACGTGTTCCTACTTCTACAGGCTTGCCGCCACTACAAAAAATCTTTCGTCTTTCGATTTTCCCTTTCGTCTTTTTCCTATTTTTGTGTCATATTACATTTTTTATGAATATTGAGCTAATACGTGAATATTGTCTTCAAAAGCCATTTACAGATGAATCTTTCCCATTTGATGATTCTACATTGACATTCAAACTGATGGGAAAGATTTTTGCATGTCTGGATTTAAATCGCCCGTATTTAGTAGTCTTAAAGTGTGACCCTGAATATGCTTTAGAACTTCGTCAACATTACGAGGGAATTGAAGCTGCCTGGCATTGGAACAAAAAGCACTGGAATCAGGTTTATCTTAATCGTGATGTCTCTGAAACCTTAGTTTATTCACTTATTGATCACTCTTATGACTTGATCTTCAATAAAATTCCTAAAAGAGAGAAGAACGATTTTATGCAATTCTAAATATATTCGTGAAAACTTTTCGGCAGACAAATATTTTCCATTTTGATACATTCTTTGAACAATGGCGCTATATCTTCATCTCTGAAGCCTGCGATGCCACAGCCGATTCTTGTGACTAAAAATGTCAGTTCTGGATGTGATTTCGCAAATTTAATAAATTCATCGACGTATGGTTTGATGTCTTCGACGCCGCCGTGCATAGTCGGGATTCCGTAACTTTGTCCTTGCAAGCCTACGCCTTGTCCCCAGATTGCACCGAATTTCTCGTATGCGAGTCTCGCTGCGCCACCGCCGTGCATTCCTTCTAAGTTACTGCCAAAGACAAAAATTTCGTTCTCTTTTAATTCTGTAATAAAGTCTGGAGTGAATTGTGATTTCATAATATTTATTTACATTTTATTCCACTTGGTTTCATTTCACAGTATCGTTCATACCATTGTTGTTTTTCGGGAGTATCGATGGGATTATACTCACTGATAATACAACCCGTTGAGAGGTCATCTGCAAGAGTAAGGATAATATCTGACAGTTCTAGTGTGTCTTCTAATTTCTTACCATCTGGACAGAAAATATTGCGTTCTTTGATATGTTCATAACCATATATTGCTCCCATAATATTGCCGCAAATAGAGCCTGTTGAGTCACTATCGCCGTCGTGGTTTACCGACGCGACAATGGCATCCTCCACGCTATCGATATGACGTACCGCACAATAAAGCGCAATAGCCCAAGCTTCTTCACCTGTCCAACCTTCACCTAACTGACGAATAGCGTCAGCATCTGTGAGTTCTGAATGTGCTAACAGCATTGCCTTCTCGGTTAGTTTTTTAAAATATTCCTTATCTTCAGCATATTTGTCTTTATAGATTACATTGAGAATATCCAGTGTTTCAGCAACTATGTCATTAATATCTTCTTTTACTTGCTTTATGGACAATAGTATAATCTTATACAGCAACACTGTAAGTAGTGATGCCGGCAAGAAACCCAGAGGATGCTTATGGGTGCATTCAGCAATCATACCACCTGCTTTGGCAAGTTCTTCTATGGAATAAGTATGTTTGTTTCTTGATGTATATCCAGCAACAAGTAATGCCAAAGGAGCAACACGCATGATACCGCCACAACCTTTACTGTTGTTAACTACCTTTTCACCTCGAATCAAACTTTCGCAAGCATTTAGGCAGGTTTTGCCTGGTGCTCGACAAACATTCAATTCTGACAAATCGCGAAGCCAAGTATATTTTGCCCTTGTATTTGAATTTCTTGTTTGCGTGTGATACCAATCTATATATGCAAAATCTACATAGTGTTCAGGGTTGCCACCGATACCGCGCATATAACCGCGAGTAAGTCCCATAAGCAGACCATTAGCTGTAAAGAGTGTCATTTGTGTATCGTCGCTTATTAGTGCTTTATCATAGTTGTCAAGAGCAAACATGGTGATGCCTTGTTCTCCAAAACGAGAGAGTATGGTTCGACGGCTCATAAACTCCACCTCATAACCGAGAGCATCACCTGCAGCACCAGCTATCAGACATCCACGAATTTTGTCTTTTAATTTTTCTTGTTCCATCATTTTTTTATTTTTAAAATTCTAACCTGAATCCTTTTTGTTTTAGTTCTTGATATTTCTCTGCGTTAAAGCGATACATGATAGGAATGCGTCTTGATGTTCCCTCGGCTCTTATCTCGGCTTCTTTCAAAACTCCTAATTTCGTCATCTTGTTATAGAAATTCCTTCTGTCGAACTTGACTTCTAAAATCGCTTCGTAAAGATTTTGCAGTTCCGACATCTTGAATATTTCTGGTAATAATTCAAATCCTATAGGCTCAAAACAGATTCTCTCTTTTAACACTTTCAATGCTTTACGAAATATAAGCTCATGATCGAAGGCGAGATTTGGTATTTCGTCTAATGAAAACCACTGCGCTTTTTCTGCATCGTCTCCGCCTTTGACTTCTGATAATTTCAATAAAGCGTAATGTGCCACCGTGATGACTCTTTCTCGTGGATCTCTGTTTACATCAGTGAAAGTGTAGAATTGCTCAACAGTCACGTCTTTCAATCCTGTCTCTTCTTCCAATTCGCGGCGAGCGCATTGCTCCGCTGTCTCGTCCATATTCATGAAACCGCCCGGAAACGCCCATTTGCCTTTGTAAGGATCAATGCCGCGTTGAATTAACAATACTTTAATGTTTATACCATCGAATCCGAAGATGACGCAGTCGGCAGTGACTGCAGGATGCGGATATTTGTAACAATAATTTAACTCTGGCTGTTGGCTGTTGAAATTTTCTGATAATTCATTGTTCATATTTATTGCGTGATTTTTGCGCAAAGATAAGAAAGATTTTTTAATTGTCAAGAAATAATGTGTAAAATTTACGCAAAAAAATAAACTGCCTGATAATTAATAGTCAGACAGTTTACAGCATGGCTTTTATATGTATAAGTCTGGTTATTCTCCTTTTGGATTTGGACCATATTCATTAAAACCGGGTTTGCTATTTTGGAAAAGCAACCATAAATTATAAAATGGTATCAATTGCCACCATCCGTTGTGTCCTAAATCGTGGCAACGTTTTGCAGCAGATGCTATCATGAACCAACCCAATGCTACCATTAATATAAGTAATAGTGCTAATACAAATAAGGATGATGTATTTTCAGCTATTAACATAGTTGCTGTGTAAATTATCATATAGATTAGATATACTATCCAATAAGTTCTTCTTCTGATTCTACCCTTTGCGCTGAATGGTTTGAATTTGTTCTGATTTTCAGTGTTTTGTTCTAAATTTTCCATGATGTAGATGTTTTTTTATTATACGTTTGTTTTATTAATAAAATTTGAAGGCATTAATAAAAAAAGCGTGAAGCCATGCTCTTGTCGCTCGCTTCACGATGTAAAGGCCTTCGCATTGCCCTGTTTGTCGAAACGAGCAACGCGATGCCTCACGCCGATACGTATATTATGAATCTAAGTTATATTGTATAACAAAGATAAATAAAAACATACCCATGAAACATTCACCGTTGCTTTGTTTTTGACAAACAGTCTAGAAGTTGCGAAGTTCTTACATCGTCAAAACCAAAGCGTCAAGTAAACGCTATTTTCCATTATGTCATTCCCACCCAGCCTTATATAAAAAAGAACGGCGTGAGAACAATGCAAAGATAGAAATTTTTAATATATATAATATTTTTTTCACAATTTTTATAAAACAATTTTCAATTATATTTGTTTTAAAATAATAAATTATAAAAATCTATCATTATGAAAAATTATATTATTGAATCATTGATTATTGCGGTTGGATTGTTTCTGATTGGATTGTTTTTGAAAAATGGTCTCGACAGTTTTGCTAATAAAGATCGCGTTGTGAATGTCAAAGGTCTTGCCGAGATGGAGGTGAAAGCTAATAAAGTGACCTGGCCCTTGATGTATAAGGAAATCGGCAACGACCTGAATTCTCTGTATAATAAGATAAATTCTACTAACAAGACGATTGTTGATTTCTTAAAGGAAAATGGCTTGGAAGAAAATGAGATTACTGTTAATGCTCCTGAGATTATTGACATGAATGCCGACCGTTATTCTTCTAACCAGAGTAATTATCGGTATAATGTGACGCAGGTTATCACTGTCGCCTCTTCTAAAGTTGATTTGGTACGTCATCTCATTAATGAACAAAGTGAATTGTTGAAACAGGGAATTGCCATCACGAGCGGCGATTATATGTACAGAGTACAATATGAATATACTGATTTAAATTCCATCAAACCTCAGATGATTGAGGAAGCGACGAAGAACGCAAGGGCTGCTGCTCTTAAATTCGCTTCCGATAGTGACAGCAAACTCGGTAAAATTAAACGCGCCTCGCAAGGTCAGTTCAGCATCACCAACAGAGACGAGTTTACACCTTATATTAAAAAGGTGAGAGTAGTTACAACGATAGATTATTTTTTGGAAGACTAGGTTTAAATTTACAATTTACAATGAACAATTTACAATTAAGGGTTGATCTTTAAAAGAAACAAAACCATAATTGTTAATTGTCAATTGTTAACTGTTAATTGTCGCAATTATTATCGCTGCTGCTACTGAAGCGTTCAGCGATTCTGTCTTGCTGCCTTCAGCTCTTGGGATATGAATAGGGGAGGTGACAAGTGGAAGCACGTCTTCTCTTATTCCGTGTGATTCGCTGCCGATGATGATAACGCCGTTTTTCTTTTCTATTTTCTTTGTGAAGATATTCTCACCTTCCATCAAGGCACCGTAGATAGGTGTAGTGATGCGGCTTGCCACGCCCGTACTATTAATTTTATTCAGAAATCCTTCCAAATTAGTTTCCATTATCTCGATTCTGAATATAGAACCCATAGTGGATTGTATTGTCTTGGCTTGCCAAGCGTCGGCGCAGTCGCGGCTACAAACTATTTTTTTTATGCCAAACCAGTCGGCGGTACGGATTATAGTACCGAGGTTTCCAGGATCGTTGATGCCGTCTAAAGCGACGATGAATTCGTTTTCGGCATCTTCAGGATTTATGTTATATGATGGAGTATGAGCTGTCGCTAATATTCCTGGAGCTGTAACCATGCAACTAATCTGCTCCATTTGTTTTTGAGAGATAATATCGTAGAAAGGAAGTCTGCTCGCCATCTCTGGAAATTTCTCCAACCATAAGTCGGTGACTAATATATTCTCGACTTTAAAGTTAGAAGATAACAACTCATCGACGAGTTTGTTGCCTTCGACGAGGAACATTTTATTTTCCTTGCGAGATTTTGTTTGTTTGAGAGATTGTATGAATTTTATGTCGTTCTTTGTTATCATGTTTAGAGGTTTTAGAGTGACCGAAGGTTTTAGATGTTTTAGAGTGAGTGTTCCCTTATTTCCCTTTAGTCCCGTTCATTTAAAAAAGCCGAAGAAGTGAATTCCTCGGCTCCCAAATACAAAAAACCTTAATATGAAAAATCTTCAATCTGATTATTCAGCGAAAACTTCGAAAGAAATTTCAACAGAGACTTCTTTGTGTAATCTGATAACAGCTGAATAGGTGCCTATTTCTTTAATGCTGTCTTCTTTGATTATGATTTGTTTACGGTCAACTGTTAAGTCTTTAGCTTCTTTAATAGCGTTAGCGATTTGAACGTTATTAACTGAGCCGTAGATTTTGCCACTTTCTGAAGCTTTAGCAGCTATACGTAATGATAAGCCTTCTAAAACTTGTGCCAATTCTGTAGCTTCTTTCTTTATTCTTTCTTGTTTGAAAGCTTGTTGGCGGATTTCTTCTGCCAAAACTTTACGTGCTGATGGAGTAGCTAAGATTGCCAATCCTTGTGGAATTAAGAAATTACGAGCATAACCAGGTTTTACTGATACGATGTCGTTTTAATATCCCAAATTTTTTACATCTTGTTTAAGAATAATTTCCATGTCTTGTCCTCCTATTATTTCAATAAGTCAGCTACGTAAGGCATCAATGCAAGATGACGTGCTCTCTTGATAGCTTGAGCAACTTTTCTTTGATATTTTGTTGAAGTACCGGTGATACGGCGTGGTAAAATTTTACCTTGTTCGTTCACGAATCTCAAAAGGAAGTCTGCATCTTTATAATCGATATATTTGATGCGGTTCTTTTTGAAGCGGCAGTATTTTTTCTTCTTTGTATCGACTGCTATTGGAGTCAAATATTTAATTTCTGAGTTAGCTTGTGCCATTTCTTCTAAATTTTAAGTGTTAAACAATTAATTGGCTTGAGCTTCTTTTGCCTCTTGTGCTTTTCTACGTTTCTTCTCGTTGTAAGCAACAGCGTGTTTGTCAAGTTTTACAGTTAAGAAACGTAAAACGCGTTCGTCACGTTTCAATTCTGTTTCAACTGTTTCGATAACATTACCTTCGGCTTTGAACTCGATCAATTGATAAAAACCTGAAGATTTTTTCTGAATTGGATAAGCTAATTTACGCATTCCCCAGAAATCTTCAAAAACGATTTCTGCACCATTCTTGGTGAGAATGTCTTCGAATTTCTTCACCGCTTCCTTCATCTGTTCATCAGATAAAACGGGAGTTAAAATGAATACGGTTTCGTACTGATTCATAATTTATTTTATTGATAATTAAACAATTAAGTTGAACTTCTTAGTCCCTTTTTTCGCTTTGCAAAAATAGTAAAAAAAACTTATAAATAAAAGATAATTTTAAAAATTATATTATATTTTCTTCTTTGTTGTAAATCAATTCTTTACATATAAATTCCGCTGCTCTGCCGTCGCCGAAAATGTCAGGATATGACATGTTTTTTTCTTCCTTGAATTTCCTATACGCTTCTAAAATCCTATTTTCTTCGGCATCAGCAATGATGGCTGCCCCGACTTCAACAATCTCTTTCCATTCTGTCTCACTCCTTATTATAATACATGGTTTCTTGAAGAAATATGCTTCTTTCTGAACACCGCCTGAATCTGTGATGACGAGACTAGCATTCTTTTCAAACTTTATCATTTCCAAAAATGATACTGGTTCTATGATATGGATGCGCTTATTGTTGATTAATGTGTTGTGGGTCTCTTTCTTTAAATTGACACTCAATAGTTTCTTCGTCCGCGGATGTAACGGAATTATAATTTCCTCCTCTTCAGATAATTTTATCAAAGCGCTAAAAATAGAATTCAATCTCTCTGGCTCGTCAGTATTATTGTTTCTATGTATCGTACAAAGTATATATTTATCGTTGTCTGTTGTCTGTTGCCTGTTGTCTGTTGCCTGTCCAAAATACAAACTGTTGTCATACATAACGTCGCCGCAATGATATATGCCTGGATTATCGATGGTGAAAGGTTTTTTATTGTTAGGATTAAATCCCTCCTTTATGAGATTGTTGTAGCCTGTTGCGGTAGGGGAGAAGAGCATCGTGGAACAATGGTCGCAGCATATTCTGTTGATTTCCTCTGGCATCGACTTGTTGAACGAACGCAATCCAGCTTCTATATGTACTATGGGAATATGAATCTTTGAAGCTGCCATCGCACCCGCCAAAGTGGAGTTTGTGTCGCCATAAACTACGAGATAATCTGGATCCTCTTTAATAAGGATTTCTTCTATGCCTTCAATCATCTTTGCAGTCTGAATTCCATGACTGCCAGAACCGACTCCCAAATTATAATTAGGTACAGGAATGCCGAGCTCGTCGAAAAACACTTGCGACATATTCTCGTCATAGTGCTGTCCGGTGTGAACTATCACTTCTTCAATTTCTTCCGCGAAATGTTTTTTTATTGCTCTGCTCAATGCTGCCGCCTTGATAATCTGTGGCCTCGCTCCTATAACTGTAACAATTTTAATCATATTTTTCACAATAATCCTTCGTCTGCAAAACTAAAATATTTATCGTTACCAATTATGATATGGTCTAAGATTTTTATTTCTAAAAATTGTCCTGCTTTGATTATATTTTCGGTTATTTTCTTGTCGGCACTGCTCGGCACTAAATTCCCCGAAGGATGATTGTGGCAAAGCATAATGTTGACGGCGTTGTTTTCCAATGCGCATTTGAAGATTTTCTTGGGGTCGGCGGTGGTTCCTGTCAGACCTCCGACACCGATTTTCTCTAACTTGATGACTTTGTTCGCGCTGTTGAGAAGCATGATCCAGAACTGTTCGTGATTTAAATCTGAGAGTTGAGGGTGGAAACATTCAAAGGCAATCTTGCTGTTTCTTATCGTCGGTTTCTCGATGGCTTCGCTGAAACGTCGGCGTCGTCCTAATTCCAGAGCTGCTACAATGCTGACGGCTTTCGCTTCTCCTATGCCGTTGTATTTCATCAAGTCGTTGATTGTCAGCTTGGATAATTCAATAAGATTGTCGTTGCTGTCGTGTAATATTCTCCTCGAAAGGTCAACAGCAGATTCTTTGCTGTTGCCAGAACCTATCAGTATTGCTACAAGTTCACCGTTGCTTAACGCTTCTTTTCCTTTAGAGAGCATCTTCTCTCTCGGACGGTCTTCCTCCGCCCATGATTTTATTGTGTTCATAATTTTGGTTTAAGGTTTATGCTTTTATCAAATTAATTGTAAATTGTAAATTGTCAACTTTCAATTTTCCTCTTCGGGAACCATCCTTTTCTTACCCTTTCTCTCTGCTCGAATAGCTCGTGTATCGACCATAAAGACGACGCACCCCAGACCGCTAAAAGTATCGACCATGTTAATTCTTCTACGAGAACTGATGCGACAAGGCTTGCAATTCCCATGATGGCGAAAACCCACCAGCATTTCACGCCGAAATAATATTCGCTTTTGATTACGATAGGATGAAATATACCTATTATTATGAATGTGGCAATGCCAATAAAAATACCGTTTAAATTGTATGCTTCTAAAAATTCTATCATTGTATGTTTTTGATTACGAATTATGCATTATAAATTATGAATTATTTTGGGCGTTCCGGCTGCGCCGTCGGGCTTTCCGCTATATCTTTTTCCGCTTCGCTCCAAAAGGATGCCGCTCCAATCCCTAACGCGGACGGCGATTAATGATCAACAGTTGATAATTTATTATTTACCTCAGTTTATAGGATGGTCTCAAAAATGTTAATAAATATTAACAAAAAAACCGACTTTTCGGTCGGTTTTTTCTGTTTAGTATAATTTCATTATGCTAATTTTGCTGTGTGATGTGCAAGCTTTGACTTCAAGTTAGCAGCTTTGTTTCTGTGGATGATACCACGTTTTGCTGTCTTGTCAATGATTTTGTACATTTCTGAAAGTTTTGCTTCAGCTTCAGCTTTTTCTGTTAAAGCTCTGAATCCTCTAACAGCTGAACGCATTGCTCTAGCGTAGAAGCGATTGCGTAAACGTCTTTTCTCTGTTTGACGGATTCTTTTGATTGATGATTTGTGATTTGCCATATATATTATTATTTTTATGATTCTATACCAATTCGGGGTGCAAAATTACTTAAATTATCGTTACAAATTACATTTTTTGTCGAAAAAAATTATATTTTTTTTTATATGCTTTTTGTTTTTGTATCTTGTTGTATAACATTGACTTCAGAATTGTCTCCCTTGTCTATAATGCTATCGACTCTAACATCTACAAAGGTGTTTTTTTCCAAACTTTTAGACTTTAGGCGCATAGGGATATAATTTTCTCCATAACCCAAGGCAATTCCGTCAGAATTGACGCGTTCTATGAGCATTTTTTGCGTCTTGCCCAGCATTTGCTTGAAATATCGTTTTTTGTTTTCAGCGGAAATATTTCTTATCACTGCGCTGCGTTCAGTCTTGATTTTGTCAGGAATTTGGTTCGGCATCGTAGCTGCCTTCGTTCCATTTCTTACCGAATATTTAAAAGTGTGTATATGACTGAATCCTATTTCTCTACACATTTCCGCGCTCTCCAAGAAGTCGTCTTCTGTCTCGCCTGGAAAGCCTACTATCAAATCGGTGGTGATGTTGAAATCCGGAATCGCGGTCTTGATTCTTTCGCACATGTTTTTAAATTCCGCAGCGGTATAATGACGGCGCATCGCTTTCAAAGTGTTCTCCGCTCCACTTTGAAGACAGATGTGCATGTGCGGGGCAAGTTTCTCGTTTTCAAAAAGATGAAGGAATCTGTCGCTGAAATTGTCAGGCTCAATAGATGAGATTCGCAGTCTGAAATCACCATCGATGTTCAAGATGTTTTCCACCAAACTTTCAAAATTTACATCTTGATATTGATAACGTCCCATATTGACTCCAGTCAGTACAATCTCCTTAAAACCGTGATCGACAACGCTTCTTATATTATCGTATATATCTTTGTCGCTGCGACTTGTGGCTCTGCCTCTTACCATAGGTATTAAGCAATAAGAACAGAAATTGTTGCATCCGTCGTGAATCTTGATCAGACTTCTTGTATGAAAGGTGTCGAATGCTGGTTGATAACCGAACAAATCCACGTCTAAACCTTCAGGGTCGACTTGCTCGCCTTTGAAATGTTTGTCGATGATGTTAAATAAAGCGTATTTCCTTTCATTGTCGATGGCATAATCGACAATTTTGTTTTCAAGAAGTTCGTTCTTGCGATGATTTACCATACAACCAGTTGCAACTATCAGACTTTCTGGATGTTGTCTTCTTATCTGATGTATTGCTTGACGGCATTTCTGGTCGCTTTGATTCGTGACGGTGCATGTGTTGACTACGAAAATGTCGGCATTATCTGATGTCTCAACTATTTCATAACCCGCTTCTTTGAAACGTGATGCCAAAGCGTCTGTTTCATAAAGGTTCACTCGGCATCCTAATGTCTTAAATGCTATCTTCATTCCGTGATGAGATTTCCTTCTATGGATAATGGTGTCGCTGATGTCACTTCAACTTTAACTATCTTACCGATGAGGTTTTTGTCGTTCGATTTAAAACGAATCACAATCTTGCCTTCCGTATAACCTGTGAGATATGTCTTGTTCCTGTCGAAACCAGTGACGATGACTTTCATTGTTTTACCCACAAGTCCTTGGTTGTAAACTAAAGAATGTTTCATCAGTTCGTCGGTAAGGATGTGATAACGTTTTTTCTTTGTCTCTTTCGGGACGTCGTCTGCCCATGTGGAAGCTACTGCGCCTGGACGTACACTGTATTGTGCTATGTATGCCATGTTGTACTTGAATTCTTCCATGGCTTTTCTTGAATTTTCAAATTCTTCTTCAGTCTCGCCGGTAAATCCTACGATGATGTCGGTAAATATTGTTGCTTCAGGAATCAATGTTCTGATGGTATGGATGATATGGCGATAATCGTCTAACGTATGTTTGCGATTCATCCTTTGTAACATATCATTGTCGCCCGACTGTATTGGAAGATGTATTTGTTTTGCGAGACATTTGTATTGTGAAATGACTTCTATTACTTCGTCGCTCATGTCGCGTGGATGAGGGGAGGTGAAATAAACCCAGAATTCTTTATCCACGCTGTCGCCGTATTCTCCTATTCTGCGCAAAAGTTCCGCGAAATTAATTTCTTCGCCTTTTTTATCAAGTCCGTACGAATTGACGTTTTGTCCTAACAAGGTGATTACTTTATAATCTTTTTGCACTAAATCTTTCAATTCTGTCAAAATATCTTCCGATTTGCGAGATACCTCCCGACCTCTTGTGTATGGAACGGCGCAGTAAGTACAGAATTTGTTACATCCGTTTTGAATCGGGATGAATGCCTCAAACTCTGAAATATGATCTGGCTCGATAACCCAGAATCTGTCCATGTTGGCTGATGGGTTGATCTTGTTTTTCTCGCTGAAAAGTGGAACAAGTGGCTTCTGGATATTTACTGTTACTTGTTGACTGTTGACTGTTGACTGTTGACTGTTGACAGGAATAAATATTCCATATTGACGAATCATATCTGGTAAGTCTGGAAGGTCGTTCATGGTGAACACCAAGTCGAAGAGTTTTAGAAAACGTTCTCTGTCGGCTGGGAGTACGCATCCGGAAACGAAAGTGATGCGATTTCTATTGTCTTTAGTTTCGTTCCATTTCTTGATGCGGCTGTATACCTTGTCGATGCCTTTCTGTCGCACTGAACAAGCGATGATTCCTAATATAGTGGCTTCGTCTTCGTTATCTGTAGGCGTAAAACCCATCCCTTGCAACACTGTCTTAACACGTTCAGTGTCACTTTGGTTCATCTGACATCCTAATGGAAGGAGGAAGTATTTCATTTGTAATTATGTTTTAAATTTTAGAAATGCAAAGATAGTAAAAAGTCAACGGTCAACGATCAACGGTCAACAGAATTTTTTTTTAACCTGAAAACCTGAAAACTTGAAAACCTGAGAAGACTTCTGGTTGTCGAACTCTGCGTTCCTTTGCGTCTTTGCGTGAAATAATCAGAAAATTGCTTACGACTTTGCGACCTCTCTAATAAATCATCTCAATAATATCTTTAACGATGATATTGTCTTCTGTGAAAACTGGTTTGTTGTTGATGCTCGCACCTTTTAATAATTCCATTGCCGCTTTGATTGCGGTTGGTTCTAAACTATCGGAAGCTATTCCTATATTTTTTATTATCCCTTTGTCTTCGTCGATGTCTAAGTCGATGTCAACGCTTCCCCAATCGAAAGACGCGCTTTTCTTTGTGCGGAAATTCTTCCATTTGCCGAAAATGTATTCTTCACTGCCAATATAATCTCTCAGATTCAATACTTTATCGGTACATAAGTCGTCGAAGTTTACAACTGTAGCCTTGTTTTCATAAACGTCTTCAAATGATTTTATGAGATGAGGAACAATATTTTCTGACGTTACATCAGCTACTTCTGAAAGATTTATCACTCTGCTAGACACAGACTTGACGCCGTGTTTATGAAGTTTTGCTGGTTTTACTTTTAGGTATTTCTGTAGTTTCTCGCCGTCGGTTTTTATCAATAACGTACCGTGATGCAATCCTTGGTTTTTCGTCTTTGCGAAAGCATTTCCCGAGAATTTGCGATCTTTGTATGTTATGTCGTTTCTTCCGCTGACTTCAGTTTCTAGTCCGAAGTTTAGCAACGCTTTTTGTATTACGGTCATCTGCCTTTTCACGTCGTAGATTTTTTTGTCGGCGATGAACGAGAAGTTTAGGTTTCCTAAGTCGTGAAAGACAGCTCCTCCGCCAGTCCTTCTTCTTGCGAGATGTCCGCCTTCGCTGAGAAGCGCGTCAACGTCGCATTCGCTGTATGGATTTTGATTTGCTCCGATTACAACGGTTTGTCTGTTTTTCCAAAGAAAAAAAGAGATAGTGTTTTCGAGATGGTCGTCAAGAAGTTGGCTTTCAACGGCAAGGTTTAAATAAGGATTGTTTTGGTTTCCTATGATTATCTGTAAGTTGATATTATCTTGTAATGTCATTTCTTTTTTAATGGATGTTCTATTATGTAGCCGATATTAAGAAAAACTCCCGTGTTGGTATTGCGGTCGTAGTTTCTTATGAAGTTAGTAATTCCTACGAAATATCTGAATTCGATGAAAATATTGTTGAAGGAACTTTGTCCTAAGTCGCGGGTGAAAACTCCGCAGGTGAGTCCGAATTCGAATGGGTTGTAAGTTCCTTTTTCAAATTTTCTCACGCTCCATTCCGAATTGCCTATTTTTTCCTTGTCTTTTCCGCCTAGGCAGAAGTTGAATGTCGGTCCTATCTCGAATCCGATAATATCTTCGAAATAATATTGACATAGCACAGGAATATCAATGTAAAATAATGACGTAGAATGGTAGGTTTTAAGATAATCGTTTTGGTTTTCGTAAACTTTTGAGAATTGCTGTCCTTTTGTCGAGAATCTTAGGTTTGCCATGATGCTCATTTCGTTATTGATTTTGAGTTGTGTGATGCCGCCTAAGTTTGCCCCGACTTTTAGACCGCCGTCATTGCTTTTTGTCGTGATGGTGTTCATGTTCAAACCGCCAGTGAATCCAAAAAGGATTTCTTGAGCTGATAGCTTGGAAGATGACAAGGACATTATCAAAAAGAAAATCGAAAGAGATGAGAATCTCTTTATTCGTGAGGTGATTTTTTTTATTGATAAAGATAAGTTTACCATAATCGCCAAAAAAAAGCCATTAAACAATCGTTAATGGCTTTTGAGTTTGTAGTCTCTAGGGGATTTGAACCCCTGTTACCAGGATGAAAACCTGACGTCCTGACCAGACTAGACGAAGAGACCGCCGTATTTTTGTGATTGCAAAATTAGAAAAAAAATCATTACACGCAACAAATAATGATAATTTTTTTTGAAATATTTTTATATATTTAAATATCAATAATTTATAGAAATAAAAAAGGCGTGTAAACTATCTATACACGCTTTTTGTTATTCAAAATGATGATTTTATCAATGTTTTCTTATATAAAATATCACAACTTAGTCTTTTTTTGTCTCTTTAGTTCGTTTTATGATTCTTGTCATTAATCATGAGATTATTCAAAAGTGAACGACAATTGGAATGTTTTGTTTCTTAAACTGTCGAAACTGTTAGTGAACATAAAAGCATCTTTTTCTGCTACGTCGATTAAACCGTAACTCATTTTAACTTCTATACCTAATTTGAAATAGCCTGTATAAAAGTCGAAACCTGCGCCTACTTCGGCAGCGATATCGTGACGTTTGGTTATAACAGCAAGCGGAATATCTTGACTAATCATATTCTTGCGTGAATACATGTCGAATTTATAGTTTGCACCAGTGAAAATGTACGCGGCACTGTTATTGTACCTTTTTGACCTGCATTTTACATGCAAAGGAATTTCTATACACACGTGGTCAGTCTTGCTGCTCGGATTTAGAAGTTTGCTTTCTCCGTTTTCATAAACCACATTGATGTCATAATTTACTGTTCTATGTCCAAAACTTAGCGATGGAATAAGTCTCAAATCAAAGTGTTTAGCCATGCGAAGATTGCCGACAATACCGACGGTAAAACCATGTCCTCCGCCAGGATTTATACCGTATATGTTATAGCCTATTGCTCCTTCAGCCGAATAATCTGAAAGATTTGGTAAGGTTGACATATTGTGCAAAACACTTTGAAATCCTTCAGTATAAGTCGGGGAGAAGAATAACTGGTTATATCCGACGATAAATCCGTAATGGTACGGTTCGTTGTCGTAATTAGGCAGATTTTTGGGTTTGTTATTCTGTGCGTTAAGAAAAATAGGTGTCAAAAGTATCAAGCAGATGCTTGCTAAAAATTTGTTAAGTTTATTTCTTTTCATATTTGTAGAACGAACTGTTGTACCTTATTATTATGTGTTTTTATATTTTGTTTAAATTTTTTTGCTTTCTTCGAATAGTCTTTCTTTGTTGATAGGCACTGCGCCTAATTCTTCGCATACGAGTCCGCCGGCGAGATTTGAAAGTGCAGCTATGTTATACGCGCTCTGTTGACAGACCAAACATAAGATTGCTACGCTGAGAACAGTGTCGCCAGCTCCGGAGACATCGGCTATTTTCCTTAAATGGGCGGGAATGTGGTGCTGCGAATTCGTAATATAATCTTTAATCAAGACGCCACGTTCCGATAGTGTCGTCATTATATATTTGCAATTCAGTTTTTCTTGAAGGAAATCAATGGCTTTTGAGATTTCCTCAATGCTGTTGTTTTGGAGGTTTATGTTTGTACCTTCCATTAATTCTTTCAAGTTTGGCTTGAACAAAGTCGCGTTTCGATATGATAGGAAATTCTTTTTTTTAGGGTCAACGCCAACAGGAATTCCTTTCTTATTTGCCAAATCGATGACATTTTCTATGACTTTTTTCGTCAGCACGCCTTTGTTGTAGTCTTGAAGAATTATTCCGTTTATATTTCTTTTGTCGATTATGTCGTTGATTCTGTTCATCAACGATTCATATTCATTGTCATTAAGATCGAATGTGTCTTCTGTGTCTACACGCAGCATTTGTGCGTTGTTGCCGATAATTCTAATCTTGCGTGTCGTGATTCTGTCGTTGCTCTTTATAATGCCGTCGACATTCATATTCTGCTCGTTCATGATTCTGAGCAAGTCGTTGGCTTTCTCGTCGTTGCCTACGATGGAACACAGTATTGGTTCGGATCCTAAGGTTTTCAGGTTTTGCGCAACATTGGCCGCACCGCCTAATCGCGAGAATGTCTCTGTTACAGCGACGATAGGAACGGGGGCTTCAGGAGAAATTCTTTCAACTTTACCTTTCATATAAACGTCAAGCATAACGTCGCCGACAATCATTATTTTTCGTTCGTTAAAAGAATTGAATAAGTCCTTCATTAGTGCCAATGTTGTTATAAATATAGAGACGCCAATACAGACGTCTCTATATAATGTGATGTATTAATTTAATTTGCTTAAAGCTTCTTTAATTCTTGCTGCTGCTTCGCGAAGTTTGTCTTCTGAAGTCGCGTAAGAGAGGCGGATACATTCTCCGTTGCCGAAAGCTGTACCTGCAACGCAAGCAACGTGAGCTTTGTTCAATAAGTACAAGCAGAGGTCGTCGCTGTTGTTGATTGTTGTCTCGCCGTCAGTTTTACCGAAGTAAGATTTGATTTCTGGGAACATGTAGAATGCGCCAGCTGGTTTGCTTAATTTCAATCCTGGGATTTCGCTTAAAAGTTCAAAGAACATGTCGCGGCGGTTTCTGAAAGCCTTGAGCATAGTCTGGATTTCTTCTGAGTTTTCAGGAGACATCTTGACTGCTTCCAAAGAAGCTGCTTGAGCGATAGTACAGATACCTGATGTGTATTGGCCTTGGATTTTGTTACATGCAGAAACGATAGCTTTAGGAGCTGCGATGTAACCGATACGCCAACCAGTCATAGCGTAACCTTTAGCAACACCGTTGATGATGACGAGTCTGTCTTTCAATTCTGTGAATTGACCCATACTTTCATGTTTTTGTTCGTATTGGATGAATTCATAGATTTCGTCTGATAAGATTATGATTTGAGGATGTTTTTTGAAAACTTCAACCAAAGAAGCCAATTCAGCTTTTGTATATACAGAACCGCTTGGGTTACATGGTGTGCTGAAGATGAATGCTTTTGTCTTAGGTGTGATGGCTGCTTCTAATTGTTCAGCAGTGATTTTGAAGTTTTGTTCGGCTGTTGTGTTGATGTAAACAGGTTTGCCATCGGCTAACTTTACCATTTCTGGATAAGATACCCAGAAAGGAGCTGGGATGATGACTTCATCGTCTTTGTCAACGATAGCCATGAAGACGTTGGTGATGGCTTGTTTTGCGCCGTTTGAAACGATGATGTCAGCGTCTGTATAATCAAGACCGTTGTCGCGTTTCAGTTTTTCAGCGATAGCTTTGCGCAATGCTGGTGTACCTGGCACTGGAGGATAGTGTGTGTCGTTATTGTTGATAGCATCGATACCAGCTTGTTTTGCTGCAACTGGAGTGTTGAAGTCAGGCTCGCCAATACTTAAAGAAATAACGTCGATGCCCTGTGCCTTTAATTCACGGCTTAATTGAGTCATCTTTAATGTAGCTGATTCAGCCATGTTGTTGACTCTCTGTGATAAAATGATGTTTCCCATTTTTTAAGTTTTATAAATTCAATTTTAAAAAATTACATTATTTTAAGCTTGCAAAATTACTATTTTTTCACGATAAAAACGCATATTATTTTTATAAAATGGTAAAATGTTTTGCGTATCTTTGCAGAAAATATAAAAATATGGATGCTAACAACATTATCCTTATCATTTGCGTTGTAATAATGGTTTTTATGGGATTTTTTATGTTAAGAAAAGATAATAACGACAAAAACAATACTCCAAACGCAGGTGAAAAACGCAACGATGACAACGATATTCGTGTAGTTTCTCAAAAATTAATTGTGCCTCTGAAAATACAGGCTTGCGAGCGTCTGCTTCTTTATATTGAAAGAATACAATTTCCACTCTTGGTAAAACGTATTTTTTATCCAGGTATCTCCCGCGATGATTTTCATTTCTCTATGCTTCAGAATGTTCAGGATGAGTTTGAACATAATCTGGCACAGCGTTTATATGTCTCGGAAGAAACTTGGATGCTCGTGACGCTGGCAAAAGAAGAGGTGCTGCAAAATATCAGCGCAGTATTTAATGACAATCCGCAAGCTGATGCGGCTATGATGGCTCAAACCATCGCTTCGTTAACAAACCCGATGGTGGATAAGGCTGTGATAAGCATTAAGATAGAATTTAACTCACTATAGAGATTTACTAAACATGGAATTTTCAGCAACACAAATAGCTGCATTTCTATCAGGAACGATTGAAGGAAACCCTGATGTCAAAGTCTATAATGTGGCAAAAATTGAAGAAGGAACTCCTGGAATGTTGAGTTTCCTCGCTAACCCAAAATATTCTCAATATTTATATACGACACAATCTTCAATAGTCTTAATTAACAACGATTTCGAACTTCAAGACAAAGTCTCTGCAACTCTTATCAGAGTACCTGACGCTTACGATGCTTTCGCTCAACTGCTCGGTCTATACCAACAATTTATGCAGTCGAAGTCGGGCGTTTCTTCTTTGTCGTTCATCTCGAAAGACGCGACTTACGGCGAAGATGTCTATATCGGTGAGTTCGCTTTCATAGGAGAAAGAGCTAAGATTGGTAATCGTGTCAAGATTTATCCTCAGGTTTATATTGGCGATGATGTTGTCATCGGTGACGATACCGTCATTTACGCAGGTGCGAAACTTTATGCTCAGAGCGTGGTGGGACAATCTTGTATTTTACATTCTGGTTGCGTGATAGGTGCTGACGGCTTTGGCTTCGCTCCTCAAGAAGACGGAACTTACAAGAAAATACCTCAGATAGGTAATGTGGTTCTCGGTAATAACGTGGAAATAGGCGCTAACACTTGTATCGACTGCGCGACAATGGGTTCGACAAGAATCAACGACGGCGTGAAGTTAGATAACCTAATCCAGATAGCGCATAACGTAGAACTTGGTAAGAATACTGCCATCGCAGCCCAGACTGGAGTGAGCGGCTCAACTAAAATAGGTTCCAACTGCGTGATTGCAGGTCAGGTGGGTTTCGTGGGTCATATACATATCGCCGACGGAACAAAGATCGGTGCCCAGTCAGGTATCTTAGGTAACGTAAAGAAAAACGGCGAAGAAATCATGGGCTCTCCAGCGATGCCTTTGAAGGATTATCTCAGAATGTCCGTTTATACTAAAAATATAGAAAAACTAGTAAAACGTGTCGAAGCTCTTGAAAAACAACTAAAAGAAAAACAACAATGACAGAAAAACAGAAAACTATAAAACAATCCGTCAGCCTCAGCGGAACGGGTTTACATACTGGTCAGAGAGGAACATTGACATTCCATCCTGCCGAAGCTAATCACGGCATCAAGTTTAGAAGAATCGACGTGGAAGGAAAACCTATCGTCGAGGCAAGAGTGGAAAACGTGGTTGATACTTCACGCGGAACTACAATAGCGCAAAACGGCGTGCGTGTCTATACAGTAGAACATATCCTCGCTTCACTTAGAGGTGCAGGCGTCGATAACGTATTGATTGACATCAACTGCGAGGAACCTCCTATTCAGGACGGAAGCGCGAGATATATGATAGAGGCTCTTAAATCGGCGGGCATAGTAGAACAGGATGCCGAACGCGAATATCTCAGAGTGAAGAAAACAGTCACTTATTTCCATCCTAAAATAGGTTGCGAGATAAGCATCAAACCTGCCGACGACTTCAGAATGGAAGTGAGCGTCGATTATAACTCACAGGTGCTTAAACCTCAGACTGCAACTTTAAGAAGCATGGCTGATTTTGAAAAAGAAATAGCTCCTTGCCGTACATTCGTATTTTTCCAGGAACTTGAGATGTTGCTGAAACATAACCTTATCAAAGGCGGCGATCTCTCAACAGCTATCGTATTCGTGGAAGATGTCGTTCCTGCTGGCGAACTTAAAAGAATAGCTAAACTTTTCAATATGGAATCCGTCGGCATTCATCAAGGCGGTATCTTGAACAACACAAGTCTTCACTTCGAGAACGAACCGGCTCGCCATAAACTACTCGACCTCATCGGCGATATGGCACTCCTCGGAAAACCTATTCTTGGTCACGTCAAGGCGTTCAAACCAGGACATCTCGCTAATACCGAATTCGTGAAGATGGTGATTGAGAATCTTGAATAAAATCTGAAAAATTGAAAATCTGAGAAATTGAGAACTAAAACAAAAGATGAAAGTCTAAAGGTAAAAGATAAAAGAGCTGCTGTTATTGAACGGCAGCTCTTGTTGTTTCTTAATTATGTTTTTATTATTTCCCGAATCTGTATCCTACGGTGAAAGTGAAGGTGTTTAAACCTCGATGACCTTGTGGCTCCTCGTTTTTACTCAATAGTATTCCTCTTGAGTAAAATACATTCGTAATTCCTAAACTGTAACTGATGTCAACAGTGAATCTGTATATGTCAGCACCTATATTAAAACCTGCACCAAGGTTTGCAAAGTTGTAATCATATTGTCGCATAATGCTTACATCCACATTAGAATCATAATTAGGTTTTCTATCCATTAATTCAACGCATTTGTCGAAATTGAAATGAACTATAGGACCTAAATTAGCTCTCATGTTAAAATTGTCACGATTGATGAACTGATAACCAAAATATACCGGCAACGCAAAAGAGTGATTTCTAACTTTGATAATAGTACATGGTTGGGCACACGCCATTCTTGTAATTGTTGAGTGGTTATACATTAATTCCGATTGTATGTTGATATTGTTGTTGAACAAAACTCTTCCGAAAACACCAAATGTCAGATTACCTTCTTCACTGAAATGCTCAAATGTAGGTACAGTGATGTCGTTTGATTTATAACCAACTTTTGGTCCGAAATAGAAATCGCTTTGCGCATTCAATGTTATAGAAAACATAATGCAGATAATGAGTAAAAGTCTTTTCATGATTGATAAATTTTATGATTATTACTGGCTTAACGATTTATTTATTTATTTATTGTAAATCGAATCCAAAAATTTTCCTACACTCTCATATCCATATTTCTCAATGACGCTCTTTCTTAGATAATCCGGGTCGTAATCGTTATGCGTCTCTATCATCTTGATAATGGCTTCCGCTAAGGCTTCTTTATTTCTCGGCTCTACTAAGATTCCTTTCGTCTCGTCAATCATCTCCTTGATACCGCCGACATTGGTGCTTACGACAGGAAGTCCCGATGCTAAGGCTTCGAGTATCACGACGGGCATATTTTCATAATTGCTCGATAACACTAAGAAGTCGCCGGAAGCAAGTTCGTCGGCTAATTTATGCCCTTCCAATAATCCGGTAAATGACACCTTATTAATTAATTGTAACTCCTTAGCTTTTGCTTTCATCAAATCGAAGTCCATTCCGTCGCCAATCAAAGTGCATTGGAAGTCGATACCTTTTCCCTCGATAATCTTTAAGGATTCCAATAAGCCGCTTATGTTTTTGGATTTGTCTTCAAAACAACTGACGTGAATTATTGTAGGGACGTGACTTGTCGCGTCCGTATTTTTTTCGGAGATATGAAACATATCGAGATTCACGACATTGGGTAATACAACGTAATTGTCGTTTTTCAAGCCGTGATTTTGCATCGCCTTAGCGAGATTGTCTGTTACGGTGGTAACTAATTTCGCGTTACGAACGACAATCTTCGTGGCTAATTTTCTGAAGAAACCACCGAAGTCGTTGCCTGGCAAATACCTCGACCAATGTTCCGTAATGATATAAGGTGTCTTATGTAATAGCTTCTGAATCCATGCAACAACTCCTAATCGCGTTAAGATATGAACATGAATTAAATCGTATGGACGTGGCTCGCTGCGTCCGTCTTTGCGACCGAGCCTCAATCCAATCATATTGGCACGATAGAACCGTAATAATGACAAGATTTTGTTCTTCGGCTTCTTATAATAAATCCGAATCGTATCAACATTGTTTTCTAATGTCCTTACGATTTCAAAATTTTTCTGTTTAGACGTGTCAATTACATATAGTTCATTTTTTTTAGGTGTAATAGACGCGTCTCTACTTTGCGGCTCAATAGGTTGACAATAAACAACCGTAATATCATTGAACAAGGCGGCAGCTTCGGCATGGCGTTGCACGAACAGACCGAACATCGGGTCGTAACGATGCGGATACCATCGCGCTAAGAAGACGATATGTTTTCTTTCCTTATTCATGACGATATTTCTCGATGACTTTTATTGCGTTGTTTACTCTCACTTCATCGTCGCCGCTGACGATTTCAAAAGGAACCTTCATCTGTTCCAAAGTGTTTCTATAAATCTCGAAGAGTTCTTTTCTTTCATCAATATTAGGATTCTCACGTAATGGGTCGTAAGCCCAAGGCAGGTCGATGTCGCATAGAAGATACAAGTCGAAGTCTTGTTGTTTTAATATTTCGTCTATAATTTTATTGGAATGTTTGAAGACGTATTCCACCCATATTTTGCAGACAACAATTTCAGTGTCGGCGATTAATATTTTTGATGATTTCTTTTCTTCTTCTAAAATAAGATTGTGTTGTCCTTTGGCGATTTCAACGACGTCGTCTTCTGTATATCGACCTTCGAAGTTTTCAAGATAAGTCCTTGAATATTCCGGGACGAAGTCGGTCTTATAATGATGAGCCAACTTCTCAGCGAGTGTCGATTTGCCTGTAGATTCAGGCCCTGTGATTGCAATCTTAAACATTTTGTTTAGCCTCCTTGCTCCAGCTGATGTAACCCATAATCGCCAAGATTGTGTAAGCGACATATTGTAAACTCGTCAGATACAATCCGTTATAAATACATAAAGGAATGAGGACGATGTCGGCGAATAAATAGAATATCCAGTTCTCGACTTTCTTCAATGAAGTGAGCATCATGGCTATCAATCCTGCTGCACTTGTGATATAATCTAATTTGGTAGCTATGACTGAATTTGAGAATATGACAATGGATAAGAACGTAATCGTGAATAATGAATAAACGATGATATTTTCCTTCCCGTTCAAAAACGTTACTTTCAATTCGTCTTTGCCATTAGACTTTAGACTTTTGTCATTAGTCCTTTTCCAGTTCCACCATCCGAAGACGCTGATCAGGAAGTAGATGAAGTTGATGACGGCATTGGCGTAAAGCTCGTTTTTTATGAATATGAATACGTAAAGAAGCACGCTGATAATTCCGATAGGAAAAACCAAGACGTTGATCTTCTTAGAAAACCACACGCTAAGCAAACCCGTCACAACAGCGATTATTTCAATTAATAATTCAGAATTCATAATTCATAATTTTTGAGATGCTCTAATTACTTGGTGACTTATTGAGACGCACCAATTACGTCTCTTTTATTACCATCGGTGTAATATGTCTCGTCTCTACATTGTTAACTGTTAATTGTTAATTGTTAATTGTTGTCACCTCATATCAATCACTTCCACATTAGGATGTTGTTCCTCAATGAAGATAAACATGCTGTCGGGAAGGTTTAGATTTGTCTTGTAATCTGTTATCTCGTAAATAAATTCATTTCCGTCTGGTGTTGCAACATATACCTTTTTTATATTCATGTCCTTATCCACACTTATTTGAACTCTGTCGAAAGTGCCGCATTCTTTTTCTTTGACTTCAATTGTTGTTATGTTAGCGTCTTCGTTTTCAATAAATTCCGCGGTTATGTTTCCGGAAAACGAGTCGATGATGGCGATAGGGGAGGTGTTGTTATCTTCTGTCACTTCGCTTATCATCACTTCTTCGTCATCGATGAGATGCGTCCAAAGAATCTCGCCGTTGCAAATCATTTCTTGCCCTCCGACATTGAGAATATAAGAATTACCTTTCATCGAAGCGAAACCATTCACGTTTTCATAAAGTCCAGCACTGGTGTTAATCATCTGATAGTTAAAGATGATGTTTATGTCGTTGTATGACTTCATCTTTTCGACGATATTGATTAGAAAGTCTTCAGCATTTTGCGCTGAGACTCTCAATCCCAGTATTATACCTATTATTAACATTAAGTATTTCTTCATAAAGTTTATATTAGTTTTAAAGTTGATGATAGCTAATTTGATTAAAGTTTTTTAATTGTACATTGTCACTTGTAAATTGTTAATTATCATAAAGGTCTTTCAAAAATTGCTCTAGTGCTATTTCGTTAGCGACTTTTACTTCACGTTGTTTGCTTCCTGCGAAAGGTCCTACGATGCCAGCCTTCTCTAACTGGTCAATGATTCTGCCAGCTCTGTTGTAACCTAACTTTAACTTACGTTGTAACATTGATGTCGAGCCTTGTTGGGTTTGAACAATGATATAAGCAGCTTCTTCAAAGAGAGGATCTCTCTCGTCAGGGTTGAGTGTTTCTTTCGCACCGCCTTCGTCTTTTTCATCAGGACAATCTGGGAGATTATATGCTTCTGGATATGCTCTTTGCGATCCGATGAAGTCAGTAATTTCTTCCACTTCTGGAGTGTCGATGAAAGCGCATTGCAGACGTACCAAGTCGTTTCCTGTTGAGAAAAGCATATCGCCACGACCAATGAGCTGGTCAGCGCCGTTTGTGTCCAAAATAGTTCCTGAGTCGACTCGAGAGATAACGCGGAAAGCGATACGTGCAGGGAAGTTTGCCTTGATGGTACCAGTGATGATGTTTACAGAAGGACGTTGTGTCGCGATGATGAGGTGGATACCGATAGCACGAGCCAACTGGGCGAGACGTGCGATAGGTGCTTCCACTTCTTTGCCTGCAGTCATAATAAGGTCGGCGAACTCATCGACGACGAGAACTATATAAGGAAGGAAACGATGTCCGTCGTAAGGATTTAACTTGCGAGCGATAAATTTTGCATTGTATTCCTTGATGTTACGTACCTGTGCGTCTTTTAAAAGCTCATAACGGTTGTCCATCTCTATGCATAAAGAGTTGAGCGTGCGAACTACTTTTCTCACGTCGGTGATGATGGCTTCGTCAGCATCTGGAAGTTTTGCCAAGTAGTGACGTTCTATCTTCTTGTAAAGACTTAACTCAACTTTCTTAGGGTCAACGAGGACGAATTTAAGTTCGGCTGGATGCTTGCTGTATAACAATGAAGATATGATAGCGTTGATGCCAACAGACTTACCTTGACCAGTGGCACCAGCCATCAAGATATGTGGCATCTTTGCGAGGTCAGCAACGTAACTCTCGTTAGAGATAGTCTTGCCGATACCGATAGGAAGTTCGTATCCGCATTTCTGGAAACGCTCCGAACTCAAAACGCTCTTCATGGAGACGGTTTGCGGCTTCTGATTTGGAACCTCGATACCGACAGTTCCTTTGCCAGGAATAGGAGCGATGATACGAATACCAATCGCTGAGAGACAAAGAGCGATGTCATCTTGTAATCCTTTGATTTTCGAGATTCTGACTCCAGCAGCCGGGATTATTTCGTATAAAGTGACAGTCGGTCCTATAGTGGCTTTAATCTTGTCTATGGCGATGTTGTAGTTCGCAAGAGTATCGACGATACGTTTTTTGTTCGCTTCAAGTTCTTCCTTGTTGACGTTACTTGTACCATCGCCGTAGTCTTTTAACAAATCAAGAGGTGGGAAACTGAAATTGGACAGTTCGAGTCTTGGATCAAAGTCTGTGTCTAAACCAAAGTGTTCTCCAATTTCTATCGCTTGTTTCTCCTCAATAGGTTTTGTGATTTCCATGTCGATGTCGTCTGCATTAACGTCGTCTTTGTTGACTTTCACTTCGTTTGACGGAAGTGGCTGTGGAAGTACGATAGTTTCGAAACCGTCGTCATCATCTTCTTGGTTTTCATCTTCATCATCTTCTTCATTTTCACCTTCGATTTCGATTTCTACTTCTTTTGGATTTTTTGTTTCCGTCGATACAGGTTTCTTTTCAATATGTTTCACTATAATTTCAACATCGTTTTCACCTTCATCTTCAATATCATCGTCATCGTCATCTTCGTCTTCGTCTTCAAAATCATCGTTTTCATTCTCATCTTCATCGTCAATATCTTCTTTTCTTGTGTTGACTTTTCTAGATGATGGTAATGGAAGTGGTGTGTCTTCTATAGGTTCATCAGTTTCGTCATCGTCTTCTGATTCATCTTCGTTATCGTTGTCGTTATCTTTTTTCTTGAAATTGAAATTGAAAGTCGGTATTCTGATGTCGAAAGTGAAGATTACATATAGGAATGCCGTGAAGAACAATAAGATATATATTCCTAAAATGCTGATATAAGGTTCAAGAATTTGACGTATGCTGAGACCTACCAATCCGTAAATCATCTCGCAGACTTCGTTGTTAGGAAGTATGGTCGCCAGTAATAATGGCAGCCAAATCAAGAATATAAGGCAATATTTACATATTGTGAGTATACTTATTTTCGGTCCTTTGAATGTGAGCAACGAACCAGAGAGCATTAGTAGTAATATCAAATAAATTGATCCGATTCCGAAAGTGTATTCACTGAGATACATACCAATGATGTTGCCCCAATTGCCTGTTAAGTTGTATCCGATTAGATATGATGCAGTTGATAGCAGGAAGAATACCGCCAGGAGCATAAAAAATACGCCTAAGGCTATGCGCACGCGAGGGTCTCTTGTCTTCTTGCGAGTTCCTGTTTTGCTTTGCGGTTTTGCCTTTTTCGTTTTTGTGCCGTTGCCTTTGCTCTTACCTTTATCAACTTCTGTTTTGCTTTTCTTTCCGGCATCACTGTCGGTTTCGGTAACTTTTGGTTTGTTGCTGTTATAACTCATATTTATTTTACTGTTCTGAATGTTTTGTTGAAACGTATTTTTCCTGTGTTTTTATCAATTGACAACCATACGAATACAGGTTTTCCAACGATATGGTCAACTGGGACATAGCCCCAGAAACGTGAGTCTTGCGAATTGTGACGGTTGTCGCCCATCATCCAATAATAATCCATCTTGAATGTATATTCATCGGTCTCTTCTCCGTTGATATAAATCTTTCCGTCTTTTATTGTCATGTTATTAAGTTCGTAAGCTCTTATGACTCTGTCGTATAGAGCGATATTTTCAGGATTTATTTTAACGGTAGCACCTTCTTGCGGTATTACGATAGGTCCGAAGTTGTCGGCATTCCATTTGAAATGTGTCGTGTCGTTCGGAAATATGTCTTCAGAAACTTCAGTTCCTGGTGCTGCTATCATTCTCTCGACGGAGACTACGAATGGAAGTTTTCTGAATTCTTCAGCGATGTCGCCTGTCATGTTGAAAATCAATTCGTCATGGTGTGCGGTTCTATATCCTTCTGTGATATTATATTTTTCTAATATCTTAGGATTAATGCCGTTACCTGTTATTTTAACTAGGTAGTTATGTTGCATCTCTTCTGGTTGTTCGCCGATTTCACCGTTGATATAAACCACACCGTCAATAATTTGCAATGTGTCGCCTGGCATCGCGATGAGTCGTTTTACATAATTTTCTCTTTTGTCAACAGGTCGTGTGATGATGTCGCCGAATTGTTTCTTGTCATTCATAACTTTATCTCTGCCAAAATAACGACATAACTGATAGAAAGTCACGTTGCTTTGATAAACTTCACTCACGGTGTCGCCAGCAGGGAAGTTGAACACTATCGGGTCGTTACGTTTTATCTCGGTGGTTCCAGGAAGTCTCTTGTAAGGAAACTGTGGTTTCTCTATATATGATTTCATTGTCTTTGTTCCTGGCATAGTGTGATGTACGAATGGGAAGGCTAGCGGTGTGTTTGGAATACGAGGTCCGTATCCTAATTTGCTTACTACCAAATAGTCGCCAACCAACAACGATTTTTCCATACTTGAAGATGGAATAGTGTACATTTCAAACATAAAAGTCCTGATTATCAATGCTGCTACTACCGCCCATACGATAGAATCCAACCAGTCGCGCACCGTGCTTTTCTTTGGATACTCCGTGGTTCTTGGGTCGCTGTATTTTGAATCTTGTATGCTTACTATCGGGAAAAATATGAAAGGAACTACTGCAGCGCACACTACTTCCCAAATCTTAAACCTTCCGAATGCCTTCGCTAAATCTATGAACATCAGCATTATTGTGAAGAAGTTGATGTAAGGAATTATAAGCAGCAGATACCACCACCATTTTGTGTCGTTTACAATCTTGGAAAGAATGTACAGATTGTAATATGGAATGACGGAGTGGAATCCTTTGTATCCTGCTTTTTCAAAAAGTTTCCAACAAAAGGCGATTGGAATCGTAAATAATGCTGGTACTAAAATTATGAATGCTAACATGGTTTTATATTTTTGTATTTTACTTTTTTCAGTTTTTCAGTTTTTCAGTTTTTCAGATTTTTAATAGGTTTTCCATTGTAAAGATTCCTTTTTTGCCGAGGAGAAATTCTGCCGCTACCACCGCGCCTGTCGCGAAGCCTTTTCTGCTGAAAGCTTCGTGACGTAACTGTATGATGTCGCAGTCCGATTCCGCCTTGACTTCATGGATGCCGAAGACATCGCCTTCACGTATCGCCTCAATAGGTAAAACTTTACCAATTGTTAATAGTTCATTGTTACTTGTTAATTGTAAATTGTCAATTGCAAATTGGTTCAGATTCCAAGATTTGTAATTATCGTTATTCTCGATAATGTCTTCTGCGAGTCTCACTGCTGTGCCGCTTGGCTTGTCTAATTTATGGATATGATGTGTTTCTGAGAGACTAAGTTTGTAGTCGTATTTCTCGGTTATCTTGGCAAGTTGTCGGTTGAGCATGAACATGATATTCATTCCGATGCTGAAATTAGGTGCGTAAAACAAAGCCTGGTTTTCTTTCTCGCATCTTTCTTTGATTTCGTCGAAATGTTGGTACCATGCTGTCGTTCCACAAACTACGGGAATATTCATGTCGAAGCAGCGGTTGATGTTGTCGAATGCTGTTCCCGGAGTGCTGAATTCTATTGCTACTGTCTGAGAGTCAGAGTTTTTTAAGTTTTTAAACTCGTCTTTATTGTCAATGGTAGCGATTATATTATGACCGCGTTGCAGAGCCACCTTCTCTACCTCGTGTCCCATTTTTCCGTATCCTAATAATATGATATTCATATATTTAAAATTTTAACTTTAGAGAAACTCCTGTGGAACACTTGCCGTATCCGTATAAGTAGGCGGTCTCTCCGAAATTTGTCTTTATCATCGGCTCCACTTTCAATGTCAGGTCATCGCTGATGTCGTACTCAAAAAAATGAGCGTCAACGGTGGCATCGATGATGTTTATTCCGTACCATAATGCCATTATTATCCAGCTGAGTTCCATGTTACGTCTGTAACTGTCTCTTAATGTTATGAGGTTGTTCGCCGAATATTTGCCTGCGTAGTCGATTGCCTCTTCGCTGACATCGGTGTTGATGCCTGATTGATAGTCGTATGCGTCTCTGAAGTCTCTGTAATAATCTCCGTTCATGTCGGCGACGTAGTAAATCGCTCCGATTCCTGCATAAACGATAGGTATTTTCCAATATTTCTTGTTATATGCCTGTCCCAATCCTGGAAGCACTGCTGAATATAAAGTCGCTCTTTTTGGATTGTGCTTCACTTGTACGGACGTGGCTTGCCGCGTATCTGCTTGTGCCATGATGTTGCACGTCGCGACAATTGTCATTAACAATAATATAAGAAAACGTTTCAACATTTTGAAAATCAGTCTTTATTGATTAAAGAGATCAGTCTTTCGAATTCTTCGTCGTTCTTGAAATTTATTGTCAAACTGCCTTTGCCTTTGCTGTTACGATTGACTTTTACCTTTGTGTTTAAGGTTTTGGATAAAGAGTCAACTTTATAAATAAATGCTTCAGGTAATACGTCTTTTTGTTTCTTTGCCTTGATATTCTTTGTGTTAAGTGAGCGGACTAGTTCCTCGACTTGTCTTACGCTGAGATCTTTGTCGATGATTTCTTTAAGGATGATAAGCTGTTTTGTCTTGTCTTCTATGTTGATTATTGCTCTGGCCTGACTCATTGAGATGAATCCGTCGCGCAATGCAACTTGTACCTCAGGTGGTAATTTCAGAAGACGCAGGAAGTTTGTCACGGTGCTTCTGTCTTTGCCAACTTTTTCGCTCAATTGCTCTTGAGTTATGTTGCATTCTTCGATAAGACGTTGGTAAGAAAGAGCCACTTCTATAGCGTTGAGACCTTCGCGGTGAGTGTTCTCTATCAATGCCATCTCGAGCATCTGTTCGTCGTTGGCGACTCTGATATAAACAGGTATCGTTTTCAGTCCTGCTAGTTTAGAAGCTCGTAGTCGGCGTTCTCCAGATATGAGCTGGTATTTGTCGCGTCCCATTTTTCTTACCGTCACAGGTTGTATGACACCTTGCACCTTTATAGATTCGGCGAGCTCGTTAAGCGCGTTGTCGTCGAAATCTGTTCTCGGCTGGAAAGGATTCGCTTCTATGAAATCTATGTTTAGTTCAGCCACCGCCCCGGCCACATAATTGCCTGATATGTCTGATGATGTGATGTCTGTTTCTGGACTTTGCAAAATGGCATCCAAACCGCGTCCTAATCCTCTTTTCTTATTCTGTAATGTCATTTCCGTTGTTTTTTAATATTTCTCTTGCAAGGTTAAGATAATTTATTGCGCCGATGCTTGTCGCGTCATGCATGATGGCAGTTTGTCCGAAACTTGGTGCTTCGCTAAGACGTGTGTTGACGTTGATGATGGTGTCGAAGACCATGCTTTGGAAGTGTGTCTTTACTTCGCTTACGACTTGTTTCGAAATCCTGGTTCTTGAATCGAACATCGTTAGTAGGATGCCTTCTATGTCGAGACTTGGGTTGAATCTGCTTTGGACGATTTTTATCGTGTTGAGCAGTTTGCCGAGACCCTCCAATGCGAAATATTGACATTGTACGGGTATGATGACGGAGTTGGCGGCGGTGAGTGCGTTTACGGTGATGAGCCCTAATGATGGCGAACAGTCGATGATAATGTAGTCGTATTCGTCTCTCACTTCTGCAAGTGTGTCGCTCATCATGCGTTCGCGCTGAGGCTGGTTGATAAGTTCTATTTCCGCGCCTACGAGGTCGATGTGAGCTGGCAAGAGGAACATGTTCGGAGTCTCTGTCTCCTTGATGATGTCTTTAGGGTTGACGCCGTCGATGATACACTCGTAAATACTGTTGTCAATTTCCTTAGGGTCGAAGCCTACGCCTGAAGTGGAGTTTGCCTGAGGGTCTGCGTCAATGAGAAGCGTCTTATGTTCAAGAACAGCAAGGCTCGCCGCCAAATTTATAGCAGTTGTTGTCTTGCCTACGCCACCTTTCTGATTTGCTATCGCTATTATCTTACCCATGTCTTGTTGATTTATTATTTAAACTACAAAGGTACAATTTTTATTGTACGAATTAATAATGTGTAAAGAGAAGTTATCAACAATTTTTTTAAATCTGAGAATCTGAAAATCTGAGAATCTGAAAAAATGACTGAAGGCTAATTATGAAAGACAAGAGACATTACGTTAACCTCAAATTATGCATTATGAATTATGAATTATGCATTATGAATTAAAAAAGAGCCGCCATCTTTAAATAGCAGCTCCCCTAAATTTTCAACTTTCAACTTATCAGAAACACGTCCGTGTGCCTCTGCAAGAGATGTCGCTGAACACTGACAGCTGAATACTGACAGTTAGCTTTCAACTTTCAATTTTCAACTTTCAATTTATTTGTCGAGTTCGTCGAACCATGCGTCTAATGATTTGTCGTCATCCTCGAAGTCTTCGTGTTTAGGTTCATCGAAGTAACCTTCAGGATATTCGCCTGTCTCGATGAAATTCAAGGTGTCTCTCAAAGCGTTGCTGAATTTCTCGAAATCTTCTTTATAGAGGAAAAGTTTGTGTTTTTCATAGAAGAAACGATTTTGCTCATTGCTGAAACGACGTTTGCTCTCTGTGATTGTCATGTACTTCTCGTCACCTTTTGTCGTCTTTACATCAAAGAAATATGTGCGCTTTCCTGCACGTACCGCCTTCGAAAACAATTCTTCATGATTGTTCATCTTCTCATTTTCCATAACTGTCAAAAAAATTTATGTTCTACGTATGAATTTTGATTTCGCAAAAATAAATAAAAATATTATAGTCTGAACTTTTTTTGAAAATTTTTCTTGACTTTTACTTTCTCATATCGTATATTCGCAAACAGTTTAGACCAACATCCAAAGCCAAGCAGAAGGAGGCTTGCAACAGTGGAAATGACAAATGTACGAGAGCCACTAAAAACATAGAGTAGTACGAACTATTAATCCTGAACAAATTGTAATGATGAAACGATTTATTTACATATTGCTTCTTTGCCTATTGATATCATGTGAAAGAAGAGTCCCGGTTATAGAAAGTGACAAATTTAGATGTGATAATTATAAATTTCCATTTAGTACGTTTGAGATGTTGAATTGTAATATACATAATGATGAGATTTTTTATACCAATCGTTACGATAAAAGGTTATTATTGCAATATAATATTCATAATAGTTTTATTGACACTATCATTAAAGACAATGAGATTGTCGATATATGCGTTTTGAATGATACTTGTGTTTTTTATACGGATTATCCATCATTCGGGGATTACAAAATAAAAAATATAAACAATAAGTATTATAACTATTTCGAAAAAATTTATGAAACTGTTTCTCACCCATATTGGAAATATGATTATAAGTGTATCTCGGTTGCAAGAAGTGGACCTGATTTTTCATTGACGATGATTGATGAAAATTCAGGAATAATCCAATGTGTCCAATACTATATTTTTGGTAAAGACTATTCAGAGATTCTAAAGAATAACATTCCAGTGTATCTCCGTTTTGAGATTGCTGCTGATTCAAGTATAATACCTGTGTCGTTCTTTGGAGAATATCCCAAGAATCATCCTGAAGATAATTATGCAGATTGTGGAAGATTAGGTGTTTTTTATAATCATAAATCAAAAAATATTATAACATATACTGCTGTTGACGATTATGTGGTATTGTGCGATTCTATGGGAAACAAAATTCAGGATGTTTATTTTGGAAGCCAGCTTTATAAATATTCCCCATTTTCTATAGATAAGAAAAATAAGATGGCTGAAAGCATCAATCATTACTATAACGCGACCTTATATTCTTACATAGGATTTGATGAATGTAGAAACATATACTACAGATGGATGAGTCTGCCTCGTGAAAGAGATGAGAATTCTATGATAAAAGAAGATGTCGTCGATTATATTCTTGTCGTGGCGGATGAAAAATTCAATATAAAATACGAGGTGTTTTTCGACGGGGATAAGTATCACCCTATTCCCGCTAATGATTTAATTAATGAGAAAGGACTTTTAATTTATGAAAAAGAGAACAAGGAATGGAAAGGTTCTCACACTGCTGCTTGGTTTGTTTTTAAGTAGCTTAATGTTTTCGTGTGAGACGATAAACAAAAGTAAAACAGAAGATATGTTTTCAAGAGAAACCAAAATTTTCTATTGGTATGCAGGCAGTTTAAACATAAATATCCCAAATGAGAAACATACTTTTTTTCTTGTGCCTGACAATTCATGTAGTGGCTGCGTGGTAAAAACAATAGACGTATTGTTTCCTAAAACAGACAGTTCCACATTGATAACGACACCTTATATAGCACAGAACGGCAGTTAGAAATGTACGAGAGCCGCTAAAAACACAGAGTAGTACGAACTATGAATCCTGAACAAATTGTAATGATGAAACGATTTATTTACATATTGCTTCTTTGCCTATTGATATCATGTGAAAGCAAAGTTCCAATCATCAGCAGCGATAACTTTAAAACTAATAGCATTGTATTTCCGTTAACGACTTATGAAATGCTTTGTGATGAAATGTATAAGGATAATATAGTTTTTGTAAGCAGGAATGATAAAAGATTACTATTGCGTTACAATATTGAAGACAATAGTATAGATACACTTGTAAAGGATGTTTATATTGCAGACATAGAGGTTTTGAACGACTCGGTTATATTTTACACAAATTATTTGTTTGGCAATTATCAAGTCAAAAGTACTGATAACAAACTGTATGACTATTTTGCAGATGTTTATCATACGGTCTCTCATCCATATTGGAATCAGGATTATAAATGTATCCCCGCATCTCCAGTATATGAGTTGACAATGATCGATAATAATTCCGGAATAGTCTCATGTTTAAAATACCATATTTTTGCAGAAGATTATTCAGTGGTATTAGAGAATGATATACCGGTGTATCTCCGCTTTGAGATTGCTGCTGATTCAAGTATAAAACCCGTGTCGTTCTTCGGAGAATATCCCAAAAATCATCCTGAAGATAATTATTATGAAGGCAGTATGCTTCATTATTTTTACAATCACAAATCAAAAGAAATAATTACTCATACCGCTGTTGACGATTATGTGGTATTGTGCGATTCTATGGGAAACAAAATTCAGGATGTTTATTTTGGAAGCCAGCTTTATAAATATTCCCCATTTTCTATAGACAAGAAAAACAAGATGGCTGAAAGCATCAATCATTACTATAGCGCAACCTTATATTCTTACATAGGATTCGATGAATATAGAAACATATACTACAGATGGATGAGTCTGCCTCGTGAAAGAGATGAGAATTCCATGATAAAAGAAGATGTCGTCGATTATATTCTTATCGTGGCGGATGAAAAATTCAATATAAAATACGAAGTGTTTTTTGACGGGGATAAATATCACCCTATTCCCGCTGATGATTTAATTAATGAGAAAGGACTTTTAATATATGAAAAAGAAAACAAGGAATGGAAAGGCTCTCACACTGCTGCTTGGTTTGTTTTTGAGTAGCTTAATGTTTTCGTGTGAGACGATAAACAAAAGTAAAACAGAAGATATGTTTTCAAGAGAAACCAAAATTTTCTATTGGTATGCAGACAGTTTAAACATAAATATCCCAAATGAGAAACATACTTTTTTTCTTGTGCCGGACAATTCATGTAGTGGGTGCGTGGTAAAAACAATAGACGTATTGTTTCCTGAAACAGACAGTTCCACATTGATAACGACACCCTATATAGCACAAAATTATATAGGTCAAATAGATGATAATGTAATAATAGATTCAGTCAGTCTGATAAATAAATTGAATTGGGAACATAGAAATATTATCGAGATTCAAACAAAAGAAAATAAAGTCGTATTCGCCAAAAGCTACTCTTCAGATGAATTGGTGGGATTATAATGTAAAACGTAGAATTTATAAAAGTCCCATCAAAACTTTTTCGGTTTTTCAGATTCAAAAAAAATCCGTTGTCCGTTGTCTGTTGTCCGTTGACTTTTCTTATCTTTGGCGTTCATTAATTTTTAAAAAATATGAAGTTAAATCTTAAGAAACCTATAGCGTTTTTCGACCTTGAGACAACAGGATTAAATCCGGTTCACGATCGTATCATAGAAATAAGTGTGTTGAGAGTCAATTCTAACGGAGAAGAAGAACAGAAGACCTGGCTCATAAATCCGGGTTGTCCTATCCCTCCTCATACTACTGCCGTACATCATATATCCGATGCCGACGTCAGAGATTGCAAGTCGTTCAAGGAACTCGCTCCTGAGATAGCGAAGTTCTTCAACTCGTGCGACCTCGCGGGTTATAACATACTGAAGTTCGACGTTCCTTTCCTGATGGAAGAGTTCCTGCGTGCCGGCATAGACTTCGACATCAAGAACCGTCATCTCATCGACGTGATGAATATCTTCATGAAGATGGAACCTCGTACCCTCAAAGGCGCATATCGTTTCTTCATGAATAAGGAATTAGAAGACGCTCACTCCGCTTCCGCCGATACATCCGCAACTTACGAGGTACTTATGGCAATGTTGGATAAGTATCATGAAACAGAATATACAGACAATAAAGGCGTGACATCGGTGCCAGTGCAGAACGATATGCAGGCTCTTTCCGTCTTCTCGTCTCATAACAAAAACGCCGACCTCATGGGACAAATAGTCTTCGATGAAGAAGATAAGGAAGTCTTTAAATTCGGAAAACATAAAGATAAAAGAGTGGAAGATGTGTTCCGTATCGAACCTCAGTATTACGACTGGATCATGAAAAGTGATTTCCCGGAATATACTAAGAAAGTCATCACTGGAATTAAATTAAGAATGAGTGGTAAGAATATAAAATTTTAAGAATATGAAAAAGACAGTATGTAGTGACGTGGCTTGCCGCGTCAGAGCAAACAAAATTATTAGAATCTTATCTCTCGTATTGTTAATTGTGTGCTTTGGCTCAACAGCTAATAGCCAACAGTCAACAGCTAACGATGACGCTCCTCTCTGGATGCGTTATAACGTCATCTCACCTCAGGGCGATAAGATAGCCTTCGGATATAAAGGCGATATTTATGTTGTTGATGCTAATGGCGGTTTGGCTCGTCAGCTCACCACCTCGGATGCTTATGACTATAACCCGATTTGGTCTAACGACGGTAAATATTTAGCTTTCGCGACAGACAGAAACGCTAACTTCGACGTTTATATCGTCTCCGTTGATGGTGGCGTAGCAAAGAGAGTGACGACAAATTCGGCTTCGGAAATACCTCTCGCATTCTCTCCCGACGACAGCATGGTTTATTATTCAGCTAACATCCAGAAAGATGCCGATAACGTGCAGTTCCCTACAGGTTGGATGCGTGAGTTGTATAAGGTGTCGGTTGATGGAGGCCGTCCTCAACAAGTGACAGCTGTTAATGTTTGCAGCATATCGTTCGACAAAGACGGAGAGTCGTTCCTCTATTATGACCAAAAAGGAGGTGAAGATGATTGGCGTAAACATCAGATTTCTTCGGTGGCTCGCGACATAGTTTATTATGACGCTAAAGAAAAGACTCATACAATCTTGACAACAAACATCGGTGAAGACCGTGACCCTCGTTTCTTGCCTGGCTTTGAAGAGTTGGTTTTCCTCAGCGAAGGTGAAGGAGGTAACTTCAACGTCTATAAAGCTAAAGTCGATGATATAAATAATGCGGAGCAAATCACAAACTTCCCGACATATCCGATTAGATTTTTGACAGTCTCAAACAACGGGTTGTTATGTTACGGCTATCAAGGTGAGATATATACTCAGACTCTCGAGGGTGAACCAAAGAAAGTTGAGATTCAGATTATCAACGATCAGGAAGAAACACCTGAATTGGGTAAGTTCGGAAGAGCTACCGACATCACGATAACTCCAGATGGCGACCTCATCGCTTTCGTGGCTCGCGGCGAAATTTTCGTCACCTCAGAAGAATATCAGACAACGAAACAGATAACTCATACTCCGGAAGCTGAGGCTTATCCAACATTCTCTCCTGATGGTAAGACCTTGGTTTACGTGTCGGAACGTGACGGTTACTTCAACCTCTATAAAGCTGAAGTTGCTCGTAAGGAAGAGATAAACTTTACATACGCTACATTAATTAATGAGGAACGTATGTTTGAAGACGACGGCATTGAACGTGGCGTTCCTAAATTTTCTCCTGACGGAAAAGAACTCGCTTTCCTCGAAAACAGAAATATCTTAAAAGTTATTAACTTAGAGACTAAGAAAGTACGTCAGATTACAGACGGAACGCAGCATTATCGGAATGACGATTATTGCTTCGATTATCAATGGTCGCCAGATGGCAAGTGGTTCGCTTTGACTCTGATCACCAATATGCGTGATCCTTATTCTGATGTCGGTATCGTTTCATCAGACGGTGATATGAAAATCTATAACATCACCAACGACGGTTATATAACTGGAAATCCTCGATGGGCTTTAGATGGTAACGCCATAACTTTCATCTCAAATCGTTACGGTATGCGCTCTCACGCTTCGTGGGGAAGCCAGGATGACGCTTTCATCGCGTTCATGAATCAGGAAGCTTACGATAAGTTCCGTCTCTCGAAAGAAGAGTACGACCTTTTGAAGAAAGAGGAGAAGATGGCGAAAGATTTGGCAGAGAAATCTGATGATAAAAAAGACAAAAAAGATAAGAAAGATGAAAAGAAAGATGAGGAGAAGAAAGATATTGTTGTTGAACTTGACGGACTTGAAGATCGTATCATGCGACTCACGCCGATGTCGTCGCGTCTCTCTGGTGTGTCTCTTTCAAAAGATGGCGACAAGCTGTTTTTCTTGAGCGCCTTCGAGAAAGGTTACGACCTCTGGGAGTTAGATGTACGTGAGAGATCTACAAAGATTCTGAAAAAACTTGATGGTGGCGGCGCTGATATTAAGCTTAACAAAAAAGGCGATAAGCTGTTCGTCTTGTCGGGGGGTAATCTTCAGACTATCGAGACGAAAGGTGGTAAGTCTACTCCTATAAAATACGACGCTACGATGTGGTTGGACCGTGCCGCTGAACGCGAGTATATGTACAATCATATCTTCTTGCAGGAAAACAAACGTCTCTTCCTGAGAAATAGCAATGGAGCCGACTTCGCTCAGATAAAGAAAGATTTCTATCCTTTCTTAAAACATATTAATAACAACTACGATTTCGTCGAGTTGATGAGTGAGATCCTCGGTGAACTTAACGTCTCTCACTCCGGTGCGGGAATGCGCAGCAACGGAAGAAGCGGCGACGTGACAGCTTACTTCGGACTTCTCTTCGACGTGAATTATGATGGCGACGGATTGCTCATCGATGAAGTCCTCGACAAAGGTCCTTTCGATAAGAACCACTCTAAGGTGGAAGCTGGCAACATCATCGAGAAAATCGACGGAATTGAGATTACCAAAGACATGGATTATTATCCGCTTCTCAACAAGAAAGTCGGCAAGCAAGTCTTAGTCTCGATATATAATCCTGATACAAAGAAACGTTGGGAAGAAATAGTGAAGCCTATCTCTAAGGGAACACAAAATGAGTTGTTATATCAACGTTGGATTAAACATAATGAAGAAGTGGTCGATAGTCTTTCGAATGGCACTTTGGGTTATGTACATATCCGTAGTATGGGCGACGCGAGTTATCGTGATGTATATGCCGATATTCTCGGAAAATATAACAGAAGAAAAGGCATCGTGATAGACACACGTTTCAATGGCGGAGGACGTCTGCATGAAGACATCGAGATTTTATTTAGCGGGGAGAAATATCTTGAACAAGTGATTCGCGATAGCGTCGCTTGCGTGATGCCTTCACGCCGTTATATCAAACCTTCAATAATGATTATGTGCGAGGCAAACTACAGTAACGCTCACGGAACGCCATGGGTTTATAAGCATAAGAAAATAGGTAAGTTGGTCGGTATGCCGGTTCCGGGTACGATGAGCAGCGTGACATGGGAGACATTGCAAGACACTGACTTGTATTTCGGATTGCCGGTGGTAGGCTATAGAACACAAGAAGGTTATTATCTTGAGAACTCACAGTTAGAACCAGATATTAAAGTCAGAAACACACCTGAGAAACTCGCCGTCGGCATCGATGAGCAGTTGGAAGCAGCGGTGAAGGAATTGATGAAAGACGTCGAGAACTATGGATATTGGGGAAAGTGAATTTGATTGACAATTAACAATTGACAGAGACGTATCAATTACATTATGAGAAATAAAAGATTTGTAATTGGTGCGTCTCTTGTTTAAGGGGGCTTCTATAAATTGCTGTTCAAAAGATTTACGAATTTTTCTTGCATTATATTCTATTTCATGCTAATTTTGTAGATGATAAAATTATGTTAAACCAAAATTTATAAATCGTAAAAAGTAATCTTATGAAAGAAATTCAATTTTTGATTTACAGCACACCGAAGGATGATGTTAAGATAGAAGCTGTTGTAAAAGATGAGACTTTGTGGCTTACACAGAAAGCCATGGCGGAGTTATTTGGAGTAAAAGTGCCTGCAATTAGTAAGCATCTGAAAAACATTTTTGAAGAAGGTGAACTTGAAGAATCAGTGACTATTTCCAAAATGGAAACAGTCGTGAATAGAGGATTTAGAGGAGTAGTCTCTGAGATGGTTGACTTTTATAACCTTGATGCTATTATTTCAGTTGGTTATCGTGTGAATTCTGCTAAAGCAACGCATTTCCGTATCTGGGCAACGAAGGTGTTGAAAGAGTTTATTCAGAAAGGTTTTGTCCTTGATGACGAACGCTTGAAACAAGGTAAGACGGCCTTTGGGAAAGACTACTTCAGAGAATTATTAGAAAGAGTCCGTTCTATTCGTGCAAGTGAGCGCAGAATATGGCAGCAGATTACTGATATTTTTGCGGAATGTAGCATCGACTATGATAGAAATTCTGCTGTTACCAAAGAATTTTATGCAATGGTGCAGAATAAGTTTCATTACGCCATTACAGGACAGACAGCTGCTGAGATAATCTATAATAAAGCCGACCATACTAAGGACAATATGGGATTGACGACTTGGAAATATGCTCCGGACGGACGTATATTAAAATCGGACGTTGTTGTGGCAAAGAACTATCTGGATGAAAAAGAAATAAGACAGTTGGAACGTGCAGTAACAGGATACTTCGATTATATAGAAGATCTGATAGAACGTGAAAATACATTTAATATGAAAGAGTTTGCAGATAGTGTTAATGAATTTTTAGCGTTCAGAAGATATGATATATTGAAGGATAAAGGTCGTATTTCTCGCATTCAGGCTGAAAATAAAGCTGAAGCAGAATATGATGAGTTTAATAAATCGCAAAAGATTATTTCCGACTTTGATATGGAGATAAAGAATATTACTAAAAAACTAGAATCTTGAAATGTAAACTTTATATGATAAGAAATATTAAAATCAATACTATGAATAAAACGTACTTTTTTATGACTTACATCTGTTTGATGATGTCATTGTTATTATTTTCTTGTGATAATAAATCTACACCGGAAGAGGTTTTCCCGGATGGACAGATAGTTATTGTTTATGATAACGACGTTCATTGTGCTGTGGACGGATATGCTAAGTTGGTTGCGTTGAGAAACCAACAGGAACGTATTGCAGATTACGTCACTACTGTATCGTGTGGCGACTTTGCAAATGGCGGTGTCGTCGGCGCTTCATCAAAAGGAGAGCTGATAGTAGATATTATGAATGAGGTTGGATATGATGTGGTTACCTTAGGAAACCATGAATTTGATTACGGTACAGAACAAATGTTTAATCTGACTGACAAACTGAATGCAAATGTGGTGAGCTCTAATTTTAAGAACTGTCAAACTAACGACCATGTTTTTCCAGCATATCATATTGTCAATTATGGAAATGTCGATGTGGCATACCTTGGATTTACAACTACTTCGACGGGTACATCGGTGATGTTTGAAGATGGAAACGGCAACCAGCTATATACTTTAATGCGTAATGAGTTTTATCAGAACGCGCAAAATGTTATCGATGAGGCTCGTGCGGAAGGTGCAGAATATGTGATCGCACTCGCTCATCTCGGCGATCTGGAACAAGATGGAGGTCATCCGAATTCTGTTGGTCTTATTAACAATACAAATGGAATCGATGCTGTTATAGACGGACACGAACATAGTATTATAGAGGAGAGATTCGTTTTAAACAAAGATGGTAAGCCTGTATTGTTGACGTCATCGGGTTCATATTTCCAATATGTTGGAATGGTGTCTATTAATACTAATGGAACTGTCGAATCAATGCTTGTTGATCTTACTTCTGGAACAGTGTCGACAGATGCAAACACCCAGCAGTTTGTCGATAATGTTAAGGAAGAAGTTAATTTGGCAGGACAGAGAGTTGTCGGACATAGTGAGGTCTTTCTTAGCGTTTATGATGATGAAGGTAATTATGTTGCAAATAAACAAGAAGTTAACATCGGTAATTTCTGTGCCGACGCATATCGTTCATACACCGGAGCGGATATTGCAGTTATCAACGCTGGAGGAATTCGTGCCGAGATCAATATAGGTGATGTTACATTTAACGACGTTTTGGCAATGCATCCATACTCAAATGAGATTGTCACGGCAACAATTACAGGTCAGCAACTTGCTGATGCTTTGGAATTCTCAGTAAGCTCGCTCCCTGATGGTGTGTCAGCATTCTTACAGGTCAGTGGGATGAAATTCGAAGTGGATGCTTCCATACCATCGCCTGTGGTGTTCGATGTAGAGAATGACATTTATTCTCATGTCGGAAATGGAGAACGTAGAGTCTCGAACCTTCAGATTATAGATTCCGAAACAGGTGATTATTCCCCTGTAGATTTGGGTTGTACATATACTTTAGCAAGTGTCAACTATCTGCTTGTAAATTGGGGCGACTCAGGAATCTTACGTCATGCCGAACCTGATGATAAATATTGGACTACCGACGTTGAGGCTATAACATATTACATTGATAGACTCGGCGGTAAAATAGATTCACGTTATGAAAATGTCGAGGGTAGGATAGTGGTGAAATATTAGGATTTCTTAAAAGGAATCTTATATCCAAAATTAAATCCCATTACGGTAAGATAAAAATGACAGTTGTTATTTCTTAACCCGATTTTGGGAAGAACATAATATAAATTAGTTCCAGGTAATATCATAGGTTCGATGCTATAGCAAAGTGCAGCGTTTCCTATGATATTCTTTTTTG
>JAZNSO010000060.1:0-11002 GCA_045591245.1 Bacteroidales bacterium
GTATTCAATTCTAAAGTCCGTACTCCAAAGCTTCGCACTTTTTTGGTTCTATTCAGTTCTTTTTTTACCTTCTATTGAACTTAAAATTGATTATGAATTTGTAATTTTCTTTCTCTTTTTGCCGCAAAAGAGAAACAGAAAGCTCGCCGCTGCGGATAAATCCGCTAAAATTATGATTCTTTCGCTAAACAAATTGTACAGACGTATCAAAATTCTTCAAACTATAAACAACATTATGAAACAGCAAATTACTGCAAGAATTTTGATGCGTCTCTACTCGCTCAGACAGCTTTTTGTTCTTAACGCTCCATCATCATAATTTCTTAACGCTATTTATCCGAGGCGGCAGGGGAAAAACCAGAGACTAAGGATTCTGCCTAATCCGTTATAATCCGTTGGATCAGTGGGAGAAAAAATTATTTCCCACTGATTTACACAGATTATCTTTTCCACAAATTAACACGTATCTTTTCCGAAAGTGTCTAGAATATGTCTCGAATGAAATACGAAGATGGTTTAAATCACACGTTGAAGAAAGTCTTTGGCGTTTATAGCATCAAAACAACTCCAATTGCTGTCCCGGAGTGTTGACACTTTGTGGTTTCTTGCCGTAGAATATCTCGATATTTCCGAATTGCTTGTCGGTGATACAGAATATCCCGACTTGCCCGTATTCCGGCAAAAACGACTTCACTCTCTTAATATGCTCGTCGGCATTCTCCTGACTCGCGCAATGTCTGACATAAATCGAAAATTGAAACATCGTAAAACCGTCTTTCAGCAATCTCTTCCTAAACTCCGATGCTGCTTTCCTGTCTTTCTTCGTTTCTGTCGGCAAGTCAAATAACACTAAAACCCACATAATTCGATATTCACTAAAGCGTTCCATCTTACATCATCTTACTGGATACACAATCTTTCGTATCTCGCCACTATAACATTTGTACAACGAAGCTGTAGTCTGCGCCACCGCAATCATCAGAGGGCTTCTTTTTCCTGAAATAACTACATCTAAAACAGGTACTTTCAGCAGTTCCACTTTCCATTCTTTTGTAAGACCATCTGCAGGCAGACCTTTGTCTTTTATCAAATTGAAAACCAACTCATCTACGTATGGACGATATGGTTCCATGATGTCATCAGCCAAACAATAGGCGTTATAACGATTATGATGATGAATGCCCAAAGTAGGGAGCATTCCGCTCGATACCAAGGCACGAGCCACCACAGCACGCAGAATAGCATAACCGTAATTCAGTAAATTATTAGGCGGCACTCCTTCCCTATCGCGATTGAAATCCTCTATATATCCAAACAGTTTCTTCCAATAATAAGCCGCAGCTCTTCCTTCAAGATTCTCGCTATCACCGCTTTTAACATCTTTAGCCCAGACATTCATGCAGGCAGTCTCTGCATCGGTACAATTCTCCAACACAGCTGCTTGATTACTGATTTTAGCCTGTACCGTCTGTTGCCAAAGCTGTTTCTTAAGAGGAAGCGACGCATCGATCTGATGACGGAAACGCTCGCTCTGAGTCGTGTTTCCACAAAGCGGAAGCATCAATCCTACTGGCAGATTTTTGCTGTCGCAAGTTATGAGAGCGCAATTATTTTCGAGCAGCGCTTCCATCAAACCTGACGTTATCGTAATCTGCCGATTCTCAAGCACCACAACTCCAATATCTTCAACAGGAATTGTCGTTATAGACTCTGACACTGACTCTGACGCAGGCATTTTCACTACCAACTGCTCGTTTTTAAGAGAGAGATAAGCAGGATTGGTAAAACAAAGTGTACGTTTTATCATGGTTAAAAAGGTTTTAATATTCTCCAACAAAAACTATCTGACCAATATGATTTACACGGACTTTGATAATATCATTAATAAATGATAATGATTTAAATTGTTGATATGTAATTCCTTTAATATTATTACTTACAACTGTCTCTAAATGATGTCTAAAAATATAGTCACGTACAGCATTATTTCCATACATAACTTTAGACATTGATTGCACTCTAAAAAGATTCGGGCTTATCAAAGCATAGTTATCAGGATTCATCAAATCTATTTCTTTTGGGTCGAAAGTTTTAATTTGTCTTTCATTGCCTTCTTCGTCAACAATAGTTTCGTAACGAGGAAACACAAAATACTCATTCTGTTTCATGGTAAATAAAAACTGCCAGCCTTCGTCTTTCTTATAATCTTTATCAATAATAGGAAGTCCCATGTTTACACGACTCGTAGCTTCAAAGAAAGAAACGACTTTCTCATCCAATTCATAAACCACATTACCATCCTCATCAGTCTTGACTTCTCCATTCTTATTCAAAACCGGCTTACGATATATCGCAACATGATGATTATTACTTGTACTAACAAAATCTGTAGGTTGAGTTTTTCCTTCTTCATCAAGAATCAAATCACCATAATGATCGCATTTATCATGTAAAGCTGTCGCATTACTCACGCCTTTAATCTTAACACGTTTTATCGTAATTCCTTTCTCTTTATTGAGATAAATCGGATTTTCTTCGAGGTTTGAAAATGCCTTCTTCGCATCGCCATCAAATTCTTTCAACCTGTCTTCAAGAATCTTTCTTATTCCAGAGTCTATAACCTTATCTATTTTCAAATCAGGAGTTATTGGTTTACGAATCGTATATGCGTCTTCAAAATAAACCAACTTCACTTTCAGAGGAACTTTTTCTGTCTGCATTTCATTCAGATAAACAGGATTCTTATCCAAACTATTTTTACCAGTAAAAGCTTTCTTAGGATCATTGTTAAATTCCTTCAATCTGTTCATCAGAGCATTTCGATACAGTTGATTTGCCACCATCATAACTTTGTCAGTATCAAAATTACCTCCGACTTTCTCCTCTTTTGTAGCATACTGCTTAATCTTTCCATAAACAGTCTCGTTATGCAACTGACCGCGAGGCGTCAAAGCAAGTTGACCTTTAACTGTTTTCTTGTCTCCATTTTTAGTAATTATCTCAGATGTTACATTATTCTTAGCTCTATTAAGATTTCGTGTAACTACCTTATTCTTAGCCTTTATGGAAATCAGAGTATTTTCAAGATGTCTTTTCGCTTCGGAACGGAATTCTTCCAAAGGCATCGGCGGAATAAATCTCAACTTGCCATGAGAATCACGATAGAGTTCTTTTCTCTCGATGGCATAAACCGCCGACGAGCGATCTTTCTTATCCAAATCTCTAAATTCAACCATATCCAAATCAATATAATCCTCAACGCCTTTTTGAACTCTTGCATTAAGATTGTTAAGATATTGGATGTAACTATGTTTTGTAAAAGCGATAGTTAACGCATCCATAGCATGATGACGATGATCGTTACGTTTTGTCCAATCTTTGATTTTATATATTCTTCTCCCGTCTTTATCTTCAACGACTTCTGTCAATCCGAGTTTGTTATATTTATTCCAATTCAGTTCTTTCATCATATCAACAAGCTGCCAGTCTTCTCGCAAACGATCAGTAACAGAACCCGTTGTTGGAACAACGAACTTCACGATCTCTTCCAAAATCTCACGAGCTTTCTTCGCTATATACTGAGAGTCACGCAAGTCTCTTTCTATAAAACCACTCGGAATATCTTTTTCCTCGGTTAAAAGTTTTTTATATTTCGTTTTGCTTATCTTGCCGTCACTATACAACTTCTCAACTCTATTCTTGTAATCTTCAACATATTTCTCATCATATTTCCCTTTGACATAATCGTAAGCTGTAAGATTACTTTTTTCAATATTGACAGTCCTCGCTTCGATGGTCTTATTTGAAAAAGAATCGTCAAATAGTTTAGCCTGCGGAATGATATGCTCAATATCAAATTCTTTTGAGAAGAGTTTTTCTTGAGAAATATAAGTGTTTGAATATAAAGTCTTAAATCCGTTGCTTTCGAGTTCAAGATATAGTTTATACCTTATTATATCATTACGGCTTACATTCTGTATTCCAAATTCAGTTTGTAAAATCTTACGATATTTCTCGTGTTCAGCTGTTGATTTATTTATTGTCTGAACCATTTCCTCACGTTCTTTAGCACTCTTCTTCAATTCACGAGCGAGTTCGATACGAATCTCATCAGGCTTTCCGTAAGTATCAATGATAGAATTAACTACATTAACCATCTGATTCAGAATCTTCTCGACCACAGGGTTACGCAGACTGTTTCGAGGCAATAATTCCAAATTATCTTTAAGAACCTTATTATCTATTTCCTCTTTTGTTAATGATTTTTTAGAATGACGATAACCAGCATATTCACAAGCCACGCTATAATCGAGACCATCTTTAAGATGAGGCAAAATCTTACGAATTGCTTTTGTACTAAGGCTTCCATATTCAGGTTGGAACATCACATTAGACAAAATCTTTGCATATTCTTTTTCAAAGCCAAAGAGTTGTGTAATCTTATTCACCAACTTCTCATTTCCCATAGCGGAGTTATCATCTTCAGCAGAATACAAAAGATGCCAGAACCGATAGGCAGCTTGCTGTTCAAAATCAACGCCTTCCAAATTAGAATCAAAATGTAATATTTCTGTTTTATAACCTAATCCTGAGAAGACCTGCTCAACAATCTCCATCGACTTATTAGCTGGCAATTTGGAGAAATCATATTCGCCATGTCCCGACAATTCAATTATCTTCTGATAGATTCCAAACAAAATAGCGTTTGTCTTATTACCATCAATAAATTTATAATTCAAGTCGAGTTCGGAAGCATTTTTAAACAAGAGTTTAAGTACTTCTGACTTAGAAAGTCTTTCTTTAACATTAAGTTCTTCAAATAAAGTTTCCTTTTCCTCCTGATTAAGAAAACGTTTGCCATAAATATAATCCGTTTCTATTCCAAATAAATCTGTCGTCGTATGTGGAATTATTTTACCAGAAACCTGAATATTATTCAATATCTGCCATATCTTAAACTCCTGAAAGATAGGTGAAGATTTAGGACAGACCTTTGGACCTATTGTCACTTTCTTCTTTTTACCATCGCTATCAATTTCTATAAGTTTACCTTCTAACTCACAAACACTTATCAATCCTTTCTGCGATTTCAGAGGTCTTTGATAAAAGATAACAATATCACGTATCTCCTTTTTTAATTCAGATGTCAGCTCATTATGATATTGCGACTGCTTTTCCCAAATCGTTTCAAATTCATCTAAATAATCCTGACGATAAAACACCTTGTTTTTCAAACTAAAATGAGCATCTTCATTCAACTTTGAAATCAGATACTGACCGACAGTCTGTCTATTAAAAAACAATTCTTTACTTCTATCACTAATATTTCCGAGATAACCGCTCGCATTATTAATTTGTTTATTAATCTCCTGAAATACAATTGCCAATCTTTCCAAATCTAACTTTTGAGATAAGGAATCAACTCTCCATAGATAATTTTCCTTTCTCTGTTCGTCTCTTTTACCTTCTCTTTTAATACCGATAATCTCAAATGGCTCCTGGCAAATCGCCCATGTCTGTTTGTCATTTTTGCCAATCAATTTCTCTTTAAGCTCATCTGTCAAAATCTCTGTATAAAACTGTTTCTGAAAGTTCCATATCTTATCAAATTCGTTTTGAAGGTCAGAACGATAAAAATCAGGAATATGCTTCTTTCCTTGTGCCAAAAGTTGAAAGACAAATTGTCCTGGTGTCAGGTCATTATCATAAAGCTGTTTCGCGACTTCCATTCCATCAATCAACTGTCCTTCATCTGTCGATTTCGCTTTTCTGCTACTTTTATATCCACGTTTCTTATTAATCATTAACAATACACGAGCAAACTCCTGCAAAGATATTTCATCAATGACAGCTTTAGCTCTCAAACGAAGAGTTTCAAAAGTAGTATGATTTCCATTTTCTGTAAGAATAGATTCATCAGTTATAATGTTATTTTCTTTTAACACTTCGATAAGATTGTCTCTACGCAATTTAAAACGTTGAAGATTGCGTCGCATACCACGTTTAAGAGTTCTATCAGCATTTGTCGTGATGCTCTTTCCTTTTTCAAAATTCTGTTGTTCATCAACAGTCAACGGATTCACACGAACGCCCAATTTCACGATCGAAGATTTCTCTTCTTTAGTTTCCGCTTCATTCACCAAAGCCCATCCTATACTATTTGTTCCCAAGTCTAAACCTAATATTCTCTTCATATATTTCGTTATTTTAATTATTCATAACCAGACTTCAAAGTTATGTAAAAAAATATTTAGAGAAAACTATTATGTGGAGATATTTTTATATTTTTGCAGTACATAATTCAAGCGATTCACAATAAGGATTATTCCGTTGTGAAAACATTTAAAGCGGGGTCAGAAGCCTCGCTTTCTATATTTTGTAATCATATATTTCGGGAATTGTCAGATTTCTGTTGACACAAAAAAAGGACGTATTCGAACGTCCCTACAATTTAATCTTTGTTCATTGTCTTTTCCAACTCGCCGATGACATCTTCTATATAGAAATTGTCGGTGATGAAATTGATGACTTTCGCGACCAGTTCATCGACGATTTGATACGGAATCTTCATTTTTATCGCCATGGCGCGGCAGAATATCATCTCATTTTCGTTGAGCTCTCCGTCAATCATCATCAATAAGATAAGATCGTAAAGCTGTTCTAACTTCTCAATGTCGTTCGACGGCATCTCAAATCTGATGCCCTCCGGATCGTTGATAATCAGCTTCATCTCGTCGGCGGTCATCCCGACTTCCGTCGCCACATTAGCGACATATTGTTTTTCTTCATCGGAGAACTTGCCGTCGGCGTATGCCAAAGCCACTAAGTTACGAACGTGACTCATCATCTTCTTTCTGTCGCCACGATTTCTTAATTCAATTGCACTCATGTTGGTTGTTTTAGGTTAAACTGTTTTACGATAACTTGAAAGCAATGATATTATTATGCATCTTTCAATGAAGAGCGACAATCTTTAAATATAACCCAAAACCTCAGAAACTGAAAAACTGAAAATCATAAAATTTATCTGCGATATAGAGTAATCCACATACGACAACTGTACACTATTTTTTATTATCCTTGAACAATATTTTTTTTAACTTTTGTTAACAATAAAAACAACACAATTTTAATGGAAATACTCATAGTTTTAGTTCTTATTTTTGTCAATGGATTTCTTTCCATGTCGGAAATGGCGGTCGTTTCGGCTCGTAAGTCAAAATTGGAGACTGACGCTAAGAAAGGAAACAAGAAAGCTAAGGCAGCTCTCGAACTCGCTGATAATCCCGACGATTTCGTCTCGACATTGCAAATCGGCATCACTTTGATTGGTATTCTCACAGGTCTTTTCTCAGGAGAGATGGAGAATTAAATGAGTCTGAGCATGATATGGTGGAACGCGTCTTTGATTTGGGCGACAGGAAAATTTCTTCGGTGATGACGCACCGTTCCGAACTTGTCACCCTGGACATCAATGATTCTAAAGAAATTTTAAGAAATAAAATAGAAAAACATCTCTACAACAATTATCCTATCGTTTCGGGAAAGATTGATAATGTTATGGGATTCGTGAGTTTAAAGTCGTTGTTCGTATCAATAAACAAAGACGACTTTTGTTTGAAAGATATGATAACGAAAGCTTATTATGTTCCTGAAAGCATGAATGTGAATAAAACTTTGGATTTCTTCAAAAATCACAGAATAAAATCAGCACTCATCACAGATGAATTCGGCAGTGTTTTGGGAATAGTTTCTTTTAAAGATATTATGGAAGCTATTGTAGGAGAAATGCTTGAAGAGAACGAACAAGCCGATCTCTTGGAAAGAGACGATGGGACTTATATCGTTGACGGACGTTATTTGTTTTACGATTTTCTTTCGTATTTCGACAAAGAAGAACTCTTCGACGAAGATTTCAACTTCAACACTGTCAGCGGTCTGATCATCGACATTTTACAGGAGATACCTGTTGAAGGACAGATTATTAGATGGCATGGATTCACTTTTGAGATCATAGATATGGACGCAGCCAGAATCGATAAGATATTGGTAAAAATTACTGATAAATAGTTTATCTGTGTTTAAGCGTCACAATAATAACTTTCTTATCTCCTTTCATCGTGGTGCCGAAGATGTAGAAATCGTCGCCGTCTTTGAAGCTGAGACGTTTCCTCAACTCCTCCGCTGATAATGGGAAGTTGCGGACTGCGATACTTACCTTCGATAAAGACTGTTGTCCGTTGTCTGTTGTCTGTTGACTTAAAATCTTCTTCGCCTTCTTGTCAAAAGGGACAACATTAATAACTTCAAAGGTTCTTCCTGGAAAGTCGGCAACTAATTCATCGGAAGTGTAGAGATGACTGTTTCTATGTAACTTCTTGATATTAAATCTTTGCGACAATAACTTAAACGGAGCCGCTTTCATACATGCGACACCTGGTTCATAGAGATATTTTCCGATCTCATCCGCGAAAGTAGGAATAGCATTTTGCTCATCATCTTCTGTGAAAGAGAACTTCCAATTTTCGTGCAGGTCAACAACTCTTGTAGAGATGCACGGACGTGCGTCTTCTTCAGATGAAATCTGTTGTCCGTTGTCTGTTGTCCGTTGACATAAAACCAAGACTTCCTTACATTCGTTTCTCACCGCTACGACATGTATCTCCTTAATGTTATTTAACTCTTTCTTGATGACGTCGATGTCGAGCATGGGAGAGAGTTTCACGATGACGGTATTCGTCTTTTCAAATAACAAATCTTGCAGCTCCGCTACATCGGGACTGCAGTCGTGAAGTGAGACCATCTTACGACCGTATTCGTCTCTGCGAGCAGGATCTAAATAGATGCAATCGACTTCTCCGCATTGCGTCAGGAAATCTTCAGCTTTGGCATTGACGACTTTTATATTTTTCTTTAAGACCTTGAAATTATGTTCCGCCAACTCACAAAGTTCCGCCTGACTCTCAACATAAATCGTCTCATCGAAATTGTCGGAAAGAAAAGAAGTGTCGACACCCATTCCGCCAGTGAGGTCTACTAATATTCTATGTAAAGACGTGTCAATGTGTTTTATAGCAGGTGCCATTGACGCGTCTCTACTCTGTGTCTTTGCGTCTTTGCGACTTATAGTCCTTTTATATTTTGCCGTCAGCTCGGAAGAGCATTGTTCCAAAGATAGTCGCTTCGGGAAAAGCAACTCATCGTTCTCCGACCATGAAGGCAACTTCTTCTTCAGCAGCTGCCTCGCTTGTATCTGTCGTATGACGAATTGTTTATCAATGTCATCTGGAAACTTCGACAACGCCAATTTGTTTATGTCGTCATTCAGATGTTCCTCAATATATTTTCGAGTTGAAACGTCCATTGTTTATAGTTTATTTAAATCTGAAAATCTGAGAATCTCAGAATCTGAAAAGTTTTTTCTAAACATTCTCAATTTTTCAGATTTTCAGATTTCTACAACGTTGTTTCGTTTTTCTTCTTCCATCTCGCGAACCAGACGATGGCTGTTATCGTAGCGACGCCACCGATTATGTAGGCTATCGTCTCGTTCATTCTGAATCCTTCTGGCGCGATGCAGATGTATGTCGTGACGACGCATGTCATGAACAAGGCTGGAATCAAAGTCACGAAATAGTTTTTCTTCTCAAGGACGAGATAAACCGTTATTGCCCAGAGCGTGAAGACCGACAGGGTCTGGTTGCACCATGAGAAGTAACGCCATATTATCGTGAAGCCGTCGTTGTTCATAATGCTGAATATCAACAATCCTAATGATGCCGCGAACAATGGGGCGCAGAGTAGCAGTCTCTTCGAGATGCTTTTCTGTTCCATCTTCAACATATCGGCGAGTATAAGTCGTGCCGAACGCATGGCGGTGTCGCCCGATGTTATAGGTGCTGCTATCACGCCGAGCACCGCGAGTATTCCGCCTATCACACCGAGCCAGTCTTTACAAATGAAATCAACGACTTGCGCTGCGGTGAAGTCTGTTCCATGTTGTTCAAAGAAGGCTGTAGCGGCGGCTGCCCATATCAAAGCGACGATGCCTTCTACTATCATGGCACCGTAAAATACAGGGCGTCCGTGTCTTTCGTTTTTGATGCATCGTGCCATGAGAGGCGACTGCGTGGCGTGGAATCCGCTGATGGCTCCGCAAGCGATAGAGATGAACATCATAGGAAATATCGGTCCTGGCTCGTACTTGGTGCCGAAGCCGTTCCACATCTCAGGAAGTGCTGGCTGTTTTATAAAAAGAACGATTAATATTCCTATCGCCATGAACATCAAAGCTGCTCCAAATATTGGATATAGGTTTCCAATGATTTTGTCTATAGGTAATAATGTCGCGATGAGATAATAAGCGAATATCACCACAACCCAGAAATATACGTTAAGATTTGTCGGTGTCATATTGGCGATGAGCTGAGCCGGCTGCAAGACGAAGACGGCTACAACTAACACCATTAATAATAAGGTGAATACTATCATCACCTTTTCGGTTCTGCTTCCGAGATATTTTCCTACTATCTGAGGAAGACTCGCGCCGTCGTTACGAAGCGACACCATACCAGAGAGATAGTCGTGGACGGCGCCTGCGAAGATCGTCCCGAGAACAATCCACAGATATGACGAGGTCCCGAACTTGGCTCCCATGATAGCGCCGAATATCGGTCCGAGACCTGCGATGTTAAGAAATTGTATCATGAAGATCTTCCATGTCGGCATCACGATATAATCGACGCCATCGTTCTTGGTGACAGCCGGTGTAGGTCGTTTCTCGTCGACACCGAACATACGGCTGATGTATCTTCCGTAAATGAAATATCCTAAAACAAGGATAATTAATGCTGTTGAAAATGTTATCATTATTTTATTGTTTAAAAGAGATGAGCCATGAGCATTGAGCTTCGAGCAAACGCCCAAAACTCATAGCTCACGGTTCATAGCTAATTATGAATTATGCATTTTGAATTATGAATTAAATCAATTATTTCTGTCC
>JAZNSO010000061.1:0-8350 GCA_045591245.1 Bacteroidales bacterium
TGTTTTTCTTGAAAGAGCATAGCGAGCTATGTGATTGAAAGAAAGACGAAAAGATTTCAATATAAAACATAAATCTCGAAAAAGTTTTTATCATAATCGTCAAAATTAATTTAAACGTGGAATTTATAGAAGTCCCCTTAAATTAACGACGACCTTTACAATCATTACGACATTTATCAAATCTAAATTCTCTCGGTTTGATAGTTCGGGCTGAGAGTTGATTGTTCGACCGAGGATATGAACCAATTGCGACAATTCCTCATATTTCCTTTGAGTGATTTTATCGTTGACAGCAAAACCCTTGATTAGATAATCCTTAAGGATTTTGTTAGCCCAGATTCTAAACTGGGTGCCTCGTTGGCTCTTAACTCTATATCCAACGGAAATTATAACATCAAGTGTATAGAATGCTACTGGCTGTTTAACATTATCAATGCGCAAAAAATGCGTGTTGTTATCTTTAGTTAATTCTCCCTCTAAGAAAACGTTATTAATGTGCTTTCTTATAGTCTTTTCATCTCTGCCAAACAAAACCGCCATTTGGTTTGCTGTCAACCAAACCGTTTCGCCTTCCAATCGTGCATCAATAGAAGTTTCACCGTCTTTAGTCTGGTAAATGATGATTTTTTCATCTTCCTTTTTCATAACATCATAAACTTTGGTTCTTGCAAAATTAAACCATCACCTTACATTTGTCAAGCATTTGTACAGGAAATATTTCGATTTTAACAATTTTTAACATAAATGTTAATGAAAGAGTGGGCGAGATGTTAATTTTTGTTAAGGGAATATTAAAAATGGCTAATACAATATTCATATATCCAAACCTGATTTATTACAAGTGCTTTGATCATTCTTTTCACATAAATCTTTCTATTCTTAATTGTTGAAAAATTTTTTATCGTATTGTTAGATTTGTATCATTTATTTTTCTATAATTGCAGTGTTGAAGAAAGTATTAACTAAAACCATAATCACAAAACAGAAATAACGTAGAACCGACATATTATAATTGATAGCATTTGTAGCTGTCCTTGACTCTCAATTTCCACAATCGTCCTCGTTATGAGGACAAACCAATCAAGGCCGAGTTACCAAATGCCGTATCTGTTACGGCGTGGAATAACTTGTTTAGATTGGTGGGCGTGGAAACCCGAGAGTCAGGCAAAGAATAGGTTCCACGTCGTTTTTTTTGTGTTTGATTGAGAAAATTGGAAAAAATAAACCTATTAAATATTAAAGTTATGATAAACTTAGTAAAAGGACAGAATCATGTGATTAATATGAATATTTTTCACATTGGATTAGGTTGGGATGTCAACGAAGGAGCATCTTCAGACGATTTCGATCTTGATGTATCCGCATTTATGTTAGATGTTAACAAAAAAACTCTGAATGATAATTTCTTAGTTTTTTATAATAGCGAAGACCCCTATAGAGTTGCTCCCAATAATTTATCTATTCCACAACATCCTGATAATAAGAAGTACCCAGGATATACTGACAAAGAAGGTGTTTGGCACACTTCAGAAATGGAATGGAGAGAAAAAACACGTCCAGTTTCTCCTGATTGGTCTGTTATTGGTTCTATTGATGATACGGATGGTAAAACTTCAGAAAATGGTGATGATGAAATTATGGATATAGATCTTTCTAAAGTAAGACCAGAAGTTCAAGAAATCATTATTACAGTGAGTATCTACGAATATCAAAAGAGAAGGCAAAACTTCGGACAGGTAGAAAGAGCCTATGTCCGTTTATATAAACCAGGACAAGAAGCAGAAGGTCAAGGAGAATTTATTTATGACCTAACAGAAGACTTCTCAACATGTGCATCCGTAGAATTTTGCAGATTATACAGACATAATGGAGAATGGAAAATTCAAGCTACAGGAATTGGTCACAGAGGAGGACTTGAAGAATTGGTAGAAAAGTTTATGTAAGGGCATTAATTCAATCTCTGAAATGTTGCAACAATAATTTACAGAATCATTTCAATTAGATTGTAACGTTTTGGAAATTACTTCAATATAGAATGTCATCATACATTTGCATTGTTAAATCTTAAAAATAAAATGATATGATAAATTTAGAAAAAGGACAACGCGTAAACGTTGATTTACCAAAGTTTACAATTGGTTTAGGTTGGGATACCAACAGTTCAAGTACAGGTTCCGCATTTGATTTAGATGCTTCTGTATTTATGTTAGGTGAAAATAGAAAACTTATTGCTGATGAATATTTTGTTTTCTATAACAATTTAAAATCACCAGATGGAGCTGTAGAACATACTGGAGATAATAGAACAGGTGAAGGTGATGGAGATGATGAAAGCATTAAAATTGACTTAACATCAATCAATCCACAGGTTTCTGAAATTGTTGTTGTTGTAACCATTCACGAAGCTGAGAAACTTAAACAAAACTTCGGTCAAGTTCACAATTCATTTATAAGAATCTTTAATACTGATACTCAAGAAGAAATATTGAGATATGAGTTAGAAGAAGACTTCTCTGTAGAAACAGCCGTTGAATTTGGTCGTATTTATAAGAAAAACGGACAATGGAAATTCGAAGCTATCGGTGTAGGACAAAAAGGTGGTTTGCAGGAATATCTTAATAAATACAATTAATTTAAAGGAGGTATAACATGGCTATCAGACTAGAAAAAGGACAGAGAATCAATCTGGAAAAATCTTCAGGTGTAAAACTCACCAACTTCTGTGTAGGATGTAATTGGGGCGCTGTTGAAAGGATCCAAAGGAAAGAAGTTGTAGTAAGTGAGGGCTTTTTAGGTTTTGGTAAGAAAACGGAATGGAGAGATGTTAAGACTGTTGTTGACGTTGACCTTGATTTAAGTTGTTTGATGTTTGACACAGAGGGTAAACCAGTTGACCACATTTATTCAAATCTTTACAGGTTTGCAGACAAAGGTATAGGATTGCCAAATGGAAAGCATGATTCAAAAGATAGAGCATTGCATCATACAGGTGATGATACGCAAGGTGATGTGGGTGGAGATGATGGTCTCGACAACGAAATTATTACCGTCGATTTATCTCGCGTCAATAGTGAAGTTAGTCAGATTGTTTTCTTTTTGAACATCTATAACAATGAAGATTATAGTGGAGATTTTTCTGGAATACCATACGCTTCTATTCGCATGTATGAAGGAACTCCTACAAAGGTTAGAGAAGTTTTTGCTCAATACGATGTTGCAACAAAAACAGAGTGTATTGGCAAAAGAGCTCTAATTTTAGGAAAACTATACAGACACAGTGGTGATTGGAAGTTTGCAGCCATCGGTGACGCACATGAAGACAAGTCGATTGTCCATACGATAGCAAGAGTTATGAAAGACTATTCAAAATAAATAAAATTATTAACAATTAAATACAGTAAAAAATGAGAAGATTACCTGTATATTTATTATTAGACACATCTGGTTCTATGTATGGAGAACCTATTGAAGCAGTTAAAAATGGAGTGCAAGTGCTTATTTCTACATTGAGACAAGATCCTTACGCACTCGAAACAGCTTATTTGAGTATAATTACTTTCGATAGTAATGCTAAGCAGATAGTTCCATTAACAGAATTGTCAACGTTCCAAATGCCAAATATTGAAGCAAATGGTTGTACAGCTTTGGGCGAAGCATTGACTCTTTTAGCAAATAAAGTAGATAGCGAAGTGACAAAGACAACAGCAGAAGTAAAAGGTGACTGGAAACCATTAGTTTTTATTATGACAGACGGTGAACCAACAGACAATTTGAACAATGGGCTAGCTGAATTAAAAAAACGTAAATTCGGTATGATTGTGGCATGTGCAGCAGGTCAAGGTGCAAACACAAATACATTGAAACAAATTACAGAAAGTGTAGTTCAATTGGACACTGCCGATAGTGCAACTATCAAATCATTCTTCAAATGGGTTTCTGCTTCAGTAAGTGCTGGTAGTATGAAAGTAGAAGAAACATGTCAAGAGGTAGGCAGTTTAAGTGAATTACCACCTCCACCACCAGAAGTTAATATTGTTGTCTGATATTAAGAAAAAGGCGATTGCAATCATTTTTGAAAAGTGATTGCAATCGCCTTTTGTATAACCAAATCTCTAGGATTATGAGAAGATTACCAGTTTATTTGCTTATAGATACATCTGGTTCTATGAAAGGTGAACCTATAGAATCAGTTAAGGTTGGAGTAGAGTCCATGATTGCTACTTTACGCCAAGATCCGTATGCTTTAGAGACTGTAAATATCAGTATTATTACATACGATAGAGAAGTTAAAGTCCTATTCCCATTGACACCATTGGAAGATATACAATTACCTGATATAACAACACCTGATTCTGGGCCTACTCATACAGGAGCAGCTCTAGAAAAATTATGTGAGCAATTAGATGCAGAGGTAACATTAAGCACTTCTGATAGAAAAGGAGATTGGATGCCATTGTTGTTTATCATGACAGACGGACACCCATCCGATGTGATGGTTTATAACCAGATAGTTCCAATAGTAAAGAAGAAGAAAATTGCTAGCATTATCGCATGTGCGGCAGGAATGAAGGCTAAAATTGAACCCTTAAAACAACTAACAGATCAAGTATATTCATTGGATACAATGGATAGTACAAGTTTTAAGAAATTCTTTAAATGGGTTTCAGACCTTATTGAAGTAGGAAACAAAAGTGTTGGAACAACTGAAGATTTGGTCCTTCCACCACCGCCAGAAGAGGTGAATTTTATTATATGACAAGAAAATTAATATAACGTTAAAATGATGATTATATGAGACGTTTACCAATATATTTCCTTATAGATGTATCAGAATCAATGGTTGGCGAACCTATTGAACAAGTACAAAATGGTATAAGAAACATTATACAAGATTTAAGAACTGACCCATACGCATTGGAAACAGTTTTTGTTTCTGTAATAGTTTTCGCAGGCAAAGCACGCACTATTACTCCATTAACAGAATTATATAAATTCTATCCTCCGACACTACCTGTAGGTGGAGGTACCTCATTAGGATATGCGATGGATTTCCTTATGAATGACATAGATTCTTCTGTACAAAAAACAACATTGGAAGTTAAAGGCGATTGGAAGCCAATAATTTTCTTGTTCACTGATGGTACGCCTACCGATAATCCAAGCAGAGCATTCCAAAGATGGAACGATAAATATAGAAGAGGCTGTAATCTGGTTGCAGTTTCAATAGGTGACAATGTTGACACAAATATGTTAGGAAGCATTACTGAAAATGTATTAAGATTAAAAGATACAGATGAACATTCATTTAGAGAGTTTTTCAAATGGGTGACAGCTTCAATTAAAACATCCAGTATGTCTGTTGAAGAAACTTCATCAGATGAATTGAAGTTAGCTCCTGTCGATGGAATCAATCTTGAGAAAGTTGATACAGAGCACAAGTGTAGAGTTGATGAAAACTTTGCCGTAATCATGGGTAAATGTCAGACAACCAATCGTCCTTATCTAATGAAATTTGGAAAACGTATAAAACAATCTGTCATAGAAGGTTTAGAAAATTTTAATACTACAGATTTTAAATTGGTAGGTGCATATCCTATTGACGAAGAATCTTATAATTCATTGTCAGATAATTCTAATATAAAACCAAATATCAATACATTGGATTTATTAGGTGTTCCAACATGTCCGTGTTGTGGAAATCAGTTTGGTTTGGTGGTTTGTGAATGTGGAAGTGTTTTTTGTGTAGGAGAAGAAATGCAAAACAGATGTCCGTGGTGTGGAACGGAAGGAACATTAAGTCAATGTGGAACAGAAGGAATTAATATTAATAGAACAATAGGATAATAATATGAAAAATATAATAAATACACTTTTAGGTAAATATTTCCCTGAAGGAATCTCAGACGCAAGACAGTCTGATATTGCTGATTTTATTTCAGAGAAAATATATAAAGAATATAAAGAGTATAACATGAATAAGGAGATTGTTATTAAAAATAAGGTGGATTCTTTGAACATTGCATTACCAAATGCCAAAGTTGGAGAATATTATTCTCAGTTAATAAAGATTGAGGACCCTGATGTTGTTGAATATTGGGTGGAAGGTATGGATGGTACAGGCCTGACCGTTGAACAAGAGATTGTTCTAAAACAAGAAGACCAACATCCAAAAGATGAGACAATTGTTCTTGAAAATGTTTCTGATGAACAAACTTCTGATGAAACCGTTACTTCAGAAACTGTTTCAGAAGAAACTGTTTATGAGGGAAAAGTGATTGATTCTAATCAAACTCAAAGTGTAGTTATCGGTACAAATGAAATGGGAATTGTAATAAAAGGCAATCCTGCTACAGCAGGTGATTTTGATATTGTTTTAAAATACAAATATAAAGGTTGGTATGATGGATGTAATATTCTTGAGCGCAAATTAAAGTTTGCTATAAATCCAGATCCTCGTTCTTTATGGAAAGATATTCCAACTGACAAGAATATCAAATTTTACAAAGAAGACTACATTTGCGAATATGTAACAGTTCCAGAAAATGATAAAGGTCCTCAGAAAGACATTGTAGCTGCAAGTAAAAGAGGACGTTCTCATGCTCATGAAGGCAAAGCTAGAGACGACCATTTCCAATTATATCACAATGATGAAAATGGTTGGTATATAATGGCTGTTGCAGACGGAGCTGGTTCTGCAAAATATTCAAGGAAAGGTTCTGCTGTGGCTTGTGAGACTTGCGTTGAACATTGTAAACAAGCATTGGAGACACCAACTGAATTGGAGAATGCTATCATTGAATTAAGCAAGGCTGAAGCAGGTGTATCAAATAGAACAATTAGTACTTTAATTTATAACATAATTGGAGGTGCAGCACTTAAAGCTCATCGTGCAATTTCGGATACTGCTGCTGCCAACGAAGATCAAGTTCGTGATTATTCAACAACATTATTGCTTGCTATATGCAAAAAATTTGACTTTGGCTGGTTCGTGGCTTCATTCTGGGTTGGTGATGGTGCAATGTGCATATATGATAAAGAACGTCAATATATAAGAGTACTAGGAGCTCCTGATGGTGGTGAGTATGCAGGTCAGACTCGTTTCTTGACTATGAAAGAAATATTTACACCAGAATCCATTATGTCAAGATTGAAATATTCTATTGAAAAGGACTTCTCAGCTTTAATGTTAATGACAGATGGTATTTCCGACCCGTTCTTTGAAACGGATGCTAATCTTAATAGAATTGAAAAATGGAACGACTTATGGGATAATATAAATTCCGAAGTTGAATTGACAGATGATAATTCTGAATCTCAATACCAATTATTAAAATGGTTAGACTTTTGGTCACAAGGTAATCATGATGATAGAACAATAGCAATACTTTATTAATAACATTAAGATTATGGGTAAGACAATAACATTAACAGCTAATGACGGAACAAAAGTTGAATTTGTAGATGAGATTATAGGCTCTGGTGCAATGAAAGATGTGTATTTCAGTCCAGATAAATCTTATGTTGTAGGATTTTTTAGAGAACCTCAAGATGTAAATTCTAAAGATCGTTTAACAAATATAACAGGAACTTACAAAGAAAGAATTTTTAATCAAGCTGGTGGGGAGTATTGGAAGAATTTGTTTTGTTGGCCAACGAAAATGGTGGAGTGGAATGGAAAGATTGGCGTTGTTTGTCCATCATACCAAAAACATTTCTTTTTCTCTTCTGGTAATATTAAAGGTAAGGAAAAAGAAGGTAAATGGTTCGCTTCAGCAAAGTTAAGAAATCGTTTTCTTCCTGCTGAAGAAAAAGGTACGTGGCTTACTCATTATCACATGTGTATCCAAATTGCTCGAGCTGTCAAAAGATTGCATGCTGCAGGATTGGCTCATTCAGATTTGTCATATAAAAATGTCCTTGTTGATCCTGTTACAGGTCGAGCTGCAATAATTGATATTGACGGCTTGGTTGTTCCTGGAAAATACCCGCCTGATGTAGTTGGAACTCCTGATTTTATTGCGCCAGAAGTTCTTAAAACCAGAGGATTGAAATTAGGAGATCCTAATAAAAAACTACCAAGTATTCAGACTGATAGACATGCCTTGGCTGTTCTTATCTATATGTATTTGCTTTATCGTCACCCGTTAAGAGGTGGTAAGGTCAATGATTTGGATACAGCAAAAGACGAGGAATTGTCAATGGGAGCAAAGGCATTGTTCATTGAGCACCCTACAGATAAAAGCAATCGTCCAAAGGTTGACCAATTAAACAAATACGAATTACCACAGGGTGATGTTACGAAACTTCCATATAGCATATGTGGACCTTATTTGAAAGACTTGTTTAATAG
>JAZNSO010000062.1:0-21912 GCA_045591245.1 Bacteroidales bacterium
CTATTGAAATGGCAGATTTAAGTGTAACACTTTCGGAGATAGAGTTAAAGCTAAGTAAGCTTATATCACTTAAGAAACATCTGGAAGAAGAAAATAGTAGGTTAATTCAAAGTAATGAGGATCTTCAAGCTAAGCTTGAGATGCTTGAGACGGAGAATTCAGAGTTGAAGGATAAAATAAATAAATTAGTTATTGTTAACGTACTCGATAACGAGAAAGAGGTAGGAGAAAGTAGAAGGTTAATAAAAGCACTCGTTAAAGAAATCGATGGTTGTGTTGCAATGTTAAACGCTGAGCAATAATATAAAACAGGTGAGATGAGCGATAATGAAGTTAAGATAAACGTAGTCATTGCAGAACGTAATTTTCGCCTGTCAGTAAATAAAGCTGATGAAGAAAAAGTGATGAAGGCGGCAGAAATGCTTAATGAGAGGATTAAGGCTCACAAACAGGCATACGATTATAGAGATTATCAGGATTTGTTGTCAATGGTCTGTTTGCAAATGGCAACTCTGAATATAAAATATGAGTCGGATGCAGCCTATAAAGATCAGTATTTGGAACAGAAACTCGATGATATAAGTGCTTTGTTAAGTGAAAACATAGATTCTTGAAAATAATTTTCTAAGTTCTTTGAAAGATTTATCTGTCTGTTCGTCGCATGATGTAAACCTAACATTATTAAATTATCATCCGGTTCGCTCATGGGTACAAAAACAGGCCTCAACCTGCAAAGGTGCTTTAACGCCAGTGGACGTTTGCGTATCGTGGCAGCCATAAACTTGCTTATTTGGGGTTTACTATTATCCCATTGAACAGGCAGATTTTTTTCTCTCCCCGTTTTTGAGTCAAATTGATTAAAAAACATGATTTTACTAGCATTAAGTCACACGGCAGCATACCTACTCCTAGGAGTGACAGCTCTTGTAGTTGGCGCAGGTACAGGTATCTTGCTATCATCAACAGTGATGCGTAACGCACTCACAAAGAAAAGTACCCAGTTATTAGAAGAAGCTAAAGAAAAAGCAGAAGTCATTAAAAAAGACAAAATCCTTCAGGCAAAAGAGAAATTCTTGCAGATGAAAGCCGAATATGAGAAGGAAACAAACGAACGTAAACGCGAAATCCAAAAGCTAGAATCAAACATCCAAAAACAACAACAGCAGGCAAATCAACGCGAAGAAGAAATCCGTAAGAAAGCCAACGAAGTAAGAAGCCAACAACAGAGTCTTTCTGCTCAACAGGAAAACCTTCACAAACGTCAAGCAGAATTGGATAAAATCCAAGACGAACAAAAGAAAATGTTGGAGACAATATCAGGTCTGACAGCATTGGAAGCTAAAGAACAACTTAAAGAAATGATGAAAGATGAAGCCGTCGCTGAGGCAATGATAATCTCTCGCGAAATAGTTGAAGAAGCTAAGATGTCGGCTAACCAAGAAGCTAAGAAGATTGTTCTCGAAACAATCCAACGTACAGCAGCAGAACACGCAATAGAGAATACTGTCTCTGTTTTCAATATTGAAAATGACGAGATAAAAGGTCGTATCATTGGTCGTGAGGGTAGAAATATCCGCGCTTTGGAATCTCTTACAGGCGTCGAAATAATTATTGATGACAGTCCTGACGCAATCTTGCTATCAGGTTTTGACCCAATAAGACGTGAAGTAGCTCGACTCTCATTGCAGAAACTCGTGACAGACGGACGTATCCACCCAGCTCGTATCGAAGAAGTCGTTAAGAAAGTTGAAAAACAAGTTGAACAAGAAATAGTAGAAACAGGTAAACGTACAGTCATCGACCTCGGTATTCACAACCTCAGCCCTGAACTCATCAGAATGATTGGTCGTATGAAATATCGTTCATCATACGGACAGAATCTGTTGCAACATTCTATCGAAGTCGCTAAACTCAGTTCTTCAATGGCAGCAGAATTAGGATTGAATCCTAAGACAGCAAAACGTGCAGGTCTGCTCCACGACATTGGTAAAGTCGCTGAAAATGACGAAGAATTGCCACACGCAATCCTCGGTATGAAGACGGCTGAAAAATATAAGGAAAAACCAGATGTCTGCAACGCCATCGGAGCACACCACGATGAAATAGAAATGGAAACACTTATCGCTCCTATAGTTCAAGTTTGTGACGCTATCTCTGGCGCACGTCCTGGCGCACGTCGTGAAGTCGTTGAAGCATACATCCAACGTCTTAATAAACTCGAAGAGATGGCAATGTCGTTCCCTGGTGTAGTGAAGACCTACGCTATCCAGGCAGGTCGTGAATTACGCGTCATAGTGGCAGCTGATAAAGTAAGTGACACCGACGCCGACCGCATCTCATTCGACCTCTCTAAACAAATTCAAACTGAAATGACTTATCCTGGTCAAATTAAAATTACCGTCATTAGAGAGACAAGAGCAGTCAGCTTCGCAAAATAATAAAGATATTAACGAAACGAGTAGAGGCGTCCTTGATTTTAAGCGACGCCTCTTTTTTATTCTGTAACATCTCCTGAAACGAATCCGAATATGACTTCTGTCATGTTATAAAAAAGACAGGTAACTTGGGGATGATCGCTACCTGTCTTTTCGCTTAATTACCATTATCTTTTAGCAATTATACTTTATTTTCCTCTTCCTTGAACTACAATCAGCACTGTATAAATCAAGATTTTAATGTCAAGAGCGAGGTTCATATTCTCGATATATAGAATGTCGTATCTTAGTCGTTCAACCATTTCATCAACATTGGATGCATATCCGAACTTCACTTCGCCCCAGCTGGTGATGCCTGGTTTGATTTTGAGAAGCATAATGTAGTGAGGAGCTCTTTGTACAATCTGGTCTATATAGAACTGACGTTCAGGACGATAACCTACAATTGACATCTTGCCTCCGAGTACCGTGAAGAATTGAGGAATCTCGTCTAATCGTGTCTTGCGCATGAAACGTCCCCATGGCGTGATGCGAGGGTCATTGTCTTTTGAAAGCTGTGGACCCATGCTCTCGGCATCAATATACATACTTCTGAATTTCAACATGTTGAATGGCTTACCATGCTTGCCGATACGTTCCTGCTTATAGAAAATAGGTCCTGGTGATGATAATTTAACCATTATTGCAGTGAAGATATATAATGGTGAGAAAACGACAATCACCATGATTGACGCTACAATGTCGAAAATACGTTTTGTGACCTGCTGCCATACAGGCATCAATTCTGGTGTTACTCTGATGAGCGGAGCGTGCCAGATGGCTTCTTGTTTTACTGTTCCGAAAATGATGTCCTGCATGATAGGAATAATCTTCACGACAACATCAAGACTTTCCAAAATGACAAGAATCTTATCTATTGTTTCAATCTCTGAACGTTCTATAGCGATTATAACTTCTTCTATATCATGTTCTTTGATAATCTTAGCAGCGTCTTTATAAAAACCAAGATGAGGAATGTGTTTCTCGACTTTATATTCTTGTTTGTCAAAGACATTGACGAAACCGACGATTATATTGCCAGAAGAATACATCTGATTTTCCATTTCCTCGTAAATGGCGCAGGCATTGCCATTGCTACCCACGATGAGTGTGTTGAAGCCAATTTCCTTTCTGTGAATCTTGCGTGCTGTTCTTGTCGTAATTATTAAACGGAAGAAATACGTTAGAATAAATTGCAGGCTGAACAGCATCAAGAATGATATGTAATATGACTTATATGATACGATGATGTCGTCGATGATAGTCACGAAAAACAATATCACGACACCCAGAAGGATGACAATGAAAGTCTGTCCCAATTCTTTGAGTCGCGATTTGCTGAAGACATTATTATAATAACCGGAAATGGTATAAAGTATGAGCCAGAATACAGGCACACCTAATATTCCTGCGATGAAATTCTTGTCTTGAAAGACAAGCTGATAATGGCTAAGAAATTCTGGGTCTTCGTTATATTTTCTAAAAAAGAAAAACAAAGTCCATGCTATCAAAGCGCAAATCCAATCGCTAATAACGTATTTGAGAGTCTGTTTTCTCTTATTGTTTTTTTTAGTCACCACGATAAACAAGTTTTATGTTGTCAAAATAATATTCTGCTTCCGAATTAGCATCGACCTTACCAGCGATGTAGAACTTAAAGTATTCAGCTTCTTGAGCATCGGTAATGTTTGGTCCGAGGTTGACGTAAATCTTATTCCATGTCTCGGATGGATTTACGTAAATAAGAGGAATGCTTTCTACGCCGCTTATTTTTGCGAAAAGTCCTACCTCGAATACATCGGTACATTTGTAATCTATTTCCAAAAAGACGCTATTGCCTTGATTAGGAAGGTCGTGATATTCTTCTGATGCCATGCAGAAATAGTTCAATGTGTCGCCGCTGTCAGTGGTTCCAATCCAGGTGTAGCCAGAATAATGGGAGTTGTTGAAAGCGTCATTCCAGTTCTCTGGATCGTCTCTTTGTGTGATGATGATGGTAGTGTCGCTGTCGCTTGTCGGTTCAAGAGTGAATGGTTTCTCAAAATCCTCTATACGAGCAAACTTGATGTCACTTTCGTTAGCATTATAATAAGTTGTTGTAGGGTGAATCGTGTCAATGACTTTTTCTTCGAGCAAAATGTTCTCTACTATATAAGGTCTATACATTGGATAAATGGTTCTTGTCTTGCTGATGCCGTTGAGTTTTATGCCAGGATAAAGGCTGACTTTATGAATACCTCTTTCCAGAACAGGGATGGTAGCAGGCATTTCGTAGCAGCCTTGGAGGTTATCGTCGATATATAGCCATACGTCGGTGATTTTGTGCGATGCAGCACCTTCTAAGACGTAGTTTGTCGAAAGTAAAAATGTGTCAACGTGAATATATGCCGGAATTTCCTGACTCCCTTTGAATTGATTACATGAAAAAGACATTATCGCAAAAAATGCAATAACGATGAACGACAAAGTGCGTAATATTTTCATAAAATTTAATTTATTTACTGAACGTGACTAAAATAAAAATATTGCTTACTTCAGATTATTTTTGACTATTTGCTGGTTTTTTTCTATTTCCTCAAGAATCATATAGCAAACTTTAAGTGCCAAAACACCGTCGTGTATTGTAACAGGCGGTTCTGTGTTATTTATTATTGCATTGTGGAAACTCTCTATTTCTGTCATTATCGCATTGATAGGAGTCACTTCCGGTTGCTCTATTGTAATCTGTTTGCTTGTGCCATCGGCTAAGTCTATCGTCATTGCCAACGGACTCAGGATTCCTTCAATATCGTTGATTCTCACGATGTCGGTTTTCTTATCCAAAAAATCTACTGTGATATATGCGTCTTTTTGGAAGAAACGATGACGGCGCATATTCTTCAATGAAAGACGGCTCGCTGTCAGGTTCGCTACAGAACCGTTCTCGAATTCAATGCGTGCGTTCGTGATGTCGGGAGTAGGACTTACTATAGAAACTCCGCTGACGCTGATGTTTTTGATAGGCGATTTTATCACATCTAAAATAATGTCGATGTCGTGAACCATAAGGTCAAGGACAACTGGGACATCGGTGCCGCGAGGATTGAAGAGAGCCAGACGATGCGCTTCTACAAACACCGGCGAATTGATGTACGGACGTGCTGCTATATAGGCTGGGTTGAATCTTTCAACGTGACCGACCTGAACCTTGACTCCTGCCTCTTCCGCTAAGTCAATAAGTCTGTTCGCTTCATCGACAGTCGCTACGATAGGTTTCTCGATGAAGACATGCTTGCCCTTCTTCAATGCTAAAGATGCGCATTCAAAATGACAAATCGTCGGCGTGACAATATCAACCACGTCAACCATGTCGATGAGTTCATCGATCGATGAATAACATTTTACCTGCAAGTCTTCTGAGACTTTTTTTGCCGTATTTTCGTCCTGGTCATAGAAGCCGACGAGTTCATAAACAGCGAGTTGTTTTATGCAATTTATATGTATTTTTCCAAGGTGTCCGGCACCTAAAACTCCTATCTTTAACATCGGATTATTTTTTCGCAAATATAAGGTTTTTTTGTAACTTTGCGAATAAAAAAAAGCGATGCAGGAAGATAGTTACAGACATAAAGGAATGAGAAAAAAATTGGTGGAAGATCTGAAGAAGAAAGGCATTAACGATGAGCTGGTTCTCAATGCTATCAATAATGTCCCGCGTCATGTCTTTCTGGATTCTTCGTTCGTGGATTTTGCATATCAGGATAAGGCTTTCCCAATAGGATCCGGGCAGACTATCTCACAGCCTTTGACAGTCGCCTTTCAGACAAGTCTGCTAGAGATAAAGAAAAATATGAAAGTCCTGGAAATAGGGACAGGTTCTGGTTATCAAGCTTGCGTGTTAGCCGAGATGGGTGCTAAGGTCTTCAGCATCGAACGTCAGAGAAAACTTTATATGAAAACAAAGTCGTTCCTCGCTGAATTTCCGTATCATATCAAGACTTTCCTTGGCGATGGCAACAAAGGTCTTCCCACCTACGGACCTTTCGACAGGATTATTATCACTGCTGCTGCACCAGAAATTCCGCAAGAACTTATAAATCAATTGAAAGTAGGAGGCTTGATGGTGATTCCTTTATGTGAGAACGAGGATAGCCAGACTATGCTAAGACTTACCAAACAAGAGGACGGTAGCATGAAAAGAGAGACTTACGGTGACTTCAGATTCGTCCCGATGCTCGAAGGGGTAGGTGACGATTGATAATCGCCCTACTCGAAAATCTTCTTTACAGAAACGAGATTCTTGCCTTCTTCCATTGCTTTTCTGACCTTGTCGTGTCCTCTGAAAACATGGAACTTCCCGTCAGTTTTGATTATTTCAATATCTTCAGATTGCGTATCTTCCTGATTTCCTGTATTCTTGCTTAAATCAAGATTCCTAGGGGAAATCCATATCTTATCGTATTCCTTGCCTTGTTCGAAAGCCATGAAACTGCTTAAAACCAAGTCGTTGACTTCTTCTTTAGTGGCATGACTTGTGTCGATGATAAAATCGTAGTTCTTGAAATTATTGATGTCGGCATTATAGAATGTCTTGTATCTCAGCACCTCGCTTTGTCTTCTTTCAATGATCTCTTTCTTGGCAGTTGTCATGTCGGAATATGACTCGCTTACGCGTCCTTTGTCGTTGAAAATGCGCTCGGTTGCTGTATCGACATCAACATACATATAAATCTTAAAAGATTTAGGCACAAAGAACCAAGCCAAACGTGAGTCGAAGATGATGTTTTCTTCCTTGCTTCCCATTTCCTTGATGGCATCATCAACCATATTGTCGTACTTAGGATTATTTTCAATAAACTGATTGAATTCCTTGGCTGTCATCCCATGTTGTTCTGCCAATCTTCTGAAAATGAGTCCGGCTGATTCAATCCTATAATTAATATTGTTTATCAAATGGTTGGCTACTGTGCTTTTTCCGCTGCCTAAATCTCCTGCTATTGTAATGTTTATCATCTTCTTGTTTTATTTTTATTCATCAACTTTGGTAATATCTGTCACCTCATCTAAAATAATTTTGTTTATAGTGACAAAGACTTTCAACGGTGCCATCACAAGCACCATTATCAATTCAAGAATATATATAGCCCATATATGATTTTCTGCTGTAATGAGTTGATACGCAATGAGTATTATCGTGAAAATCATAAACATGTATTTGCCGTATCGTTTCCTTCTGAATAATAATATCAGGCTGATAACCAGCATCCCGACGATAGCCCAGAGAATTGCCGACATCAACATGGTCTGAAACAATGTCTCTCCAGAATATGCAGGGTCATAAACGCTTCTGTAATACACACCGAAAACTGTAAGTAGAAGAAAATAAATAAGATAATATGTAAAGGCAAAAGTGCCGACAAGTTTAACACCTAAGGTCAGTTTCCTGCCTCGGATAAAAATATCGTTCTTATTTTTCTTCTTCTCCTTTGCCATTATCGCATGACTTTTTTATAATGCATAAAATACATCGCTATAAACAATACTGTCCATAGGATAGGAAGTATTGATATCTGTGCAAAAACAGTCGTTACTATCAGCAGGAGTATCTGAGCGATGGCATATACATGGAATCCTCTTTTCTGCAATTTCCACATCATCAGTACACCGATGAATGAGGTCGTGAAAAGTAAGAACTCAAGAAGATAATATCCTCTGCTTATTGATGCAGAAATCTCAGCACTTTGAACAAAAACATCCCAACTATCTCCCATTTGTTCTGCTAGATCTTCAAAAAGACCTTCTCCCTTCATAATCTCGTGATAAATTTTTTGGTAAGTGTTGTATAAAGCAAACGAGATAAAGTTAACTATTATTTGAAAACCTGCATTGATGAACGATAATATACATATAATCGTTAACATATCAGGTCTCTTTTCTGGTTCTTCTTGTTCGATGTTATAATTCTCTTGGTATTCCATATTATTTAAGTTGAAAATTGAAAATTGAAAATTGAAAGTTGAAAATTAAGAGTGGTTTAAAGTGTAGATTATTAAAAAAATTCAGACTCTCTACACTCTAAACCATAAACTCTACATTATTTATATTTCAACTTCGTAATTCTGCAAAAAGTTCACTGATTTTGCTATTTCAGTGTACATGACTTTGTCAGTCTTAACGAATTCGACGTGTTTGCGGTATTCTGCTACGAATTCCTCGATTGCTTCCGATGACTTCAATGGTCTTCTGAAATCTAATGCTTGAGCGGCGTTGAATAATTCGATAGCGAGTACTCTTTCCAAATTGTCAGCTACGCGCAATGCCTTTGTTGCTGCGTTGGCACCCATACTTACGTGATCTTCTTGACCTTGTGATGATTCGATGCTGTCAACTGATGCAGGTGCGCACAATTGTTTGCTTTGGCTTACGATAGAAGCTGCTGCGTATTGAGGAATCATAAATCCTGAGTTGAGACCTGGTTCTGCTACTAAGAATGAAGGAAGTTCGCGTTTGCCAGAAATGAGTTGATAGACTCTTCTTTCGCTGATGTTGCCGAGTTCTGCCATTGCTATCGCTAAGAAATCCAAGGTGATGGCGAGAGGCTGTCCGTGGAAGTTACCTGCTGATATTACCAAATCTTCGTCTGGGAAAATTGTTGGGTTATCGGTAACAGCATTGATTTCGTTTGAGAATACTGATGCCACGTATTTGATAGCGTCTTTTGATGCGCCGTGAACTTGTGGGATGCAACGGAATGAATATGGGTCTTGTACGTGTTTCTTTTCGCGTGCTATCAATTCACTGCCTTTTAATAAGTTACGGAAACGTTCAGCAGTCTTGATTTGTCCTTCGTGATGACGGATTTGATGTACTTGATCGAAGAATGGCTCGATGCGACCGTCGAAAGCGTCTAATGAAACAGCACCGATGAGGTCGGCAAGATATGAAAGACGGAAAGCCTTGAGCAATACGTAAGTACCGTATGAACTCATGAATTGTGTTCCGTTGAGAAGTGCCAATCCTTCTTTTGATTGAAGCGTGATAGGTTCCCAACCGAATTCTTTCATAACAACTTCAGCAGGAACGATTTCACCTTTATAGTGTACTTCACCTAATCCAAGCAAAGGTAACATAAGATTTGCCAGAGGAGCCAAGTCGCCTGATGCGCCGAGTGAACCTTGATTATAAACTACAGGAAGTACGTCGTTGTTGAAGAAGTCGATAAGACGTTGTACTGTAACGACTTGAACACCAGAGTTGCCGTAAGAAAGGCTCTGAACCTTCAATAAAATCATAATGCGGATGATTTCTTTTGGGACGTATTCGCCAGTGCCGCAAGCGTGCGACATCACCAAGTTCTTTTGGAGCGTGCTGAGGTCTTCTTTTGAAATATTGTGATTACACAAAGAACCGAATCCTGTGGTGATACCATAGATAGGTGTTGTTTGTGTTTCCATCTTCTTGTCCAAATAGTCGCGGCATTTTTGGATGCGAGCCTTAGCGTCGTCTGACAATGCCAATTTGTAACCTTTTGTTACGATTTCATTAACTCTTGCAAATGTTAATGTCTCTGCTGAAATATAATGTGTATTCATGTTTATATGTTTGTTTTGTTAATTATTTCTCATTTTTTATGAGACGTATCAATGTGTATTATTGTAAGTTGCATTGATGCGTCTCTACAATTGTTAATTGTCAATTGTTAATTCTATTTAACAGTTCTTCTGCGCTGATATTCTCTTGTCTTCCTTCTTTCATCCATTTAACAGTGAAGGTGTTATTGTTTTTTTCATCTTCACCGGCGATGATGACGACAGGAATTCCGCGTTGGTCGGCATATTTCATCTGTTTTTGAATCTTTGCTGAGTCAGGATAGATTTCCGTGTTGATGCCTTTTCTTCTCAGTTGTTGTACGTAAGGCAGGCAGTAGCGTTCTTCTTCTTTTCCGAAGTTAAGGAAGATTACTTCTGTGCTGTCGGCGTTTTTCTCTGGGAAGAGATTTAATTCTGTTAGCACGTCATATATTCTGTCGGCACCGAAGCTGATGCCTACGCCAGAAACGCCAGGAAGACCGAATATTCCAGTAAGGTTGTCGTAGCGGCCTCCTCCCGAGATACTTCCCATTGCGACGTCTTTAGCCTTCACCTCGAAAATAGCTCCAGTGTAGTAATTCAATCCGCGGGCGAGAGTGAGGTCGAGTTCGTATTCTATGCCGACATTCATAGCGTCGATGTAGTTGAAGAGCGTCTCAAGTTCTTCAACGCCTTTTTCTCCCACTTCAATCCCGTTCATAAGAGATTTAAGCTGAGCGAATTTCTCGCGTGCATCGCCTTTCATAAAAAGTATAGGCTGCAGTTTCTCGATTGCGTCTGCCTCAAGACCTTTTTGAGCGAGTTCTGCATTGACAGCTTCGATTCCAATCTTGTCGAGTTTGTCGATAGCGACAGTGATGTCAACCAAAGCGTCTGGTTTTCCTATATATTCTGCTATACCGGCAAGGACTTTACGGTTGTTAATCTTCAGAACTACGTTTATTTTCAGAGCGTTGAAAATCTCATCTACTATTTGTACGAGTTCTGCCTCGTTGAGAAGAGAGTCGCTGCCGACGATGTCGACGTCGCATTGGTAAAACTCGCGGTAACGACCTTTTTGCGGACGATCGGCGCGCCATACAGGTTGCATCTGATAGCGGCGGAAAGGAAATGAAATCTTATCGCGATATTGAACCACGAAGCGGGCAAAAGGCACAGTAAGATCATAGCGGAGACCTTTCTCGCATATTTTTCCTGCCATTTTCTCCGAAAGGAGAGTCTCTCCGTTTTGTTCAACGCCCGACATGAAATCTCCCGAATTCAGTATTCTGAACAATAGTTTGTCGCCTTCTTCTCCATATTTGCCGAGGAGAGTGCTGAGGTTTTCCATAGAAGGAGTTTCAATAGGTTGAAAACCAAAACGTTTGAAAACGGTTTTTATAGTATCGAAAATATAATTACGACGGACCATGACATCTGGCAAGAAGTCACGTGTTCCTTTTGGTATAGAAGGTTTCTGAGCCATTTTTAATTTAATTTATAGAATTACAAAGATAGGAAAATAATGCATAATACGTAAACTTTTTTTAAAAAAAGACGACGAGATGCTCTCGACCTACAAAACAAAAAAACGAAACCGTTTGCCGATTTCGTTTCTTTTATTATTGTCTTATTTTTATTTCTCAAGGATTAGGAGTCCATGGTAGTGGCTCAATCTTGTTGTTCCCTACACCTTTGCCATAATAGATGGTATTTGCAATGATTCTATTCGAAAAACTGTATGTTCCTTTATCACATTCTAAAGTCATTCCAGCATCATCACTTGGAGGAATAACAATAAACGATTCTTTGGATGGAGTTTCCGTCAATGTGATGCCGCCCTCAGTGCCTTCGAACCATTCAACAACAAAAGTTGATGATTTTTCAGGACAATAGACCCTGACCATATTTTTACTAACAGCAGTTCCTGTTAATTTTGTTTCATTTTGTAAATTCACATAGCAAATTGCCATTTCATGACTGAAGCTGTAATCATCAGAATTTACTAATTCTAAATTCAAAATATTCCCATCAACATCTTCTGTAAAATTACCGTGGACCAACACAGAAGAAAAATGCAAATCAGCTAAACCATTTCTTGTTCCTTTTTGTTTACTGAAATCTAGAATCGTGTTAATAATTCTTCCGTCTGTATTTTTTTCGAATGTCATAATTTCGCCGCTGCCAAAATAGTATAACTTCACATCTAAGTCGTAAATTCCCCATGCACTTACTTCATCGACCTGAGCACTGAATTCAACTTTAGACATGTCATCGGTATATGTGCATTCCAATGGTATCATATTTGCTGCTGATACCCATCTGGGAGCTTTATAATTGGGTACCGCCAAATACACAACATCTCCTTCTTTCCATTTAATATTAGAAGTGAAACTAGTACTATCATCATTAAGTTGAAAAAAACCATTCCAGTCTGTCTTTGCTCCATTGTTAATAGGTAACTCAAATCTAACGGTAACCATTTTAGAATCATCTGGGTTGTTTTCTGGTTCTGGTTTGCATTGTGTGAAACCTAGCAATAAGGCAAAAGCCAAAATTATCAATGAGTATCTTTTCATTTTGTTTCCTCCTCTTTTCTTTTTAATAATGCGTATGCCAATCCGGCACCTGTCAATAATAATAAACCGCTGCCAAGAGGAACTTCTGTTACATTTTCACTCATACCAGCAATACCAAAACCGCTGCCAACACCTATAGGTATAAGATCGGTTGCAGATCCAGATCTTGTTCCGGTTGTTCCGCCTTTAACGTCGTTGTTGTCTTCGTACATGAAGTAACCGTCGGTCTGTGCGAAGATAGGCATCGTTAATATCAATACAATAATTGTTAAAATCTTTTTTTTCATTTTATAACTTTTTAATTGACATTCTTCAAATTAGCTTAACAAATATAATTCTATTGTCTATAGATATTTGTCGGTGCAAAGTTAGCAAAATTATTAATATAAATATTGAATGTTAAGAAAAATTTTTAAATAATTTTTAAGAGAATGTCCAGCAATTATTTTTTAATAAATTTCTTTACAAAATTGCTGTTTTCTGTATTTATAATAACGAAATAAATTCCGGTTTTGTAGTCGGATACTTCAATGCCTTCTTCTTTATAATTGCCGTTATAAACACTTGTTCCATTGGCGGTAAGAATGCTTATATTTGTCACGTTTTCATTTGTTTCTATTAAAAGTGTGCTTTCAACAGGGTTAGGATAAACGTTGAGAGCAATGGCGTTTTCTTCAACAGATTCTCCGTCTGATATCAACTCAACATTGTCAATGCGTATTCCATTAGCCACGCTTCCGTCGCAATCGTAGTGGCGGAAACCTATATAAATGTTTTTGCCGGCAAACTCGCTGAGGTCTATCGTCTCTTCGCTCCATTTCTCGTTAGGCAGAGGCTCGGTGTATCTCATGCTCCAAATTTCTACAAAGTTAAGTCCGTCTTCAGAGACTATCACGCCGAAGTTTTCCTGGTAATATACGAAGTCGGATTGGCGGTGCATGAAATACAGTCTCGAAGTGGAAGTGATGAGATATGAGTTTGTTGTGTAGATATAGTTGTCAGGAGTCAGTTCGCCCATATTGTAACACGAAGAGTAGAGTCCGTAAGATCCGTCGAAACCGCCGGATACGGAAGAGTTGTGCAGTTCCCAAGTGTGACCGTCGCCGTCGGCGTCATAGCCGCTCCATCCGTCAAATGAGTTGTTGTCGAAGTCGTAGGAGAAAGTCGTTTCCTGAGCATTAGCTCCAATAAATAAAGCCGTAAGGCATAACGCGAATAGTAGTCTTTTTTTCATAACGTTGTAATATTTAATTGTTTAACACCACAAAGATACAAAAAAGATGCAAAACCACCATTAGAAACGAAAAAAAATAAAAGTAAAAAACTTACCGCGAATTGACGCTAATCTTCCGCTAATTTTTTCTGTTTAAGATAAAACATGTTAACGATTTGCGCAGATTCGAGGACAAAAAAACAGACCGCGAATCTGTGAGAAACACGGTCTTTATAGTTAATTTCTGATTCCGAACCTGAGATATTTAATTGTCAAACCCTTATCTAACCATATTTGTTCGTAGTAAGTTCTGATTTTTTTGACTTCCAGGTCGTCGTCGTTATTGTAAAGATTATCGTAGTTATAATAAATTGGATACTTAGCTTCTTTGGCGGTTTCAACGGTAAACTCATACATTAAATCGCTGTCGGTTTTGAGGTTGACGACACCGTCTTGTTTGAGGAATTTACGGTAACGTTCCAAGAAGTTCGGACCAGTGAGGCGTTTGCGAGCCTTAGAAGGTTGAGGGTCAGGGAAAGTGACCCATATTTCATCCACTTCGTTCTCTGCGAAGAAGTTGTCGATTAGTTCGATATGAGTTCTGAGGAATGCCACGTTTGTCAATCCTTCGTTGCGGGCGGCGCACAATCCGACCCACATACGAGAACCTTTGATGTCAACACCTATATAGTTAATGTCTCTATGTTCGCGAGCGAGCCCTACGGTATATTCGCCTTTGCCACATCCCAATTCAAGGACTATCGGATTGTCGTTCTTAAAGAAATCCTGTCTCCATCTGCCTTTCAGAGGAAAACCTTCGGTTTTGATTCTTTCAAAAGAATATTCAAAAAGATTATTGAAAGTCTTGTTTTCTGCAAAACGTTCTAACTTGTTCTTACCCATCTTATTTTATTTTTGGAACAACAACCATGCTGATTCGTTATACTCTTTTTTTATGGTTTCAAGGCGAGTTACTGCCTCTGTTTTTTCTGCGAATGACTCATAGTAAACGCGGATGTTTCCGTTGTCGTTTTTTTCTAATGAAGATGCATTTTCGAAACCTTGTCTTCTAAGAGTTTCGATACATCTGCCAGCACTCTCGTCAGTTTGGAAAGAACCACCTATGATATAATAATGAGTTTCTATAACCTTAACCACCTGAACTTCAACTTCTTCAACTTCTTCAATTTCTTCGACTTCTTCGACTTCTTCGACTTCTTCGGTCACTTCGATTCCTTCAGTCACTTCAGTCACTTCAGTCACTTCAGTTACTTCGATTCCTTCGGTCACTTCGGTTCCTTCAGTTACTTCGGTCACTTCATCCTCAAAATCCATTACACTCAAAAGATATTCGTTTGGTGATGAATATAGGAAGGGATTCCAACTTGCTAAATTAGAGTCTGACTTATCTGTTGTCCAGTTTATAACAAAAATCAAGAGGAAAGCGAGTGTTGTGTATGCGAATGTTCTGAAGAGACTTGGCTTTTTTGTCGTTACGTTTTCTGGTTTTTCCTCTACACTTTCTATTGCGATGGAATATTCAGTATTCTTTGCCTTTTGTTCGACGTAGATTTTTTCTTTGATGACTTGATAAGTCTCTGTGCGAAATACAGGTTGGATGCTGAAATCTGTCAATCCGAAGGAATCGCCGAGAAGGTTGATGTCTTCATTGTTTTTAAAGACGTAGTCGCTGCCAAACCTGCGAATTTTGCCCAGACCTTCCAATTCCAACTCAGAATTGACGTCTAAGATTGCCTCGCTTTGACTGACAAAGTTTCTGATTTTTTCTGTTGCTTCTTTTTTTGAGATGTTTTCTTTTGAAGAGATGAAATCGGCGAGAACTTCGTCGTCGTTGTTCAATTTGTCGTTGAAAACAATTTCTTTGTATGGAGGCGAAAAACGATGATTTGCATAATCGATTGTAGCAGAATGTCTTTTAGATATAAAAGCACCGAATCCTGGAACGATTACACACTCATTATCTTTCAATAATTCTATTAAGTAATTAGTTATCATACAATTAGAAGTTTTCAATTAAGAATAGTTTCATCATGCGAAATTAGGAAAAAAAGTCTAATCTTTGAAGAATTTTAGACATTTTTCTACATCTTGCGGTGTATCAATGGAATAACTTTCAAACTCGGTTACGCCCATTTTTATCGTGAGTGAATTCTCGATCCATCGGAGTTGTTCCAAACATTCTGAAAGTTCGAGACTCGATTGTGGCATCTTCGCGATTTTCTTCAGTACATCGACTTTATATGCGTAAATTCCGATGTGTTTATAGAACGTTCTTGCGTTCATCCACGCTTCAGCGTTTTTTTCTTCCTTACGGAGAAAAGGAATCGTCTGACGACTGAAATACAATGCTTTATAATTGCTGTCGAACACAACTTTAACAACATTTTCGTCGAAAATCTCGTCTTTGTCCTTTATAGGTTTGCAGAGCGAAGCGATGTGACTTTCGTTGGAAGAAATAAGTTGCGCGATTTGGTTTATCTGTTCTGGGTTGATGAAAGGTTCGTCGCCTTGTATGTTGACTACTGCATCGAAGTGATTTTCAATGTTTTCTACGATTTCGCAGCATCTGTCGGTTCCGCTGTTGTGACTTGAAGATGTCATCATGACTTTTCCTCCGAAACTTATCACTGCTTCGAAAATGCGTTGGTCGTCGGTTGCGACAATAACGTCGGAGAGCATTTCTGCTTTTTTCGATTGTTCATAAACTCTTTGTATCATCGACTTGCCGTTGATGATAGTCAGCGGTTTTCCTGGGAAACGAGTCGAGGCGTAGCGTGCTGGAATAATTCCTAATATTTTCATTTCATCTGTTTTTAATGCGATTTTTCAGATTTTCAGATTCAAAAAAGTCCGTTAAGCGAAGCGTTTATACTGTCGATAACCTTGCTTAAATCTTCTGGATTTTCGAATTCTATATCGTCGCTTTCGATGATAAGCACCTTGCCTTTGTCGTAAGTCGAAATCCATTTTTCATATTTATCATTGAGAGATTTCAGGTAGTCGAGGCGTATTGACTGTTCGTATGCGCGATTACGTTTAGCTATCTGACGCACCAAAGTCGGGATGCTGGCTCTGAGATAAATTAGCAAGTCGGGAGCTTGCATATAAGACGACATCAAATCGAAGAGCGACAGATAGTTGGTATAGTCGCGGTCTGACATCAATCCCATATCGTAGAGATTTTCCGCGAAGATATAAGCGTCTTCAAAGATTGTTCTGTCTTGAACCACGTTTTCTCCGCTTTTTCTGATGTCGAGAATCTGACGGAAACGACTGTTAAGAAAATAAATCTGCAGGTTGAACGACCAACGCTGCATATCATCATAAAAACTGCTCAGATAAGGATTGTCGTCAACTTCCTCGTAATGGGGTTTCCATCCGAAATGTTTTGACAATAAATGAGTTAAAGTTGTCTTACCAGAGCCTATATTTCCAGCGATAGCGATATGCATAATAAAAAATATTTTTCCGCTAAGATAGGAAAAATTAACAATTTATAATGTACAATTTACAATTTTATTGGATGTTAATTGTAAACTGTTAATTGTAAATTATTTCGGTGCTTTTATGAAGAAATATATTCCTATGAGAGAGAACACGATATTTGGCAGCCATGCTGCGAGCATTGGTGAAAACATTCCTGAAAGGGCGAATACGCGCGAGAATTCCATGAAGAGGATGTAGGAGAATGTTATGACTATGCCTATTCCGAGATGCAGACCCATGCCGCCTCTGACTTTCCTACTCGACAAAGCTGCTCCTATGATGGTGAGTATCAATATGGCTGCTGGCGAAGCGATGCGTTTGTGCATTTCAATTTCGTAAGGCAAAGTGTTGTTGGCACCTTTAAGTTCTAAGTTTTTTATGTGGTTTCGAATTTCAAACAAATTCATCTCTTCAAATTCCTCCTTGATGTTATAAAGGTCGCGGGGCAGCAGTTTGAAAGTGGTGTCTTTTTCCTTGCCTCTGATCATGCTTTCGTTAGGGTAGAGACAGCGTTCTGCGTAATTGTGAATAGTCCAAGTTCCGTTGATGGTGTCGTATGAAGCCTTGTCGGCTACGAGTTTGTATTTCATCTCGTTATTCTCGAATTTTTCCAGTGAGAACTTGTATGCGATTTTCTTTTTTATGTCGAAATTGCCGACATAGACGTAAGTGCCTTTTTCAATTTGAACGTGAATGTTGGAACCTGAACTCTTTGTGAGTCTCTCGATGTATTTGTCTTTGAATTCTCTTCTGACTGAGTCTGTTTTGGGAATCAGGAAGTTACCGAGGTAGAAAGACCCGACTACGAGAAGAGAACCTGCCATTATATAAGGTAATAGAAAACGTTTGAAACTTATGCCGCTGCTTAATATCGCGATGATTTCGGTGTGTCCTGCCATTTTTGAAGTGAAAAAAATGACGGAAATGAATACGAAAAGATATATGAACAGATTAATAAAATAAGGTATAAAAGGTACATAGTAATGCATCACGACTTCTTTTAGTGTAGCTTCGTTTTTCATAAAACTGTCGATGTTCTCAGATACGTCGAAGACTATCACGATGAGTATCAATAAACTTATCGCGAAGAAGAATGTTCCGATATATTTTTTGAATATGTACCAATCAAGTTTTCTCATAATCAGATTCTGCGTGTTACTTTAGGTAGCATCATGTCGCGCCAGGAAGCGAAGTCGCCTTCAAGGATGTGTTTTCTGGCCTCTTTGACGAGCCATAGATAAAAACCGAGATTGTGTACCGTTGCTATCATCGGTCCCAGTATTTCTTTTGAAATGATGAGATGTCTGAGGTAGGCTTTTGTGTAATCTCTATCTACGTAAGTAGTTCCGTTTTCATCGAGTGGTGAGAAGTCGTATTTCCATTTTTCGTTTTTTATGTTGATGATGCCTTCGGAAGTGAAGAGCATGCCGTTACGTCCGTTACGTGTCGGCATGACGCAGTCGAACATATCGACTCCGCGTGATATAGCCTCGAGGAGGTTGGCTGGAGTTCCCACGCCCATGAGATAACGAGGTTTGTCTTTAGGTAAAATCTCGTTTACGACTTCAATCATCTCGTACATCTGTTCTGTCGGTTCTCCTACAGCGAGGCCGCCTATAGCGTAGCCGTCGGCTTCTTTTTTCGTGACGTATTCGGCTGAACGTCGTCTCAAGTCAGGATATACGCATCCTTGTACGATAGGGAATAGCGACTGTTTGTAGTCATAGACCGGTTCTGTTTCATCGAAACGTTTCCAGCATCGGTCGAGCCAGCGATGAGTCCTCTCCATAGATTCTTTTGCATATTTGAAGTCTGCTGTTCCTGGGGTGCATTCATCGAAAGCCATGATTATGTCAGCTCCGATGACGCGTTCAATATCCATGACATTTTCAGGAGTGAAAGTGTGTTTCGATCCGTCGATATGAGATTTAAATACTACGCCTTCTTCTTTCATCTTTCTAATATCTGTCAAGGAAAACACTTGAAAACCGCCGCTATCTGTTAGTATCGGACGATGCCATCCGTTGAATTTGTGAAGTCCGCCAGCTTTTTTCAGAACATCCAAACCTGGACGAAGATAAAGATGGTAGGTGTTGCCTAAAATGATTTGAGCCTTGATTTCATCTTCTAAGTCTCTGACATGGGTCGCTTTGACGCTTCCAACGGTTCCTACAGGCATAAAAATAGGTGTTTCTATATCACCATGATCGGTGGTCAGGACACCAGCACGAGCGTTGCTCGCAGCATCATTTTTGACAAGTGAAAATCTCATAAAATTTTTTAGGCAAAGATACTATTTTTTCCTGTAAAAAAATTCATACTTTTGCAGTGAATTTGAAAAGTTCCGAAAAAAAGTTATCCATCAAAACAAACATTTTATCGTGAGTATAGATTTTAATTTCAATCAACTGAGTTTCATAATTCTGATAATATTCATCGCCGCTTGGTTGATTCAGATGTTGTATCATTGGTTGCTATTCCGTCGTCTGGCTTTCTATAAGAAAAAGGAGAAAAACGAAGGTCTGGAACCAGTGTCGGTGATAGTGTGTGCTCGCGATGCTTACGAATATCTCCTCGACTTGATACCAGCGGTCTTGTCGCAGGATTATCCTGAGTTTGAACTTGTGATTGTTAACGACTGCTCGCAAGACGACACTGAAGAGTATCTGAAAGATTTGGCAAGAAATAATCCTAAGATAAATCTGGTAAATCTAACACAGAATCTTAACTTCTTCAGAGGCAAGAAGTTTCCTTTGAGTATGGGAATAAAATCTGCCAAATACGACCTGCTTCTTCTCACCGATGCCGACTGTGTTCCAAACTCAAACCAATGGATTAGAGGAATGATCGGAACTTATAACAACAATACAGAAATTGTTGTCGGTTACGGACCTTATTTTGAACGTAAAGGATTATTGAACAAGTTAATAAGATTCGATACTTTATACATTGCGATGCAATATATATCTTTGGCATTGGCCCAAAAACCTTATATGGGTGTCGGAAGAAATCTGTCGTACAGAAAAAGTACTTTTATGAATAACAAGGGTTTCACATCACATTATAATATTCCTTCCGGTGACGACGATTTGTTTATCAGTCAGGTGGCAAATAAACATAACACAGACATTTTCATCGATTCCGAGATAAGAGTTGAGTCGGAACCTAAGAGAACATGGGGAACCTGGATTCGTCAGAAAAGAAGACATTATTCTACTGGGGTAAAATACAAACCGCAGACTAACAGAATTTTAGGTTTTTTATTAGGAAGCAGATTGGCGTATTATCCGACATTGGTCGCGTTGTTTTTCTTGCCTCACTCTTTTGATTTGTCGGTAGGAAATATTTACTATTATGTGGTCATTGGATTTTTTGCTTTATTGCATTACATCACAATGTTCATAATCTACCATAAGTCGGCAAAACAATTGGGAGAAAAACATTTAGGATTGATATTCACTCCTTTATACGATTGTTTCTTCATGATTTTCACAACAGTGTTAGGATTCTGGAGCACCTTGTTTAAACCTAAAGGATGGTGATTTTCAATTCATAATCCACAATTCATAATTATAATCAAAAAAAAAAATTATGCATTATGCATTATAAATTATGAATTATATCTTATATTTGCACATTATTAATTAAGCAGTAAATAAATACAAAGATATATGAATGACTTTCAAAAAGAAATACTTGCGGGTATTCCCGACGAGTTGCCATGCGTGAAAGAATATGATTTGACAGTAAATCACGCTCCAAAACGTAAAGACATTTTAACAAAAGAAGAGAAAAAATTGGCATTAAGAAATGCTCTTCGTTATTTTCCTGCAAAACATCACGCCACTTTGGCTCCAGAGTTTGCAGAAGAATTGGAAAAATACGGACGTATCTATATGTATCGTTTCCGTCCTTCATACAAGATTTACGCTCGCCCAATAGAAGAGTATCCAGCTAAGTCAAGACAAGCAGCAGCTATCATGCTCATGATTCAAAACAACCTCGACCATGCTGTAGCTCAACATCCTCACGAGCTTATCACTTACGGCGGCAACGGCGCTGTATTCCAAAACTGGGCTCAATATCGTCTCGTCATGCAATATCTTGCAAACATGACAGAAGAACAAACCCTCGTTATGTATTCGGGGCACCCAATGGGATTGTTCCCATCACATAAAGACGCTCCACGCGTTATCGTCACCAACGGCATGATGATTCCTAACTACTCCAAGCCAGACGATTGGGAGCGCTTCAACGCTATGGGAGTGACACAATACGGACAGATGACAGCTGGTTCTTATATGTACATCGGACCTCAAGGCATAGTTCACGGAACAACAATCACAGTATTGAACGCTTCAAGAAAACAAGGCGGCACTCCTGCTGGTAAGTTATTCATCACTGCTGGTCTCGGCGGTATGTCGGGCGCTCAACCTAAAGCTGGTAACATCGCTGGCGTCGTGTCTATCACAGCAGAAATAAAACCAAGTGCGACAGACAAACGTCACAGCCAAGGCTGGGTCGATGAGGTTTACAGCGACTTAGACGAATTGTTCGCCAAAGTAAACGAAGCTCGTAAAAATAAAGTGGCA
>JAZNSO010000063.1:0-12315 GCA_045591245.1 Bacteroidales bacterium
AAACAATATTGTAATGGTCGTCGTGAGAAAGACCGAATCGCAACGTGTCATCAGGATTGTTAAACAACTCGACCCAACGGCTTTCGTGTCGGTCAATACCGTAATGGGAGTCTACGGAAAAGGCTTCGAGATGATGAAGAAGTGATGGTTAAAGACGAAAGACTAATGTCTAATGTCTAAAAGTTTAAGGGGCTTCTGTTATAAAACGGAGCCCCTTAAAAATACGATTGTGTAACAAAAGACTATCGCCAAATGTACAGACGCATCAACATTCTTTTATTTTAGTAATGTTGATACGTATATAAAAATTTTCAATTCTTAATCACCTTAACTACTTCTCCTTCAACATTAAAGAAATAGATTCCTCTTTCATAATCAGAAATGTTGACTTCTATATTGTCAGAATTCATTTCAATTTCGTCGACCTTCATTCCCATCACATTATAAATTATAACAATTGAAGAATGACCGCTTATTGAAGAAATCTTAACCACGTCTTTCGCTGGGTTAGGATAGATATATACATTTTTATCAGAAGTTTCTTCAATATCGTCAGTCTTTGTGATAATCTTGGCAACACCAACCGAACTCCTACCCTCTTCATACAGAGCCACAACTTCTGCAACTTTCACTTCTGAAGTAATATCGCTCGTACTAAATTCCGTCGCTGTGACATTTTCTGCAACCAAAGCACCGTCAACATATACATTGTAACCAATAACATTCTCGTTTTCTGGTGCTTCCCAGTTTATGTTAAGATATGTAAAATCATAGTCTGTCGTAGCAGTCATCTCTTTAACAGGATAACAATGTTCAGATTTTTCGTAAGCAAAATGACTGTTGAATATTTCCTTTGTCTCGTAGTTTTGTAACCATAATGAAACTTCCAAATCGTTCATTTCTTCAACGAAAGTAGAACTCATATCGTATGAAAACTCAAGTCTTTGATATTCACCAGCACTGATACTCATAATATTGCCTTCAGAATCTTCCAACATTTTCATCATCACATGATGAAATTCTGTCTCGCCATTACTGCTGGCGTTTTCCACGGTTGTCTTTTCATTGACAGTAACAAAAGCCCTAACGTTTTCCATATCGCAATATGACATGAAATCTGCAATTATGTTAATAACATCGTTTTCTATTGTGTAAGAACCTCTTACGTTGGCAAAAGCTAGCACATCAAGTGCATTTGCGAAATTATCTTCTGTCACTGCTGCATTACCTTGGTCCGTTCCGTTGAGGAAAGTCTGAGGCACTCCCATCACATTATAATATTCCATTCTTGCCCCACCTTCTTCTGTGAAATAAGGGTCGCCAAGTTGCGGACCGTTAGTAGTATATTTTGTATATGTAAATTCACCTTCGTGATTTGCAGTAAGTTCCGCCATTTTAGCATTCACGCTGACGCATGGGCCACAAGTCGAACTCGAAAAATGTTCAATCATTGGTATCATCTGCGTATAACCTAATGCAGAAACGACTTCCTTGCTCAGATTGTTGTCTGCCTCATCGTCATAATCTTCATTGACAGTCATAATCTTAACTTGAAGATTGTAGTTTACGTCTGGCAAGAAATTATATTCGCTGTCGAAACTGAGCTGCTTATATTCCATTGACGACACGTTTGTATCAAAAGTCTGCTCAAAAGTCTCGCCATCTATGATATATCTTACTTTAAGCGACTGAATCGCTGTACTGCCTGTATTTCTTACTGTAAAGTTTATCGCATGATTTCCGTGATTTACTATAGAAGGAACGTCTATGCTTGTAAGTTCTACTCCGAGACTTTCTACCGTATACACTTCAAAATCATCAAAATACCAATCGCTGATAGCAGAAGAATTACCTTCAAAATAAATACAGAACAAGACATTGCTTTTTCCCATATCAGGACCATCGATAGTCTCTAAAATAGTGTATTGTCCGTTGGCGCTATACTGTTCCGACCAGACAGAATTCCAAGTTACTCCGTTATCTGAGGATGTCGCAACGCCTACAATTGCCTGATTCATGCCATAGAAAGAAGGATAATGTTTCAGCGACATTATCGCTGAAGAAACATCGCTCAAATCGACGGGAGTCGTGACGAGACGCGAGATGCCATTAAAGAAAGGTGTCCATGACAGATGAGCCTCGTTAGGTTTGCCTCCTGAAATATTGCTTGTTGATATGTACCAATTGTTTGTGCCGTTGCCCATTGTCGTCCAACCCGATGGCAATGTGCTTTCATTAAAATTTTCTTGGATAAGATAAACATTGTTCTGTGCGATAACAGTCCCAACTAACAAAAAAGACAAAACGAAAAGTAAAATTTTTTTCATTGATTTTGATTTATTAATTTACGGGCACAAAGATATAGATAAATCACGAACTAAAATTAAATACATCGAACTTTTTTAAAGCTTTTTTCTTATCTTTGCGCACTGATTTTACAATAGCAAAGTATGATTCATTTGACGAAGGTTTTTCATTTTGAGGCGGCTCATGCTCTCATGGGTTACGATGGTCGCTGCCGTAATATCCACGGTCATTCGTACGAAATGCGTGTCACCATAAAAGGTATGCCCATCATGGACGATTCCAGTCCTAAAAACGGAATGGTGATGGACTTCGGAGACCTCAAAAAAATCGTCAATGAAGAGATAATCGACCATTATGACCACGCTTTCATATTAAACAACCGAATGCCAAACGACTTCATCGAAGAGGTGAAACGTCATTACGAAAGAATCATAGTACTTCCTTTCCAACCTACTACCGAATTAATGCTGATAGATTTCTCAAAAAAAATTAAGAACAGACTTCCCGACAATGTGCAGCTCGTCAAGATATTCTTGAAAGAGACTGACGGTTCTTTCGCCGAATGGATTGAAGAATGAGATAATTAACATAAGTATTAAATTTAATTAACAAACTATGAAAAAGTTTTTAACCACTTTATTGCTTTTGGTGTTGTTTGCACCATTCGCAATGAGAGCCGATGAAGTCATTATCGGCGAAGGCACAGACTACGATTGCTCGGTGCCTTTCAACACGCTCTACACCTATTCGTGGAATGAGTCAATATATCCTGGATCTGAAATAGGCGGAGCTTGTACAATAAATTCAATAGCGTTCAACTGTAACGCTCACGACACAATCGGTACCCTCAACCTGACAGAGTTGGATGTCTATATGGGTATCACACAAAGAGAGACAATGTCGTCAAATATCGACTGGACTCCAGCTGCCGACCTCAGTTTGGTTTACTCCGGCACTAACGTAGTAATCGGTGACGACACATGGGAAACAATAACATTAGATTCTCCTTTCTATTTTACCGGAGAGGGTAACTTGGTTGTTGTCGTAGCTAAGAAAACAAACTTCCAATACATCTCCGAATTGAAATGGTTCTACACCAGCGTCGATAACACAACATTATATCGTCGTAACGACAGTTCGGAAAGTATCGCTGACGAACATCCAGGTTCTGCCACAGGTACAAGATTATCTTACAGACCTAACATCAAGTTGAACTATATGCCAGGTGAAGTAGAATCTCCTGTAGTTATTAATCCTGAGACAATAGACCTCGGATATCGTCCTATCGGTGCTTGGATGCGTCCTCAAAATATCGAAGTGACAACATCTGGCGATGACGCAGCTATTTCTTCAATCTCTTCATCAAATCCATTCTTCGTATATACTCCTGTCGAGATGCCTTATGAACTTACAACAGAAACCCCTCTCACAGTGAAGGTGTCGCATCTCTCAGGTAACGACGGCGCACAGACAGGCGAACTCCTTATCAACCATAGTTTCGGTTCTGATGCAGTACAGCTCACAGCAACGGCTTATACTCCAACAATATCTGACGTATGGGAAATGCCAATGGTGGTAGGCGAATATCCTTTCGTTCACACTCCTGACTTCGAAAATCTTTACGACAACTATATGTTGCCTGGCGATGAAGAAGACGGAAAGGACGTAGTTTACAGACTTACCTTATCGGAAGAAACTACATTGTCGGCAAAGGTGAACGGAGCAAACGGCAAGGTGGCTCTCTACGAAACACACTTCAACGGCAAAGGCGGTCCTGACTTCGACAACTATTACGGGACAACAGCAGATCCAGACGATCCTAACGACCCGACACCAGACATCTTGGGAGACTCGTTCTCAGAAAACTTCGACGACGGCTCAATGGAAGGATGGAATACAATAGACGCTGACGGCGACTTCCGTAACTGGAAAATATCTCAAGGCAACGGCGTTGAAGGTATTGACGAATCAAAATGTATATATTCAGAGTCGTATGACTCTCAATCTAATTCGGCTCTTACTCCTGATAACTATATCGTTTCGGACGGCTTATATACAATCACTGAAAACTCTACTCTTTCATTCTACGCCAAGCCTTTGGATACATGGTCAAATTACTATCTCGAACATTACGGCGTAGCAATTTCATACGACGGCACCAACTTCATAACAGTTTGGGAACATACCGTATCTTCAACAGAATTGGACTGGGTTCATAAAACCGTAGACCTCAGCGATTATGCAGGTCGTAACGTTTATATCGCATTGCGTCACTTCGACTGTTCTAACAGATACGCTATCTGCATCGACAATATTGAACTTACATCAGGTAATCGTTCTGCAAAATCAAGCACAATAGAAAACCTTACAGTTCCTGCAGGCGTTTATTATCTCGTAGCATCAGCAACAGAAAAGTTTACAGTATCTGTCATCACTGAAACAGAAGGCGGTAACAACACAGTATCTGAAGTCGTCGCTGAAGTAGTTGACGACAACAGCGCAAAAGCATACTGGAGCTGGGATTTCATCAACAACAGACTCGCTTTCAAATCGGGAAGAGAAATAGAAAATCCTAAGAACACAAAAGGTTTCTCAAACTATAAGGTATATAGAAAAAATATCATTGGCAATAACGAAGCAGTACTCGTAGCAAACAATGTGACAGATACAGTTTATGTCGACAACACTTGGGGAACAGCTCAAGGCGGCGTATATAAATATGGTGTCTCTGTAGTTTATACCGACGGTGAAACTCCTATCGTTTGGTCGAACAGCATCGATAAAGATATGAATGTCGCTGTCACCATCAATATTGAAACAGAAACTGGCGCATCGGCAAACGGCGCACAGGTATCATTCGTCAATGCCGACGACGCTTCTTATACATACGAAGTAACATTAGGTAATTCCGGAACTCATACATGGAACGACTTCCGTCTCGGAACTTACGACTACACTGTTTCTTTGGAAGGCTTCAAGACAAGCTCTGCAACAATAGACATCACAGAATCAACAGTTATAGACTGTGTTCTTGAAGAAGTATTTATGCTCGGCGATTTCTACGTTTCTCCAACAGGATGGGCTATGTGGGAAGATGACGCTGCTTCATTCGATGTAATGTTGGACGGTCAGAACGTTGCTGAAGTTGAAACAAACTATTATCAGTATGATGTCACAAACCTCGTAGAAGGTAATGAATATACAGCTAAGGTAGTTGGTAACAATACGATGGAATACACCTGGACATACAGCCCATGTTCAAACTTCGTAGAAATTACAGAATATTCCGTAGAACTCAATGGCAAGGACGTCGAACTCTCATGGACTCTCCCAGTTCAAGGCGACGGTTCTTATCCTTCAGAATTCATGTTCGACTTCGAAGACGGAACATTGAATGGCTTTACAACTATCGATGCCAATGCCGACGGTAACAAATGGGGCAACTCAACACAATTCTCACAAACCGACTGCGGCTACGAAAGTGCTAACAGCGCAGTATCTCGATCCTACGACGGAATGTATAACTTCGAACCAGACGATTATTTGGTAACAGCAAGTAAATATGCCATCACCGAAGATTCAAAACTCGTGTTCCATGTATGCGCCGAAAACTCTATGTATGCAGCCGAACATTATGGTGTAGCAATCTCAGAGTTCAGCAACGTATCGCCATCAGCGTTCACCATGATTTGGGAAGAGACTTTGACAGCTAAAGAAGGTGAGAATGTAGATCGCGACGCAAGAGCACAAGGTACATGGTATCAGAAGACTATCGACTTGAGCGCATACGCAGGCAAAGACGTTTATATCGCTTTACGTCACTTCGACTGCTACGGTCAGTTCTGGATCAATATCGACAACCTGACATTGACAACAAATGCAAAGGCTACGGCAGATGATGGCGAATGGATTCATTATGACGACGACGCTAACTTAGACGCTGTAGGTATGAACAACGGTGCTACAATGCAATGGGGCATCATGTTCCCTGCTGAAGATTTGGTTCCATACGCAGGAAAAGAAATCACAAAGATTTCTATGTACGACAAGACAGCTCACGATGGTTCTATCTCGATTTACTTCGGTGGCAACGACGCTCCTGCTAACTTAGTACATACACAGGCATACGTTTGTACAGGTGCTGAAGACTATGCTGAATTTGAATTGTCGAGTGCGGTAGACATCACCGGTGAAGATAATATCTGGATTGTGTTTGAAAACAATAACGGTCAGTTCGTGGCTTCATGCTGCGTAGGAAACGGCGAACCTAACGGACGTTGGATCTCCTTCAACGGCATCGAATGGTCTGACGTAAGCGAAGCTGTGGGAATGGACATCACATGGCAGATCCGCGCTTACGTTGAAGCTCCTAAAGAACCTAACTACACAGAATATGAAGTGCTCGGCGCAATGATTTATCGTAACGGCGAACTCATCACCGAAGAACCTATAACAGAAGAAACATTCGTTGACGTAAATCCTGGCTATGGCGACTTCGAATATTCAGTAAGAGCAGTATTCGGCGGCGAAGATAATTCATACTACGCAATGTCATGTCCTCAAACACAGACTGTCTCTATCGTAAGAACATGTCCTGCTCCTCGTAACCTCCACGGTATCGAATCTGTACAAAACGGCGAGTTCGGTGTAGCATTGACATGGCCTTATACATTACAAGGATCAGAATGGTTATATTACGACAACGGCAATTACTCTTCAGGCATCGGATTGAACGGCGGTTCTTTCTACTGGGGCGTTAAATTCCCTGTCGAAAGCTTGGAATATTATGGTGGAACCATGATGACAAAAGTCGCTATATTCGACAGCGAAGCACATACAGGTAATCTCTTAGTTTATTACGGCGGCGACAATGCTCCTGAAATATTGGCTCATACTCAGCCATACGAAATGACAGGAGTTCAAGATTTCGTCGAGGTTGAATTGACTGCTCCGCTACCTGTAGACCCTTCAATGAACCTCTGGATCGTTCTTAACAACGATAACGGTAATTATCCGGCAGCAGGTTGCGCAACAACAGGAGACCCTAACGGACGTTGGATCTCATTAGACGGAACAACATGGCAAGATGTCATCTATGCAGGTCAGGGATTGGACTACACTTGGATGATCCGCGCCTTCGTGACAAGCGAAATGAAAGACGTTATCGAACTTCCAAGAGAAGATGTATTCCAACATTATAACGTATACCGTGGAACTTCTAACGACAACTACGAATTAATCGCTGAGACAGAAGAAGGCAGCTACTTCGATGCAGTTGAAATCGGTACATATTATTATAAGGTGACATCAGTCTATATTGTAGACGGTGAAGAATGCGAATCGGAAGGTGCTAATGCTTTCGGCAATGAAAACCAGAGATTCGTCATCGTTGACGTTACAAGCGTAGACGAAAACGGTGTCAACGACATGATGATTTATCCAAATCCTGCTAATGACTTTGTTAAAGTGTCAACAGTCAACAGTCAACAGTCAACAGTCAGGATTTATAACACACTCGGAATGTTGATTGAAGAAATCGAGATGACTTCTAACGAGATTGAAATCAATATTTCAAGCTACACACAAGGAATATACTTCTTCATTGTTGAAACGGAAAACGGCAACGTGACTAAGAAGATTGTTAAAAACTGAGAATCTGAGAAACTGAAAATCTAAGAAGTCATATCTCTACGAGCTACGAGCCTTGAGCAGTGAGCCAAGACTTGTAGCTCGTAGTTTATAACAAAGTTCAACAATTTTCTCAGATTCTCAAGTTTTCAGATTCTCAGATTTAAAAAAATCCGTTGTCTGTTGTCCGTTGTCTGTTGACTTTTATTTATCTTTGCATTATGATATCGATACAAAATCTCAGCATGCAATTTACGGGCGAGGATCTCTTCACCGACATCAGTTTCATGATTCGGGAGAAGGACAGAATAGGTCTCGTCGGAAAAAACGGAGCGGGAAAGACAACGCTCATCAAGCTACTCTGCGGTCTTGAACAACCTTCAAAAGGCGACGTCATAATGTCGGACGATGTTACGATAGGTTATCTGCCCCAGGAGAAAAACGTTCATAGTACAAAGACTGTTCTCGACGAAGCAATGACAGCTTTCGAAGAATATTACGAAATTGAACGCCGTCTCGCAAAATTACAAGACGAGCTGTCAGACAGAGAAGATTACGAAAGCGATTCGTATCAACGTCTTTGTGAGAAGATGAGCCATCTCAACGAACGCCTTGCTATCATGGGCGGACATTCCATAGAAGGCGAAGCCGAACAGATTCTCATAGGCCTCGGCTTCGAACACGACGATATGCAACGTCCGATGAATGAGTTCAGCAACGGATGGCAGATGCGCGTCGAACTCGCTAAGATTTTGTTACGTAAACCTAAACTGCTGCTACTCGACGAACCTACTAACCACTTAGACATCGAGTCAATACAATGGTTAGAAAGTTTCCTTAAAAATTATTATGGAGCCATCTTCATGGTGTCGCACGACAGAGCTTTCCTCGACCGCATCACCATCAGAACGATAGAGATTTCATGCGCTAAGATTTACGATTACAAATGTTCCTATTCAGAATTTATCGAAAGAAGAGAGGAACGCATCGACATACAGAAAGCAGCTTTCGACAACCAGCAACGCGAGATTAAAGAAATTGAGGCTTTCATCGAACGTTTCAGATATAAGGCTACAAAGGCAAAACAAGTGCAGTCGAGAGTGAAACAATTAGAGAAGATGGATGTCGTACAAATCGATGACCAAGATAAGTCGGCTATACATTTCAAGTTTCCTCCTGCACCACATTCCGGCAAGGTTACATTAGAATTAAATAATGTCTCGAAATCATACGGTGAGAAACAAATCTTAAATAATATTAACCTTCTGATTCCAAGAGGAGAGAAGATAGCTTTCGTAGGACGTAACGGTGAAGGCAAGTCAACGTTATCCAAAATCATCGCTGGCGTTTTGGATTATGAAGGAGAGGTGAAACTAGGTCACGAGGTGAAGATAGGATATTACGCCCAAAACCAGCAAGATATGTTGGACCCTGAGAAGACTGTCTTCGAGACTCTCGATGACGTTGCCACAGGCGATATGCGTGTGAAGGTGAAGTCGCTTCTCGGTGCTTTCCTGTTCGGTGGCGATGCTATAGATAAAAAGGTGAAAGTTCTGTCTGGCGGCGAGAAAGCGCGATTGTCGTTGGCAAAGATGCTTCTCTTCCCTACCAACCTTCTCATCCTCGACGAACCTACCAACCACCTTGATATGCTTTCTAAAGACATCCTCAAGTCGGCACTCATACAATTCGACGGGACTTTGATAATAGTATCGCACGACCGTGACTTCTTGCAAGGATTGACAAACAAAGTTTATGAATTCAGGAAACCTCATATCAAAGAATATATAGGCGATATTTACGACTTTCTTGAAGAGAAGAAACTTAAAGAGTTGGATGATCTTAACAAGAAACAGAAGTCGCAACCTGTTGAAAGTAAAGTGTCTCAAGGAAAGATAGATTACGAGTTGAAGAAGCAGAACGACAGGGAGACAAAACGCATCGAACGAGAAATCAAGAAGTTGGAAGAACAGATTGAATCGTTGGAAAACGAAATCGCCGAGATGGACAAGATCATGTCATCGCCGAGCGATTTCCCTGATGTTAATATCGATAATGCTTGGTACGATTCTTACGGAAAGAAAAAAGATCAGCTTCAGAATCTTATGAATCAATGGGAAGATAAGCAGATGGAATTGGAGATGTGAGATAAAATTTTCTTAGATTTTCAGATTCAAAACATAATTCATAATTATTTTGATTATGCATTATGAATTTAAAAAAACTCTGGAACTTTGAACTAAGGCTATTGAACTTTGAACTAAGGCTGTTGAACTTTAGTTCAAGGTTCAAAGTTCAAAGTTCAAAGTTCAAAGTTCAAAGTTCAAAGCTCAAAGTTCCAGAATTCTAAAGTTCTAGAGTTCCAAAATTCTAAAGTTCTATTTCACCCACTTCCCCTCTTCAACTTTCAACTTTCCATTTTCAGTTTTCAAATTCCAGATGTATGTTCCCGAGTTCCATTTCGAGGCGTGTATGGTTGTGACTTCATCTGTAATTATTTGCTGATGGATTATTCTTCCTTGCATATCATAGACTTGCAATGTTGCGTTGCGCAAACCTGTTCTTATGTTCAGCACATCACCGCCCGGATTAGGATAAGCGACGGCGAGATGCAGGTTATGAGCGTGAGCTTCCTCGATGTTGAGATATGAATTGAATTTTGTAAGAACCAACCAACTATAATCAGAATATAAATCATTGGCATAGCCAACAAGTATAAGTCCTCCGTCATTCGTACATTTAATTGACATGATGTGTGTATGTATATTATCTACTTCATCACGAACATCATAATAGGTCGTCAATATTGTATCCATATTCGTATCAAGACGTTCAATCATTAACCACGAATCAAGATTATCATTGTCTCCCAAATTCATGTGATAGGCATAGTAGATGGAATTATCATCAGCGACGTCAACAGCTCTAAGAATCGGCTGTGTGTCTCTAGTGTCAGGACATCCTCTTTCGATATAATTATTAATCGGCAGAAAATCCGACGAATTATTCAGGTTGTCATCAAATTCATACAATCTGCTATCTTCATACATATAACCATTAGGATTTTCCACTGACACAGCTGTCGTTGCCAAAAGTGTAGTGTTTCGTGGTGTTCTTACAACCGAGACATTCTCTATAGGATGCGGATCTAAATATTCATTATTATATCCCGGATGTTTTATAAATCTTGTCGCTACATGGTTAAAATCTTTGTCATAGTACAAGACTTCTCCGTGACCGGAAACTTCTTCAGTATGGATTCCAGTTTTATACAAAACATAAAGAGAATCAGTTTTTACCATCTGATTTCTCCTAAATGAAAATTCATAAACAGCGTTACCGCTACTCCATGCTTCATATCCTTTTTTACTCAATATTTCACCATCAAAATTCATCTTGAAGAAGAACAAAGAATCAGCACCTCTTGGATTATTACTGTCAAGGCTAACTGCCTTAAAATACGCACCTATTATATTGCCCTCATCTTTAAATGCAGAAAACAAAAATATACGACCGCTATATTCGTTAGGCATATATTCCCATTGCGCATTCCCGCATTCGTATGTATCTATTGGAAAACTATGTTCACGAGATTCTACGACATTCAAATCATCATCCAATTCATATAGGGCTATAATAGCATCAGATGGAGGATTGTTAAAGTTTTGGAAATAATTTTCGCAAGTAAAATCGTGATCCGGACTATAAGTAGATAAAGCGAAGAGCTGTCCGCTTTCATCTTCAAAAAGAAAAGGCGCAGATTGTGTCATATAACCCTCTTTGAAGAAGTTGTTTTGGCAAATATAATTTCCATCTGCAGATATTCTCATGACCGCCGGATGGCTGGAGTAGAAATCACCCATTCCACTTCTATAAAGGTATTCGCATGAAGCAACACAAAAATCGCCGTCAGATAATTCCACAGTTTCCCAGAATGAGAATTGAGTGTCATCAGTTAAACTATATTTCTTCAGATATTCCCATTCCTGAGAAAAAATCATATTGTTCATAAACAATATGAACAATATGATTGAAAATATTATTTTTTTCATAGCAATAATTTTTTAATTGTTTATAATTTCCTTTTTTTGCTGCGAGGTACGAACCATGAGCTGACTGCTAATTTCTAAAATTCCAGAATTCTAAAGTTCTGTAAGCTCGTTCTCTACGCCCACGGATTTCACTGATGTGCACTGATTTCTCAGTTTCCACCTTACTGATAGCTGAAGACTGACCGCTGACAGCTAATTTTCAATTTTCCATTTTCAATTTTCAACTTGAAAATATCCATAGTACTGCTCACCGTTACTTAATGTGATGTCCATTCTGTAGTAACCGGCATCATTAATAATAAAGGTAGCATAATCGGGTGTCGAGAAG
>JAZNSO010000064.1:0-42798 GCA_045591245.1 Bacteroidales bacterium
TCGAGATTTATGTTTCTCTTTGGAATCTTTTCGTCTTTCTTTCAATCACATAGCTCGCTATGCTCTTTCAAGAAATACAAAAATCTTCTCAAAGATAAATTCATAAATCTTTCGAAAAGTAATTTATAGAAGTCCCCTTAAATATTGAAAATCATTGTTATGGTAAAAAGGAATAGCGTTTGAGTAAGCATCGACAGTAATAAAACGACATCCTGTTTTGTTTTCGATTATAAAATAAGACTTGATAAAATCGAGCAGGATTGTACCGATACCCTTTCCGTGGAAAGATTCACTGACACCTAAGCGACAAATCTTAACAGCAGGATAACTTTTAATACGTTTCTTATTTACAAAACGCTGTTTTCTGAAACGGTTAAATTCTGTCTTGTTTACAAAATCAGTCAGTGAGATTTTGTCGTTAGCTAAACTGAAATAACCAACGATTTCTTTAGTCTTGACATTCTCAAACACGTATGTGACAGCTAATAAATATTTTCTATAAGGAGCAGCCTCATTCAAAAGGAAGTCGTTCAATTCATCGTCTCCGCAATCGAACGACTTTACCTTTTCGTCTTTTCGTAATTTCCGTACTTTAAAAGTACCATAACTACCGATTTGAAAAACATCCATAATACTATCCTTCAAAGATCTTCATTATCATCTCATAATTTCTGAGGCGTCGTTCTCTCTTTTCAGGGTCCTCTTGACGTTTTTCTTTCATTCTTTCTTCAAATCTCCGAGCGTCTTCTCCATAAAGTATCGGAGTTTCTTTAATAGGTCTTGCCATAACATTTTGGTATTAAAAATTACTTTGCAAAGATATAACATAAATCAATGCCTGTCAAGTATTTTTGCGTTAAAAATTATTAACATTCAATGAGTTATAGATTAATTATTAATTAATAGATTAATTAATTACTTGCGTTGTAAATCATCTGATTTTTATTTATTTTTGTCCTATTATTGCAATAAAAAAACAATTAGTCTCGTTAAGTGTTAAAAAATTAACAATAGTTTGTAAATGGAATTATTTATAGTATTAATCCTTATCATTATCAATGGATTCCTATCCATGTCGGAGATGGCTGTTGTCTCTGCGCGTAAGACCAAATTAGAAACCGATGCTAAAAATGGCAGCAAAAAAGCCAAGGCTGCCCTCGAACTTGCCGATAATCCTGATAATTTCTTTTCAACATTACAGATAGGAATAACATTAATAGGTATCCTCACGGGTCTTTTCTCCGGTGAGGCTTTTGCCGCCGACCTTGCAGTATATGTCGAGAAAATCACATTCCTGTCTCCATACGCCTACGCGCTTTCTAAAGCTGTCATCGTGATATTGGTTACATATTTGACTCTCGTCGTCGGCGAACTCGTTCCGAAACGTCTCGGCATGGCGAAGGCTGAAAGCATAGCTAAGTTCATCGCGCGACCGATGATGTTTATGTCGAAGGTGGCTTATCCTTTGGTGTGGATCTTGGCAAAGAGTTCTTCTTTTATCTCGAAGTTGTTAGGCTTAGATAAGACTAAGGACAGTCCTGTGACAGAAGCTGAAATCAAGGCGATGATGAAAGAATCGTTGGACGACGGCGAACTCGATGAGACAGAACATGATATTGTGGAACGCGTCTTCGACCTCGGCGACAGAAAGATTTCTTCCATCATGACACATCGCTCGGAAATCATTACACTCGATATTCACGATTCTAAAGACATTTTGAAAGAGAAAATTGGCGATAAACTTTACAATACTTATCCTGTGATCTCTAAAAGATTGGATAATATAATCGGTTTCGTTCATCTTAAAGCACTTTTCCTCGCTGTTCAGAGAAACGATTTCTCTTTGGAAAAAATTGTTACTAAAGCCTATTATCTTCCTGAGAATATGAGTGTCAACAAGGCTTTGGAACATTTTAAGAAAGAGAGGATTAAATCGGCTTTGATTACAGATGAGTTCGGTTGCGTTGTCGGCATCGTTTCTTTGAAAGATATCATGGAGGCTATAGTGGGAGAGATGCTCGAAGAAGATGAACTCGCTGATATTATCAAAAGAGATGACGGCTCATATATCGTCGATGGTCGTTATTCATTCTATGATTTTCTTGCTTACTTCGATAAAGAAGATTTGTTTGATGAAGACATCAGCTTCAACACTATTAGCGGCTTGATAATAGATATTTTGGAAGAGATACCGAAAGAAGGTCAGAAGATAAGATGGCACGACTTCACCTTCGAGATTATGGATATGGACGCCGCGAGAATCGATAAGGTGTTGGTAGTTGAAAGTTGAAAATTGAAAATTGAAAATTTTGGTAGAGACGTGACACATTACACCATTGAAAAATAAATAATATGTAATTGTTGCGTCTCAATCGAATTGAAAATTGAAAGTTGGGTCTTTAGTTTTTGACGGTTGTATGTTAAATAATTAAAAATTATGTTCAGAAAATTAACAAGAGAGAAGCAGCGGCTTTCTAAGGAAGAGTGTCTCGAACTTCTTATCAATGAGAAGAGAGGCGTGTTGTCGGTCATTGGGGACGAAGGATATCCATACGCTTTGCCGATAGATTTTTATTATAAGGAGGAAGACAACAAGATATATTTTCATAGCGGGAAATATGGTCATAAGATAGATGCGATAAAAAAGAATGACAGGGTGTCATTTTGCGTTTATGACGAAGGTTTCCACAAAGACGGACATTGGTCGTTGAATATCAGGAGCGTTATAGTCTTTGGTAGAATAAGTATAATCGAAGAATGGCCTCATAATATTATGATTGACTTCTGCAAGAAATTCACATCTGACATCGATTATATAGAAAACGAAATCAAGAATTTGTCATCAAGCACCATTATGCTGCGATTAGATATTGAGCATATCAGCGGCAAGATTGTTAATGAATCTTGATGAATTTTCTCATAGAAAAGTTAAGCAAAAAAAATAATTTTGCATCGTAAATTATGCATTATGAATTGAAAAAATGTTTATCTTTGCACTCGTTTTTTTAGATGATTAACAAGATGATAAATATAACATTTCCGGATAAGTCAGTCAGACAATATGAAGCTGGTGTAACACCTTTAGAAATCGCTAAGAGTATTAGTGAAGGTTTGGCTCGTAACGTGTTGTCAGCCAAAGTTAATGGTGTAATGTGGGATGCTATGCGCCCTGTTAACGAAGATGCAGAAATCCAACTTTTCACATGGAATGACCCTGAAGGTAAGGCTACTGTTTGGCACTCGTCAGCACACTTGATGGCTGAAGCTATCGAGCAACTTTATACCGGCGTGAAGTTCGGCATCGGACCAAGCATAGAAAACGGATTCTATTATGACGTGGATTTCGGCACAAATGTCATCACTGAAGAAGACTTAGCCAAGATTGAGAAACGCATGATGGAACTCGCTCACGAAAAACAAGCCTTTGAACGTATCGATGTCTCTAAAGCAGAAGCTTTGAAACATTTTACAGAAAAAGGCGACGAATATAAACAAGAACTCATCAGCGAGTTGGAAGACGGAACCATCACCTATTATAAAACAGGAACCTTCACAGACTTATGCCGCGGACCTCATATCCCTGACACAAGTTGCATAAAAGCGATAAAATTATTATCAATAGCTGGTGCTTACTGGCGCGGCGACGAGAAACGCAAACAGCTCACTCGTATCTACGGTATCACATTCTTGAAGAAAAAAGAATTGGAAGAATATCTCGTTCTCTTGGAAGAAGCTAAGAAACGCGACCACCGTAAACTCGGTAAAGAACTCGAACTCTTTATGTTCAGCGAGATGGTGGGTAAAGGTCTCCCGATGTGGTTGCCAAAAGGTACAGCATTGAGACTTCGTTTGCAAGAATTTTTAACTAAGATACAAAAGCAATACGGTTATGAACAAGTGATGACCCCTCATATCGGTAACAAACAACTTTATGAGACATCAGGTCACTGGGATCATTACGGACACGACAGTTTCCAACCAATCACTACACCAGAAGAAGGCGAAGTGTATTTGTTGAAACCTATGAACTGTCCTCATCACTGTATGATATATAAATGGCAGCCACGTTCTTACAAAGACCTTCCTTTGCGTTTGGCAGAGTTCGGTACTGTTTACCGTTATGAACAAAGTGGCGAGCTTCACGGTTTAACACGTGTACGTTCTTTCACACAAGATGACGCTCATATCTTCTGCCGTCCAGATCAAGTAAAAGACGAATTCATCCGCGTGATGGAAATCATCGAAATCATCTTCAAGGCGTTGAACTTTGAGAACTTCGAAGCACAGATTTCTTTACGTGACCCAGAAGATACAGAGAAATATGTTGGTACTGACGAAAATTGGGAAAGAGCAGAAGCAGCTATCGTGGAAGCTTGTAAGGAAAAAGGTCTTCCTGCAAAAGTGGAATATGGCGAAGCAGCATTCTATGGTCCTAAACTCGACTTTATGGTGAAGGATGCTCTTGGAAGAAGATGGCAGCTCGGAACAATTCAGGTTGACTACAACTTGCCAGAACGTTTCGACTTGACATATATCGGTTCAGACAACGAGAAACATCGTCCTGTTATGGTTCACAGAGCACCTTTCGGTTCAATGGAACGTTTCGTGGCAGTATTGTTAGAACACTGCGCTGGCGACTTCCCATTGTGGCTCACACCAGATCAAGTGATGATTTTGCCTGTAAGTGAGAAATATCATGAACATGCAGAGAAACTCAACGAGATGTTGAAGAGAAACGAAATCCGTACTTTGATTGACATGAGAAGTGAGAAGATAGGACGCAAGATCCGCGACGCTGAGATGAAGAAAGTTCCTTATATGCTCATCGTTGGTGAGAAAGAGATGAACGAAAACACAGTCTCTGTAAGAAAACACGGACAAGGTGACTTAGGTTCTATGTCAGCAGAAGAGTTTGTCGCATTCATCGACAAGCAAGTCAAAGAAGAACAGAAAATAAAATAAATATAAAGATTGTTAAATTAATATAGGAGACACAAATCATAGCACTACCTGTTAATAACGGAAGAGGTCCACAGAGAGGACAGAAGAACGAAGATCCACATCGTATCAACGAAAGAATTACAGCACCGATGGTGAGAGTCGTTGGTGAAGGCGTTGACAATGAGATTCACTCGATAAGAGAGGCTCTCAAGATTGCCGACGAGATGGGACTCGATTTAGTTGAGATTTCACCTAATGCCAATCCTCCGGTATGCAAACTGATGGATTATAAGAAATTCCTCTTTGACCAAAAGAAGAAACAAAAGGAAATCAAGGCAAAGGCAACTAAAGTCGTCATCAAAGAGATTCGTTTGGGACCACAAACCGACGACCATGATTTCGAGTTCAAGTTAAATCATGCCAAGAGATTTTTAGAAGACGGCGCAAAGGTCAAGGTTGACGTATTCTTCCATGGACGCTCAATAGCCTACAAAGACCAAGGCGAGATTATCTTGTTGAAGTTCGCACAAGCATTGGCAGACTACGGCAAGGTGGAGTCGATGCCTAAGTTGGAAGGCAAGAGGATGCTTATGATGATAGCTCCTAAGAAATAAAGATAGACACTCATTTTAAAAAAAAGTATATTACAATGCCAAAAATGAAAACAAAATCCGCTGCCAAGAAACGTTTCAGAGTAACAGGCACCGGTTTAGTAAAGAGAAAGCACGCTTATAAAAGCCACATCTTGACAAAGAAGTCAGTAAAACGTAAACGTAACTTACGCCACGCTACTATTGTTGAGCCAGCTAATATGAAAGCTGTGAAAGAAATGCTTCTCATGTAATTTTAAATTAATTGTTTAACTCTTGTTAGAGTAGAAAAGTTCTCGAAAGGGCGAGGCACTCTAACGGAATAAAAAGTAAAAAAATGCCAAGATCAGTTAACGCAGTCGCTTCAAGAGCAAGACGCAAAAAAGTTTTAAAACAGACAAAGGGCCAGTTCAGCGCACGTAAAAACGTTTGGACTGTAGCTAAAAACTCTTACGAAAAGGGTTTACAATACGCATATCGCGACAGAAGAAACAAGAAACGTGATTTCAGATCCTTATGGATTATCCGTATCAATGCCGCAGCACATGAATACGGCATGACATACAGCACATTCATGGGTAAGATTCACGCAGCTAACATCGACCTTAGCCGTAAGGTTTTAGCCGACTTAGCTTTGAATAATCCAGAAGCATTTAAAGCTATCGTTGAAAAAATTAAGTAATAATAACTGAATGAGTGTAAAAGGAAGCCGCTGTGAAGCGGCTTTTTTTTGTTGGCAACGCCTTGTTATTTATAGAAATGTTCTATAATTTCAAGTCGAAGTACAATAATCGCGTTGAGATGTCCTTTGTAGTTGAACTCTTGTGCTGCATACATTCCTCACTCTCGTTGTCATAAAGGTAACTGAAATTATTCCTCTCGTAGAATTTTGTTGTTCTGCCATTATTATAGGTATCTTCAACTATAAATCTACAAACAGTCTTGTTGCTTGCATGCCGGAATCAATCTTTTATAAAGTGTATAAGTTGGCTTACAACACTCTTATTCTGGAAAGATTTATTTATTCCCAACCGCCCGATTAAAACTGCGGGATAGCTTCTTCCACGCTTACGGTTGCTTATAGTCCTATTCAGCCTGTTACGTATTTTATTGTTCAGATTAAGTGTTTTGATGCTATCGTTTGCCAAAGTAAACAAAGCGACTATTTGATAAGGTCTTTCTTCGGTTATCCAGCAATATGTTTTTCCCATTAATTCTTTTGAATACAAGTCTGCATCATGATAGAAGAAACTATCTAGTTCAGCGTCCCTACATGTGAAGTCAGAACAATTTTCCAAAATTTCCCTGATGAAAGGAAGCATTATATATTGTTGATTAACTTTGTTGTCGGATAACATAACGTTTTGTTCTTGTTGTTTGTGCTTTAAAGATACAAAAAAATATCGTTAAATTATTTTTTTAGCGGATTGTTTTATATCGAACTCACGTTGTTTAATTTGGACACTATTGCTTTTTATGTTAAATATTAGGCAAATGAGATTAGTGTCAATTTTCGGCTTGATGCAATACGCTCACAGCCTCTCCATATCTAAAAAAAACATGAAAAAATATTTCATTATTTTCACCAAATTTATTATATTCGCAGACTATTTGTATACACTTTATAACTAAAATAATTTATTATATGAAGATTAAATTTACACTCAAGGCGATGTCGTTATTTTTCGTTGCGGCTTCGCTTTTTTCTTGTCAAGAAAACAACAAAGTTCAACAGGCTGTTCCGGAATATGCTGTGATGACTATTGAAGAAGAACCTGTTATTGTTAAGAACTCATTCCCTGCTTTAATATCTGGCGATACCGATGCTGAAGTGAGAAGCAACGTCTCAGGCATGATCATTAAGAAACATGCTGATGAAGGCGACATGGTGAAGAAAGGCGATTTACTATTTGAGATAGACCATGCTCCATATCTCGCCGATTACAATATGGCTCTCGCTAACGTCAACGCCGCTAAGGTTGCGGTGGAGACAGCCGAACTCACAGCTGCCAACAAAAACAACCTATGTGAAAAAGGTATCATCAGTGAGTATGAGAAGAAATTAGCCGACAATCAGTTAGAATCCGCCAAGGCACAACTTGAACAAGCTGAAGCCAAACTTGAAACAGCAAAGATTCAACTCGATTATAGTTATATCAAAAGTCCTAACGACGGCGTAGTCGGTTCCATAAACACAAGTGTCGGCAGTTTGGTAAGCCCTTCAACAGCGGAACCACTAACCATAGTATCAGATATTGACATCGTTTCCGCCGACTTCTCCATCAATGAGAAGATTATGCTTTTCTACACTTCTAAAGGCGGAGTGAAAGATATTTTGAAAGTGCTGCCAGAGGTGGAATTGAAACTCGCCGACGGCACTATGTATGAGCATAAGGGCAAGATTAAATCGGTAGCAGGATCTATCGACACTAAGACCGGCGCCGCAAACATAAGTGCCGAATTTCCAAATCCAAGCAAATTGTTACGCAGCGGAGCAACAGGCATCATCTATATGCCTCGCGAGATCTACAACGCACGTTTAGTACCTCAGAACGCGACCTTCGAGATGCAGGACAAGAAATTCGTCTATATCTTCAACGACAGCGTCACCGAGATGCGTGAGATCAAAGTCGATAATCTGACATACGCAGAGAATTATATAGTGACAGAAGGTCTCGAAGAAGGTGATGTCATAGTTATCGAAGGTGTTGGTTCTTCCGTTAAAAACGGCATGAAAATCAAGCCTATCACCAAAGAAGAATCAGAGAACAAATTCCAGAAAGCGATAAAGAAATAATATTTTTTTAGGAGACACAGATATGAAATTAGATAATTTTATCAAGCGTCCCGTCCTCTCTACCGTTATCTCTATCATCATAGTGGTGCTCGGTCTCATAGGACTTATGACGCTTCCTATCTCACAATATCCAGACATCGCGCCGCCTACAGTAGAGGTTAAGGCTTCATATCAGGGAGCTAACGCCCAGACTGTCGTCAACAGTGTCATCGCACCTCTTGAAGAGGAAATCAACGGAGTGGAGAACATGACATATATGACCTCAACGGCGACCAATACGGGCGACGCCACAATCACGGTTTATTTCAAACCTGGCAGCGACCCCGACATGGCGGCTGTCAATGTGCAGAACCGAGTCACCAAGGCACAAGGATTCCTTCCTTCTGAAGTGACGAAAGCCGGTGTGACGACAAGCAAGAAACAGTCGAGTATTCTTTTGGCTTTCACCGTTTATAGTGAAAACGACAAATATGACCAAGAGTTTTTATATAATTATTTAAAGATAAACATCGTCCCGCAAATCAAGCGTATCGGCGGTGTCGGCGACGCACAGCTTCTCGGTGCAGAATATTCAATGAGAATCTGGCTTAAGCCCGACGTGATGGCTCAATATGGCTTGATGCCTAAAGACGTGATAGCGGCTCTCAACGAACAGAATATCGAAGCAGCTCCGGGACAACTCGGTGAGAACGCTCCTGACGTGACTTTCCAATATATGTTGAAATATAAAGGAAGATTAGCGACACCAGAAGAGTTCGGCGAGATAGTGATACGTGCCAACGAAAGCGGCGAACTGCTACGACTCAAGACTATCGCCGACGTAGAACTCGGTTCTTTGAGTTACGCCATCGACACACGATCTAACGGACATGAAGGCATCACCGCCATGATTTACCAGTCGGCTGGATCTAACGCAACACAGATTATCAATGAGATTAAGGCTTTACTCGAAGCTGAAAAGAGAAACTTCCCTCCAGGTGTCACCTACGACATACTCTTAGATTCCAACGACTTCCTCTTCGCATCTATCCATGAAGTTATCAAGACTCTGTTGGAAGCTTTCGTGCTCGTGTTCTTAGTGGTGTTCATCTTCTTACAGGATTTCCGTTCCACACTTATACCAGCCATCGCGATTCCTGTCGCCTTGATAGGAACATTCTTCATGTTGAAAGTGATGGGATTCAGCATCAACCTTCTCACATTATGCGCCATGGTTCTCGCCATCGCCATTGTCGTCGACGACGCCATCGTAGTGGTAGAAGCAGTTCACGAGAAGTTAGAACGAGGAGCCAAATCAGCGAAAGATGCTTCCATAGAAGCCATGAACGAAATATCAGGAGCGTTGATTTCAATCACATTGGTTATGATGGCAGTGTTCATTCCTGTCAGTTTCATGTCGGGAATCACAGGAACATTCTACCGTCAATTCGGTCTTACGATGGCCGTATCTATAGCTTTCTCCGCCATCAACGCACTTACTCTTTCACCTGCATTATGCGCCTTGTTCCTTAAACCACATCATAATGAAGAAGGCGAGAAAGTAGGTCTGCTGAAGAGATTCTTCATAGCGTTCAACACCGCTTACGATGTCACCGTCAAGAAATATTCAAAAGGCGTAAGTTTCTTCATCAGAAACAAGTTCCTGTCGATGGGTGCAGTAGTAGCTGGTGCCGCGCTGTTATTCTATCTTATGGGAACCACGCCGACAGGATTAGTGCCTAACGAAGACACCGGAACAATATTCGTCACTATCGACATGCCGGCAGGAACATCATTAGACAAGACAAAAGACGCCATGGCGAAAGTCGAGAAGATAGTGATGAATACGCCAGGTATCAGGTCATATACCGCAGTGTCTGGCTTCAGCAGCTTGAGTGGTGCGATGGGAAGTTCTTACGGAACATTGATTTGCAAGCTCCACGATTGGGAAGAGCGTGACGAGACTGAGAGCGCCGATGCTATAAACAGAAGACTCATGATGCAGGCGAGAGAACTCGTCAAAGAAGGTCGCGTCGTCACTTTCTCCATGCCTATGATTCCTGGCTTCAGCGTATCAGACGGTTTCGAGTTCAACCTTCAAGATAAGACAGGAGGTTCCATCGAATCGTTCTATGGCGTGGCGCAAGAGTTCATAGCACGACTCAGCGAACGTCCGGAAGTAGCTCAGGCTAACACCAGTTTCAACCCGACTTATCCTCAATATATGGTAGAGATCGACGTAGCTAAATGTAAGCAGGCAGGTCTATCACCATCAGACATCCTCACCACATTACAAGGATATTTCGGCGGTATCTACGCCTCTAACTTCAACCGCTTCGGCAAGTTATATCGCGTCATGGTACAAGCCCGTCCGGAACTCAGAATCGACAAAGAAGCTCTTAATAATATCAAGATAAGAAACGGTAACGAGATGGCTCCTATCACTCAGTTCGTCGACTTGGAAAGAGTGTATGGTCCAGATAACATCAAACGTTTCAACCTCTTCACTTCGATATTAGTCAATGGTACACCGGCTGAAGGATACAGCTCCGGTCAGGCTATCAAGGCTATCGAAGAAACTGCGGAACAATATCTTCCACAGGGCTACGCTTACGAATTTTCCGGCATGACGAGAGAAGAACAGGGTCAGAGCGGAGGACTCGGAATGATACTCATCATCTGTATCATGTTCGTATATCTCTTGCTGAGCGCACAATATGAGAGTTATATCTTACCATTGGTTGTTATCTTGTCAATACCATTCGGTCTTGCAGGAACATTCATCTTCGCGAGGATGATGAATATCGACAACAACATTTATCTACAGATCGGTCTTATCATGCTCATCGGATTGTTAGCAAAGAACGCCATCTTGATTACGGAATTTGCTGTCGCGAGACGACAAGGCGGTATGTCGATAGTGGAAGCTGCTGTCGATGCGGCTGCTGCCCGTCTGCGTCCGATCCTGATGACATCGCTCGCTATGATCATCGGTCTTCTTCCAATGATGTTCGCTCACGGCGTAGGAGCTAACGGCAACAGCGCATTAGGAACAGGAGCCATCGGAGGCATGCTCATCGGTATGATTTGCCAGATATTCATCGTACCTGCATTGTTCGTGATATTTGAAAATATACAGGAGAAATTGAAACCAATTCATAATGCATAATTCATAATGCATAATTGAATAATTGTAGAAATGAATATGTATAAAATAATAACAATAATGAAAAAGATAACATATATAATCTTATGTACGCTGTTCCTAAGCAGCTGCAACATATACAGAAAGTTCGAGCGTCCAGAAATGAATGTCGCTGAGTCGTATCGTAATCCTGATGGAACACAATCGACGGACACTGCAAGCATAGCAGATTTGAGCTGGACGGAAATATACACAGACCCTAATCTTCAGACATTGATTAATTATGGTCTTGAAAACAATACGGATCTCTTAGTCGCTGTTGAGAAAGTCAATGAAGCCAAGGCCGCTCTTATGAGTTCTAGGTTGGCATTCTTTCCTGCGATAGGAATTTATCTTCCCACAAATTTTACTTACTCAAACGGTAACTTCGGAGTCAATTACGATGCTTCTGTCACAGCGAGCTGGGAGATAGATTTATTCGGTAAGTTATTGAATGAAAAGAGAAAGTCGCAAGTCGCTCTTCTGATGACACAAGAATATCAGCAGGCTGTGAGAACGCAACTAGTAGCGACAATAGCCGATTATTATTTCAGCCTTCTTGCATTGGATAAGCAATTGAATATCTATCTTGCTACAGAGAAAAGCTGGGCTGCAAGTGTCGAGACTATCAAGGCGATGAAAGAAGGCGGCATGACAACAGAAGCTGCTGTAGCACAATATGAGGCGTATTATGCTTCGATACAAGCCGCGATTCCTGAGATAGAAGCTGCCATCATGAAGCAGGAAAACGCTTTGGCAGCCTTACTCGGCGATTACGCTGAACCTATTGAAAGAGGTAAGTTGGATGAGCAGAATGTTGATTTCGACATCAAGGCAGGTGTGCCGATGCAGTTGCTCGCCAACCGTCCTGACGTGAAAAATGCCGAACATTATCTAGCCTCGATGTATTACAATACAAATACAGCACGTGCAGCCTTCTATCCAAGTATCGTCATCGACGCATCCTTAGGCTGGAATGCAGCTTTCGGAGCACTCGCTTTACTGACGCAGCCTTTGTTCTATAGAGGAGCTAACAAAGCCAAGTTGGCAATTGCCAAGGCGCAGGAAGAAGAGGCGAGACTTCAGTTCAAGCAGACGCTCACCGACGCCGCCATGGAAGTGAGCAACGCGCTTATAGCATACGATGCTGAAGTTCAGAAAGAAGTGTCGCGCGACAAGCAGATAATGTCACTTTACAATGCTGTTGAATATACCAATGAATTGTTGAAGTTAGGAACTTCAACATACCTCGAAGTGATAGAAGCACAGCAGTCGTTGTTATCGGCTTTGATTTCCAAGACCGACGACCAGCTGAATAAACTCAACGCCATCACTTCCTTATACCACGCCTTAGGTGGCGGCAGAGAATAAAGATTAAAAGCGACTCGAAAGTCGCCTTTTTCTTTATGTGTTTCAATAAATCACTTGCCGCGAAACATGGATTTTATAAAAAACACTTTTATATCCCGACGATAATGCTGAACATGAAATTTATCCCCGCTTGAGAGAAATATCCGTCTTCAACATATTCCTCCCCGCCGACAAGTGCCCTGTAAACCCACGCGTTGCTGCAATATCGGCTGTTTAAAATGTTATTTACACTTAGATTGAAATTCAACTCTTTAAAAAGCGACTGTTTCCATTCATAATTTATATTAACATTGCTTATAAAATATGGATCTAAACTCCTTGAAAGGGTAGATGTGTTGTCAATGAATTGTCGTCCTATATATTTCTCCTGAAAGACGATGTCCAAATGTCTCACCGGACTTACCTTCAAATTCATTCCCGCAATGATATTCGGTGAAAACGAGATGTCAGTTTTACCTAAATGATTTTCAACTTGTCCTAAATAATTCCATTCAGAATCGTAATTGTCAACATAATCGACGAAGTTGAGAATCTTGTTCTGACTCAAAGCGAAATTGAAGTCTAAAGCGAAAAATCTGTTGAACAAAAACGCAGCGCATCCTTCAAGACCGAATCTGTAACTCTTATCTACATTCATCATAATAGTGTTTCCAACATTATTGATCTCGCCTGTCATCACGAGTTGATCCTTATAATCCATATAGAAAAGGTTGGCATTGATGTTTGTTTTTCTATTTCGAAAAGAATAACCTAATTCATAGTCAATTAGTTTCTCGTGTGTAACACGCTCTCTTTGAATTTCGTCGGCGTCAGTGTAGATGTCGCGGTTAGGTTCTCTGTTGGAATAAGCGGCAGAAAAATACGCGCTGTTGTTCTCATTGATAGTGTAGAAAATACCTCCTTTAGGATTCCAGAAATCGAAATTATGACTTTGCGTGATGTCGTTCAAATCGTCGTGAATACCTTCAATTTTATAATCGATGTGACGATATTGTATTTCCGCAAAGAAATTAAGATGCGAGTTTAACTCGTAGTTCGCAGACGCATAGACGTTGAAATATTCCTTGTCGCCAGTGTTTTCATACCATCTGTAGTTTAATGGAACTCCGTATTCTGCCCAGTTTATTATCCCGAAATGCTCGCCGTCATAACGATTCCAGCTGCCTCCGTAATTGATGTCGAACTTACCAGCTTTCTGGTTCAAAGCAAGATTGAAACCATAATATTTATTGTCTAACCATTTCTGTTGTATTAAGTTAAGTCTTTCAATCACAGTGTCGCCGATTATAAAAGAAGGTAATCCGTAACTCGAAAGTTTCTTGTCATTTTTATAATTTTCATAATAACCTTTTCCTGTTGTGAGAAATGCTGTGGCGGTAAGAGTCATTTTTTGCGAGAAATTGTGCGCATAATGCAGCTGATAATAAGTCTGGTCGTATTTGTCAATTTCATTTTCATAATAACCGATAAAATTGCCGTCCTTGTCGTACATCATTCCCGACGGATTGTAAGTTGGATTTGTCGTCAGACTGTCTTTAGGTGTTCCGTTCCATGCTTGGTAAGTCTCTTCTTTTCCGTTCATAATCATAAGTTTAAGGAAGTTGTTTTTGTTTGACCATGAAGCTGAAAGTTGATAAGAAAATAAATCAGAATAAGCTCTGTCTATGTATCCGTCAGAATTTATCTTGCTGATTCTACCGTTGAAGTTGAAACCATTCTCATTGCGTCCTGATGAAAAATTGATGGTATTTTTAAATGTGTTGAACGAACCAGCCGAGCTGCTCAGTCTGGCAAAAGCTTCAGAAGTTTGTTCGTCGGTCTTTATGTTTATTGATGCTCCGAAAGCTGCTGCCCCGTTGCTTGAGTTTCCTACACCTCTCTGAATCTGAATGTTGTCTACTGATGATGCTAAGTCAGGCAAGTCAACGAAATAAACTAGATTTGATTCCGCGTCGTTGACAGGAACTCCGTTAAGTGTCACGTTGATTCTTGTCAAATCGCTGCCTCTCACTCTCATGCTCGTATATCCGACGCCAGAGCCAGCATCAGAAGTCACGACTACGGATGGCGTGTTCTGCAAAAGAAAAGGCAGATCTGCACCTTGATTGCTGCGTTTCAGTTCCTCCGAATTAATCTCAGAGTAGGTGAGTGGTGTCTTCTCTCCAACCCGCGACGCCGTTACAATTATTTCGTCTTCCATCATAAAGTCTTGTCTCATCATAATATTGATATGATGATTCTTAACTACTTTGATTTCTGTATTATAATTCTTAAATCCAATGAATGAAGATTCTAAACTATAGGAACCTTCAGCGACCTTGTTGAACTCGAAATAACCGTTTTCGTCGGTGACGGCAATCATGTTTAATTCCTTTAATGTGACGTGCGCACCAATCAGAGCTTCTCTGTTTTCATTGTCGATGACGTTTCCTGTGATGTTAAATTGCGCCATCATCTGAAGTGGCATAAGTAGCGCAAATAGAATTGATTTTTTAAAGTTTTTTAACATAACTCTTTGATTTAAAATAAATTATAAAATTCATTAAATCAATAGAGGGAAAATTTGATGAAAAGCATCTCCCTGTCTCGGCATTATCCGTATCAGGTACAATGGGTTTGATCTCAGCCGATTTCATTTACGTAAAGTAAAAATGGCACCCCTATTGAAAGTCGAAGCAAAGTTATCACATTTTTTTTTATGTTTGCAAAAAAAATACGATGAAGTTATTAATTTTAAACGGACCAAACTTAAACCTCATAGGGAGGAGAGAACCACATATTTACGGAACTGTTTCGCTTGTCGATTATATCAACGAGATGAAGGATAGATTCCCCGAACATCAGTTGGATTATTTCCAGTCTAATCACGAAGGCATATTGATAGATAAGTTGCATGAAGCCTGGGATTTGTATGACGGCGTGGTTTTTAATCCTGGTGCATATTGCCATACTTCAATTGCTTTGGCAGACGCGATTCGTTCTATTGAAACGCCTGTCGTTGAAGTGCATATTAGCGATATTTACTCGCGTGAAGAATATCGTCATTATTCTTATACGGCAGAAGCTTCGGTAAAAAGCATCGTCGGAAAAGGCCTTAAAGGATATGATGAAGCTGTCTTGTTTTTGATTGAAAATTGAAAACAGAAAGATGAAAATTAGTTGTGCTGCATTACACTCAACTATTTGTTTCTTATGCCCTCTATTTGTAATGAATTTTTTGGCAAAATTACCATAAATGATAAAAGGCAGGTTCAAATCGTTAAACCAGCCTTTTTGTCTTATGAGAAATCTTTGTCATTCAATTCGCTGAACAATCTCTTCTTTTCCAGGAAATATTTGAAGACAATGTTTTTTTGGTAAACCTGAGAGACGTTTTTGTGCGTGTATTTCTTTCGTTTCTTTTTTAAAGTTGGGAGATGCCGCAAGAAACTGCAATGGGCTCGTGACACCGCGAAGAAGTCGGCGAAACTGCCATCGCATAGGAATTTCAACGCTGCAATCCAATCAAGGAAGAAACGGTAGAATATTGTCCAGAAAACTTTTCCTTCAGGAAGGTTTTTCATCAGCAATGATAGGTTGTTCCTGAAGTTCAGGTAAGTCTTCCTTGCCGATGATTTTGGCAATGTGCCGCCGCCAATATGATAGACTTGAGAATCGGGGCAATACATTATTTTATAGTCGAGATTCTTGAGTCTCCAACAGAAATCAATTTCTTCCATGTGAGCGAAGAAATCGTCGTCTAAACCGCCGTATTTGTGGTATAATTCAGCTCTTACGAACATACAGGCTCCTGTTGCCCAAAATACTTCCTTGACATCATCGAATTGCCCGTTGTCGGTCTCCAAATCCTGAAACATTCTGCCGCGACAGAATGGGTAACCGTATCTGTCGATGTAACCTCCTGCTGCTCCTGCATATTCGAATTTTGTCTTGTCGTGAAATGATAAGATTTTCGGTTGGCAAGCAGCGATTTTTTCATCGCTCTCCATCAGTTCAATAACTGGTTTTATCCAATTTGGCGTGACTTCGATGTCTGAATTAAGAAGAATGTAATAGTCTGCGTCAATTTGGCGTAGCGCGACGTTGTAACCTGTTGCAAATCCACCGTTGAAATCGTTAAGAATCAGTCGGATGTTTGGATAGTTGCTTTTCATAAACTCGACAGAATCATCGGTGGATTTGTTGTCAGCAACGATAATTTCAGCCATATCAGAACTGTTGGAAATGACGTTTGGAAGGAACTTCTCCAAGAAGCTTTTTCCGTTGTAATTTAATATGACCACCGCTACTTTTTTCATGAGCGCAAAGATAAGAAAAGTCTAAAGTCAAAAGACGAAAGACGAAAGATTTTTTATGGTATTCTATAATTTACTATTGTAAGATTTATGTATTTATATCTGAGAAGATTTTGTTTTTCTTGAAAGAGCATAGCGAACTATTTGAATGAATTAAAAACGAAAAGATTCCAAAATAAACGAGACTCCCATTTCTGAGAGTCTCTAAAGTACAAGATAAAATATGTGGTGTTAAGAAAAATTACTTTCGTTTTTATCGTGGATTTTCGTAGTAATCCTTAGCGTCATTGCCGTATGTATTTGGTCTATAAGGTTCATCAACACCTTGCTCATAATACATTGTTGAAGTTCTTGAATATATTTCTGTGGTCCAGCGTGAATTGTTGAGTTCACCGATAGCATCAGAGTGAATGAGTTGGAAATCGTTGGTTACGATGTCTTTACTCATAAAGACAAATTTCTTGTTTCTTTGGTTTGCTAATGTATAATAGTGCCATATTTCGTATGGATATGCATCTGGATCGAAGTGGTTTTGAACAATTCTGTCTGGTGCACCGTATTTTAAGAATACGCGACCTCTGTCGGTTTGGTATCCTTTAAGTCTTTGTGCTGTGAATGAGGCGTTTACACGTTTGACCTGAGCGAAATAGTTTTCCCATTCAACTTGAGGTGCCAAAGCATTGCGGTTTGCCCAGAAACTGTAGAAATATTGTTGCATAGATTTGATGTCATCAGTCTTGATTAAATTGAAAGCGTATTCTTTTTCAATTTGAGATGAAATGGCTTCCAAAGTTCTGATATATTCTCTGATGGTGTCAATGTTGCTAATATTTCCTGTGAAGACTTTTTCCGGGTCAATCGATGATAATACGGTATTGTCTATCTGATAGTTAGAGTTACTTCTTTGGAAGAAAAATTGGTTGTAACCTACTATTTCGTTATTTCTGTCGCGAGCTTCAAGTACCAAATAGTAGTTTCCTGAAGGAAGATTGCTGATGTCGATGGTGCTTATAACTACTTCAGTGTCTTTTACATTCATTCTTTTTGTGTAGAAATAACTATTGATTAAGGTGTTGCTTTCGAATGTTTTGAGGTATGTGTTGAGAAGATATTTTTCATTCTCGCCAAGAATCTTCTTTGTGTTATATATCTCTGCATAAAAAGTAAGTCTGTTTACTGATTCTGGATAATATGGCATAACCATAGGAATGATGTCGTATCCGTTTTTTGTATTTGCAGAAATGCCTTCGCTTGGTTTATAATCTTCAAGAGCGATAATGCTTGAGAAACTGATATTTTCTGGAAAATCTATGAGAATGGTTTCAGAAACATTGAAAGGTTTGTCGTTTTTGTTGTTTGCATCTTCAATAGTGATTTCCATTTGGTATTCGCCGTTTGTTAATGAGTAGCGTTGTACGTCCATGAAAAATCCGCTGATATTGGTTGTGTCGCTAACTTGCGGACTTGTTACGGTGTATTTGTCGTAATTTTTGATCGATTCACCTTGTTTAAATATGACAGTCAAATTTATGGATGCCTCATATTGTCCGTTTGATTTTTTCACATACATTAAACTGTTGCAGTCAAAAGTAATGTATGTTTCCAAATAAGGTGTCGATTCTTTTTCTACAATATTAAAAGTACCGTAAGAAATAAATGAGTTAATGTTTTTCTCTTGAGCAACGACTTGTGCCGTAATAAAACTGAGTAATAAAATTGTTAATAATTTTTTCATTTTCTTAAAATTTATTTGCAGTGCAAAGATATAGATACTTTAAGAAATGTCAATAAATTTTAACATGTTTTTTATGGAAATGTATCGACAAAATCTTTGTAATGATTTGAGAATGAGTTTTATGTAAATTTAAATTCGCTAGAATTTCGATTTGATAAATGTGAATAAAAATTGGTTCAAATCTTCTTTGATGTTAAAAATATTTTTGATTTTATTGGTTCTCTTATTGGCTGCTCCGTATGTAAGACCTAAAAGAACGGCGATCTCTACATTGTTTAAATTCATAAAACCCAGAATTATGAATTTGATATCGCTAGGAGTTATGCTTGCAAAATCTTTCTTTATTGTAGGGATTGCCTTCGGAAAACAACTGTTGAATGTTTTTACTACAGAAACAAGGTCTTTGTTTGATAATTGTAGTTTGCTGTAGTCTTGAACATTCTTGGTCATAATTGTGACACCTTCGAAAGAGGATTTAATCTTGTTGAAAATGGGACTTTCAATAAAACGTTTGTATGCACTTTCGAAATCTTCATTTGTTTCTAAATCAGTGAGTTTTCTTGAAATATCATCGATTTTCTTTTGTGCGGTATTAATCTTTTCCTGATCTTTCTTTTTGCTTTTTAGGAAAATGATGATAATAAACATTATTATTATAATGAAAACTATAAGAATTACGATGCTATTTCCATTATTTGTTGTTGTGGTTTTCTTATTGTTGTTGATTGTATCGTATTTCTCATCGAAAAGTTTCTCAAGGTCAAGTCTCAAAGGTGTTTTCCTAATCTCAATGGAGTTGTTTTTTGCTTGATGTTGAACATAGATCATCTCATTCTCATGGTCATTAAGGTTGAAATATGCTTCTGCGAGTTTTTCTGATAGAACGAGCCTCTCTTGCTGATTTCCATTCTTGAAACAATGTTTAAGATGGGGGAGAGCTTGCTCGTAATTTCTTTCGTAGAAATATTTTGTGCCTATGGCGGAATGAAAATCGTAATCTTGAATCTTTACATTGAAATGATTGTTGAAAATAGAATCTGCGTTTTTGTAATCATTTAATTCATATAGAGTTACAATCTTATTGTCGATAATTTTTCTATAGGTATTATTGGAAATATCGCATTTTTCCTCAGCCATTTCGAAATAAATCATGGCGATATTAGGGATATGATTGTACTGATACAGTTTCCCTATTTTAATAAGTGTGTTGAGATATTTTTCGTTATTGTTGGATAGTTCATAATCGGAGAGAGCCTTGTCGTAAAGTTCGGTTGCTGGTTTTAGAGAGTTGATGTCTTTGTATATATCAGCCAAAATCTCATAAATCTCGCCTCTGAATTGATAGTCGTATGGTTTTATATTGTTTATTTCATAAAAATATGAGTTAACATATTCTATTGCGTGAAATAGTTTTTGGGCAGATTGCAGACTGTTGAAATTGGAATAGTCTTCTGAAGTGTAATTGTTTACAGCATCAAAGTAGTAAATTTGTGATATTTTTTGAAGAAATTCTGGTTGCTTGTGATATTTTTTAGAACATTCTTTGGCAATATTTATATTGTGATTGACCAAAGAATCATTTTCTGTATATGAAAAATTTAGTATCTCCTCACAGCATGACTTTGACAAGTCACTGCACGATGTTGAGCAAAATGCAATGATAATCAGTAATAATGTGATGATATTTTCTAAAAATGCCTTCATTTGCGAATACAAAAATACTGCTTTTATTTGGTGTTTTTAAGAAAAAAAATATTTTTTTGAAAAGTCTTGCGCAAAACAAAAAAGTTGTATCTTTGCAGCGGAGAAATGGCAGAGTGGTCGATCGCGGCGGTCTTGAAAACCGTTGTACAGCAATGTACCGGGGGTTCGAATCCCTCTTTCTCCGCGGAGATCAAGCGACTTATGGTCGCTTTTGTTCTTTAAAGGTTACTTTAGGTAGGAGAGATGCCAGAGTGGTCGAATGGGACGGTCTCGAAAACCGTTGACCGCATCCGCGGTCCGAGGGTTCGAATCCCTCTCTCTCCGCAGGGCACAATAGGTTAATTTTTTTAACGATTGTGCTTTTTTTTATTTGTTGAATCACAATGTGTTAGGTGACTTTAATTTCCTTGTATTATAAATAACACTAAGATTTTGTGTACTGTTTTGTGCAGTATTTTGTGCAGATACAAATGTTTTCTGGTGATTTCATTTGGTATTGAATTACAGATGATTTTTTTTTCTCTTTTTTGTAAATATCTTTTGGAAATTTAAATTATAATTGCTACTTTTGTGGAGCAAAATGGAGAAAAAAACGTACAATCCTAAATTTTTGCCTATGAAAAGAACATTAACATTATTAATAGTAGCTATGTTGGCTTCTATTTACTGCTATTCACAAGAAGTAGCATCAACGGAGATTTGGTCTGGCGCATTATCTGTCGGAGCAAATAAACTAAACGTAAGTTTTGTCATCAAAACACAACCTGATAACGAACAAATCTGCACTATGGATATTCCAGAACAAGGTGCGAAAGGTATTCCTGTAGAACTCGTCAAGAATGACGCAGACAGTTTGAATATTACTATATCTATGTTGAGAGCGGCGTATAAAGGTCGTAAGGTGTCTGCAGAAAGCATTGAGGGAATATTTACTCAAAGCGGAATGTCGTTGCCGCTGAATCTTGAACCTGGAATAATTGAACTGAAACGTCATCAAACTCCATTGGAACCGTTTGAATATACTACTGAAGAAGTTGTTTTCAGAAATGATGCTGAGAGCGCAGAATTGTCGGGCACTCTGACTTATCCAGTCAATTATGACAACCTGAAGAAAAAATCTGTTCCTGTTGTGTTGATGGTTACAGGAAGCGGCGCGCAAAATCGTGATGAGGAGATCTTTGGACATAAACCTTTTCTTGTCATAGCCGATTTCCTCGCAAGAAATGGAATAGCATCTTTAAGATATGATGACAGAGGTGTCGGTAAATCTCAGGGCCCAACAGAAGGAACAACGACAATGAATAATCTCGCTGATGCCGAAGCTGGAATCGCGTATCTTCGTAGTCTTGGAAAGTTTGGGAAAATCGGTGTGATGGGACATAGTGAAGGTGGCACCATAGCTTTTATGATGGGCGCAAATAAGAGCGTAGATTTCGTGATCTCATTGGCGGGAGCGGCAATTAGTGGTATAGAGGTGCTTCTCGGACAGTATGAGGCGATGCTGCAACTACAAGGTCTTCCGCAATACATTGTCAATGACTATCTGACCGCTTTGAGATTGGTTTTTGCAGATAGAATGGAGGGAAAGGTGATTGAAAACGAATTGCAATATATGGAAGATATGTGCAAGAATAATAATTTGACATTGCCTAAGGAAATGGTTGATAATCTCGAACAATGCATTACGGACGGAGGAGAGTGGATTACTTGGTTCTTGAAATACAATCCGGCAGATGCAATCAGCAAAATCACTTGTCCAGTAATGGCTTTAAATGGAACTTTGGATTTGCAAGTGCTTAGTAAAGATAATATTACAGCCATAAAGGATAATCTTCCAAGTAATAAGAAAAATCTGATAAAAGAATACGATGCCTTGAACCATCTTTTCCAACATTGTACTTATGCGACGGCAATGAACTATGGTGCTATTGAAGAAACTTTCTCTGAAGAAGTTCTTAATGATATGGTGAATTGGATAAAGACTGTGAAATAATGCTTCAAAAAAAAATTGAAATTATGGATGGTGCCGGTTTTCTCTTGAAAATCATTCCCTATGTTCCACTTGAATTCACAGCATCGTTCTATTCTGGTCTCGGTCCTATGCTTTTATTGTCGTCGTTTAGATTTCTTTTTAATATTAGAAGTATGAAATAATTAGAATAAAAATTGAATCAAAACTCTTTAATGACCTTTTGGAGTAATTCTAAAAATTGAGCGGCGTCTCCGCCATCCATTTGAACATGATGAAATTGAAATGATATTGGCAAGAGCGTCTTGATCCATTTCTTACGGTATTTTCCCCACATTACCATAGGGTTGAGAAACTTATCAGTAAATTGGTTAACAATACATTCGAGTTCTGTCGCGACCATCGCAGATGTTCCTATAATCATAGAATCTTCCTTAAAGATACTTTCGCAAGAATCGGCGGTTTTCTGTGTTAATATTTTATAATCGTTGTTAAACGTTTCTAAATTGTCATTGTATGGAATGTCGCATGAATTGATACCACCTCGTTTGTTTTTGACAATGACATTTATCGCAAACTCGTCATATTCAAATAGTTTATCTTTGACAGGAAGTAAATAGAACTCTTCAATTTGACTTGCAGCCTTGCCTATACACCAACATAAAAGCATATTTAATTTCATGTTTTTTTTCTTGCTGATTCTGTGTATATTTGTGATGTCAAAAGTTTTTGTTAGTGTTACCATCGGCATCGGTGACGACATCCATAATTCGAATGCATTGGATCGCTTTGTTTCTTTGGGGTTTATTTCTCTCATGTGACAATTGTATTGAAATCGTTTGCAAAAATATGCTTTTTATGCTTGAAAATACGTAAAATGAAGATTTTTTGTCGTAAAAATAAGTTTTATTTTTCATCTTTTTAATTGATAAATTATATTATGATATTTTTGTTTCTTTTCTAAATGCTTGTTTTTTAATAATATAAAATAAATTTAAAATATTTTTTGTCGATTTGTTTTTCGGAATAAAAAAGTTGTATCTTTGCAGCGGAGAAATGGCAGAGTGGTCGATCGCGGCGGTCTTGAAAACCGTTGTACAGCAATGTACCGGGGGTTCGAATCCCTCTTTCTCCGCGGAGATGAAGCGGCTGATTAAAGTTGCTTCTTTTTTTTATCCCCAATTGAAATACTGCATATTTTAATTATCTTTGTGATAACAATGGTTATTTCAGATGAACGTAAATAATTCTAACAGATACACACATTCCGAAGAAGTTGCAAATGCAACATCACATCTAATTGGAACGATAATGTGCGTTTTAGTCTGTTCCTTCTTTCTTGTTAAAGCTTCTCACTCAGAACCGCTTTCTATTTTTAGTCTATGCTTGTATTTCTTTGGCGTGCTTAGTTCTTATTTGGCATCGACATTATATCATGCGTGTTCTCACAAACGAGAAGAATCTAAATTATTATTAAGAAAATTCGATCATGCTGCAATTTACTGGCATATAGCTGGGAGTTATTCTCCGATAACCCTAATTGCCTTATACAAACATGGCGCGACAAATTGGGCTGTCATTATTTTTTCTCTCGTATGGATCTCTGCTATTGTTGGAACTGTATTGACTTTCAGAAAGATGAAATCTCACAGTTACTTAAAAACGACTTGTTATGTAATAATGGGATTGTCGATTCTGATTGCTTTCAAGCCTTTTTATGATAGCGTTGGAATGGATGTAGTGATGTTGGTTATTTTAGAAGGCGTAAGTTATATTATAGGAGCGGTTTTGTATAGTTTCAAGAAAATCAAATATATGCATTCTGTTTTTCATATTTTTGTCGTTCTTGGCGATGTTTTCCACATGATTGCGGTATGGAAGGTTTTGCAAATTTATTTGTGAAACTTTATTAAGAGTTGATGATAAAAAACAACATGAATTTTCTTTTCGGCGTATTTGTGTTGTTTTAGTCTGTATATTATATATGTCATATTATATCTTCCCGTTTTCTTTAAGCCATTTTGCTTCATCACGTAGCGTCTCTTCAATAGGACGCGTCTTATATCCTAAGCCGAGAATGTAACCTTCGCCGACTCCTCCCTTATTTGCTGCTGCAATACTTCCGGCTGCTAAATCTCTGATATCCATGAGTTTGAAAGATCCATTGATGTCAATAGGCATTTGACCTTTTATTATTTTTATGATTGTTGATGTGTTGAAAATTTTTCCAACGATTGTTTGTCCCAAAGGTCACCATAAACAATTTCGACGTCTTGGTGTTAGTTCAAAGTATCTTTCTGATATTGTTAAAGAAAAACCGGATTGACAGCTAATGATTATATTGATAGGCAGACAATAATCAAAGATTTAAAGTGATTTCTATACGTTAAATATGTAGAAATCACCATAGATATTATGACATTTATTACGTTGTCAATGGAAGAAAATGAATCCTATATAGCATCGAGGTCCCATCGGAAGATATAGGTCTTTGCCTCCGAAACCAGTGAGGAAATCAACTTTGAGAGTCAGGTGCAAAGCGTCCGAAACGCAGTAATCGCAGCCAATCATAGGGTCGATGGCAATGAATGGATTTTTGTTGATGACGACATTCGTTTCTGGATTCCAGTCATGATTATCACCTTCAAAGATAAAGCAATCCGACAATGCGCCGCCGCCAACAGTGACTCCGACGTAAGGCATGAATTTCCCGAACTTCCAGTAGAAATCGTTAAGCAATCCAGCCCAGAAAGTCTTCATATAGCTACCGTTATTCATAAGTTTCAAAGTGGAAACATAACCTTCAGTTCCGATACGATAATGATTCCCAAAATGAAATCTGATTGCACCGCCAATACCTTTGGTCACGCCTTCTGGCGCGTAGTCCAACGACTTGACATTAGTTGAAATATAACCAGCATGAAGCATCATGCCTCCATCATAACCTTTAAATAATTTTTCTTTGTTGACTTCCTGTGCGAAGATATTAAATGAAACAAGTGTGAATACAAGTAATAGTACTTTTCTCATAGTTTATATACGATGCTTTCTAATTGTCAATTGTAAACTGTTAATTGTCAATTCCCTTAAACGTAAGCATTGGAATATTCAGGTTCAAGAAGTCGTCTTTGTTAATTTTATTACGGAAAATAAAATCGAAGAAACCTTTGCGATAGGCGATGAATGAACTGAGGCTTATGTCGTTGCGTTCGCAGAATATTTTTAGAGCCTGAGGCGCGTTTGTAGTGTGGACAAGTTGAAAATGAATATCTCCGTCATAGTCTTTGTCGAGGAATGCTTTCTCAAGTTCTTCCATTTTAATTGCTTCTTCTTGGTTTTCAAGTTCTTCGGTAAAGTGAATTACGTGGATGTGTGGTTTGTAGGGTCTCAGTATATTGAAGATTCTTTCGATTGTAACGATGTCGTCTTCGCTGAAGTCAGTTGCATAAACGACCTCCTTGCTTTCTCTCCAGTTGTATCCTTCCGGGATGAAAAGCATTGGCACATCGCATTTTGTCATAACATTTTTTACGAGACTTCCTTCTAAGAAACGTTTGCCGCCTTTGCCGCGAGTTCCCATTAATATAAGGTCTGGATTCTCTTTCTTAGATAATTCAATCAATTCGTCTTCAGGATCGCCGCTGACCAAGATGGGGCGTACCACGATATTGTCAACGCCTTCTTCCTTGATTAAATCGACCAGAAATTTTGTCTTTTCTCGCATAGCTTGTTGCGAGTTTTTCTCCAGTTCAACAAGTATTTCCGTCGTGAAATAATTGTCGGTATCCATGCTTCCTGGATAACTGTTGCTTCCGACAAAAATATTGTCCATATATGCGTGAAACACGATTATTTCTCCGCCAGCATCTTTCAAAAAATCAATAGCGTAGGGTAGTAGTACCTTATTTTCGTCACTGAAATCGGTAGATAGTATGATTTTCATTCTGTTTAAATTTATTTGACAAAGATAAAAATTCTTTGAAATAGAACAATGTATTTTGATAAAAAGTTTTTCATTTTTTTATCAAAATATGTCATAAAATTTGACTACTTTTTTTTAAATTTGCAACATGAATAAAAGGGCGCATAACGATGCGACCTAACGAGTTAGTAAGTTTAATTTTAATACTATTGATTATGAGAAGAAAAATTGTTGCAGGTAATTGGAAAATGAATCTTGATTTTCAAGAAGCACAAGACCTTGTTGAAAGCATTGCTAACCTCTGTGAAGAAAAACAACCTGATTGTGATATGATTATATGTCCTCCATTTCCATATTTGGAACTGACAACAGATATGGCGGACGAAACTCAAGCTTTTTATGTCGGAGCTCAGAATGTTAATGAAAATGAATCTGGTGCATTTACAGGCGAAGTGTCTGCCAAGATGCTTGATTCTCTCGGAACAAACTTCTGTATAGTCGGTCATAGCGAAAGAAGAAAATATTTTAATGAAGACAATGCTGTTTTAGCAATTAAGATTAAGAAATTGTTAGAATATCAAATCGTTCCAATTTATTGCGTTGGCGAAGTTTTGGAAGAAAGAGAAGCTGGAACTCACTTCGATGTCATCAAGAAACAAGTTGAAGAAGGTTTGTTCCACCTTGATGTCGCTGATATGGAGAATGTTGTGATAGCATACGAACCTGTCTGGGCAATCGGAACTGGTAAGACAGCAACTCCTCAACAGGCTGAAGAGGTTCATAAATTTATCCGTACTCTTGTTTCTGAAAAATATGGCGAAGACATCGCTGAACAATTGCGTATTCTTTACGGTGGCAGCTGCAACGCCAAAAACGCTGCTGATTTGTTCGCACAAACTGATATCGACGGCGGCTTGATCGGAGGCGCATCTCTCAAAGCAGAAGATTTCGTAAGTATCGCGGTGCAGGCTTCAAAATAATTGATTATGAATTATTACGCTTGTTCATTCTCTAATCCTGAGAATGAAAATCTGAAAGATATGTTCATTGAGCTGCTCGGAAATATAGGTTTCGACAGTTTCATGGATACTGATGACGGCTTCGAGGCTTATTGCCAAGAACCAGTCCTCGACGAGACTGAACTGAATGAGGTCTTGCAGATGGAACAATTTGCAAATGTGAAGTTCTTGAAAAAGGAACTTATTCAGGATCAAGATTGGAATGCGACTTGGGAAGCTTCATACGAACCTGTCATAATCAACGAGTTCTGTAGAATAAGAGCTCCTTTTCATAAAGTTGAAGGAACTTATAAATATGACCTCGTAATAGAACCAAAAATGTCGTTCGGCACAGCGCATCACGAAACGACTTCGCAAATCATTGAGTTGATGCTTCAGTCTGATTTCTCTGGACTTAATCTCTTGGACATGGGTTCCGGAACAGGTGTGCTAGCTATCTTGGCAAAGAAACTCGGTTCGGCAACGACAGTTGCAATAGACAATGACGAATGGGCTTATAGAAATGCTCTCGACAATATCCGCCTTAATGACGAAAACGATATCGTTGTTGAACTTGGCGATGCCAATTCCTTGAATGATAGACAATTCGATATTATCCTTGCTAATATAAACAGAAATATCCTTCTCAGAGATATGAAGGAATATGTTAAATGTCTGGTCGATGGAGGCAAGATTTTCTTTAGCGGTTTTTATGAAGAAGACTTGGTGCTTATCGCTAAGGAGGCCGAACGTCTTGGTTTGAAGTATTCTAATCATGTAACGAAAAATAATTGGACAGCTGCTGTCTTTGTGAAATAATATGTGGATACCAATACTTATAGCGATTTTGTCAGCTTATTTGTTAGGCTCTATTCCGAGTTCGGTATGGATTGGAAAAATATTCTACGGAACCGATGTTAGAGAACATGGTTCTGGAAATGCAGGTACTACAAATACAATCAGAGTGTTAGGATATAAAGCTGGTATTCCTGTCTTTATTATCGACGCTTTGAAAGGCTGGTTCGCTGTTTTTTTGACTAAAATTATTTTCGGATATTTCCCTTCTGTAGAGATGCCAGAATACATGAATCTGGTCTCGGCAGCCGCTGCGGTGATAGGTCATATTTTTCCTGTTTTCGCTGGTTTCAGAGGTGGAAAAGGTGTAGCAACATTGCTTGGCATAGGTTTCGGCTTGATACCATTCCCAACCTTGATAGCTTTGGTGATTTTTATCGCAGTATTGATGACTTTCGGTTACGTTTCACTTGCAAGTATATGTGCGACAGTGATTCTGCCTTTCATAACATATTTCTTCGTTATGCCAGAAAGTCCGCTCTTGCTGATATTGACAATAGCGGTCGCTGTCTTTGTCCCTTTGACGCATAAGGAAAACATAAAGCGTTTGAAAAATGGAACCGAAAATAAATTCCTAAAGAAGAAAAATAAATAAAAAAACAGCTCGTTTTTGAGTCGCAGATATATCTTTTTTTGTAATTTTACAAACCGAAAAATACAGTAATTATGAAATTCATACTTTCAAGTTTAAAACTATTAAAAGCGGTGCAGTCGCTGAGCGGTGTTATAAATACTAACAATACATTGCCAATATTAGATGATTTTCTTTTTAATATCTCGGAAAACGAATTGAAAATCACTGCATCGGATTTGGAGACAACGATGGTCGTGTCGATACAGCCTGATTTGGTTGAGGGTGCAGGAGAGGTCACTATTCCAGCTCGTTTGCTCATCGACATCTTGAAGAATTTCCCAGACATACCTGTCTCTTTCAATATTGATGAAGAAACATTAGCTATCGAAATAACAACAGGTGAGGGCCGCTACAAAATGGTCGGACATAAGAGTGATGAGTTCCCTCAAGTGCCAGTGTTGCCAGACCCTATGAGATGGGAAATACCTGCTGATGTTCTCGCTTGCGGTTTCGAAAAAACAGTCTTCGCAACAGGAAACGATGAAATTCGCCCCGTGATGACAGGCGTTTATATGGAAATGACAGAAAATAGTCTTAACTTCGTGGCAACAGATGCTCATAAATTGGTTCGCTACAGAAGAATGGATATTAAATCTGATATTAAAGAGTCATTCATCATACCAAAGAAACCTATTAACCAACTGAAAAACGCCTTGTCAGGAAAAGCTGACGAACCTGTTATAGTAGAGTTCAATAAGACAAATGCATCGTTCACAATGTCAGGATTCAAACTCGTTTGTCGTCTCATCGACGGACGTTATCCTAATTATGAAGCTGTAATACCAAAGTCAAATCCAAACAAGTTGGTGATAGACCGTCAGTTACTTCTTTCTGCTATCCGCCGTGTGGCTATCTTCTCAAGTAAGGCAACTCATCAGATTCGTTTTAAGATGGCTGGTCAAGAACTAACATTGACGGCAGAAGACGTGGATTACTACAACGAAGCAAAAGAAAGACTTTCATGTAACTATGAAGGCGATGATATGGAAATCGGATTTAACTCACGATTCTTCCAGGAAATGTTAGGTAATCTCAGTCAGACAGAAATTATGGTAGAAATGTCGGCACCAAACAGAGCTGGTCTTATCCTTCCTGTTGACAATCAAAATGCTGACGAAGATATCTTGATGCTCCTGATGCCGGTAATGCTTAATTAATTGAAAATTGAAAATGAAAATAAAAATAAAGGCTGCTGTTAAATGAACGGCAGCTTTTTTGTATATGGTCAAAGTCTGTTGTCTGTTGACGTAGTCCGTTGATATCCTAAATTTTGTGATATTTTTTTATGTTTTTAATGAAATAATAATTGAAATATTATTTATATGTAATGGTTTTGTGTTATAATGTGTTGATAATTATAGTTTTACCCCCCCCTATAATGAATAAAAATCATTGCTGTTTTTTTTGATGTTAACTTTATTTTTCTAAATTTGTATCGGACTTTAAGAAAAGATTTATAACATAAAATTAAACTGTTATGAAAAGATTATTATTTTTATCGTTAATTTGTGTAATGCTGCTGTCTTGTAACAAAAAAGAGCCTACGGTTGTGACGTATTCTCCAACTGATGTGACGACGGCTTCTGCTATCTGTGGTGGTTCTGTCACTTCAGATGATCCTCTTTCTGTTACGGACAAAGGTATCTGTTATAGTGTTTATGATAATCCTACGATAGGTGGAGTTTATCCGGATTCTCCTTCTGATTATAATTGTATTAGTGCAGGTTCGGGTATAGGTGATTTTAGCTTTGAAATAAATGGAATTTCTTATAGTACGACCTATTATGTGAGAGCGTATGCTGTTTATGATGATGAAATATTTTACGGAGATGTAGAAAGCTTTAAGACGGAGGAAATACCGATAATTGAAACGTTTGAACCTAAATCCATAACCTCAAATTCAGCTGTGTTGGAAGGTTCTGTTACTGGTGATAATATAACGGATAAAGGAATAGTATATTGTCACGAAGGAATACCTTCAATAGAACAATATGGTCCTCAATATCCTGGATATCAACTCCGTATTAGTGATGGCGAAGGTTCTGGCAGTTTTAGTTTTGATGTGGATTTATTTGTACCTAACACGATTTATTATGTATGCGCTTATGCTGTAACTGATGATGTTGTTTACTATGGAGATGTTATAAGTTTTACGACAGAATCGGAGACAGACAACAATATGAATAATCATGAATACGTTGACCTCGGTTTGCCAAGTGGATTAAAATGGGCTACTTGCAATATAGGTGCGGATTCTCCAGAAAAAAGTGGTTATTTTTATGCTTGGGGAGAAACAAATCCTAAAGTTGATTTTACAGAAGAAAATAGCGTTATGTTAGGGCAAGCAATGCAGGATTTCTCAGGAGACGCTCTATATGATGCGGCTACAGCAAACTGGGGTGCTGGCTGGAGAATGCCTACGTATGATGAAATTGGTGAATTGCTTGAGTATTGTGATTTGGAATTGACTCAGGTTAATGGAGTTACAGGTACAAAGATAATAGGTAAAAATGGAAACAGTATTTTTATCCCTTCTGCGGGTTATATAGGCGGAACAAAAATCTATTCAGGTGGTAAATTTGGCTGCCTTTGGAGTTCAGAACCTGATAACTCATGGGATAATCATTATTTTGCGCTCAATCTCGACCTCATGAATGGATACTATGTCATGAACTATAGCAGTCGCTATCTTGGAAAAAATGTAAGAGCAGTCTTTGAATAGAAATAACTGATTATAAAATGTGCAAAAAGTCGTTCAGAAATCCTGAACGACTTTTTTGATTAATTTTCAGTAAGATGTGTCAATGTGTTTCATTGCATGATACATTGACGCGTCTCTACTTGTTGACTTCTCAAAGTTTCGGTCCTGCTGCAACCAATGCCTTACCAGCTTCGTTGTGAGTGAACTTGTCGAAGTTCTTGATGAAACGTGATGACAAGTCTTCAGCTTTCACATTCCATTCTTCTGCTGTAGCGTAAGTGTCGCGAGGATCAAGAATATCCGGATTTACGCCTGGCAATGATGTAGGGACTTTGAAATCGAAATATGGGATGTTCTTTGTCTCTGCCTTGTCGATGGAACCGTCTAAGATGGCGTCGATGATGGCGCGTGTGTCTTTGATGGAGATACGTTTGCCTCTGCCGTTCCAACCTGTGTTAACTAAGTATGCTGTAGCGCCAACTTTCTCCATTTTCTTCACTAATTCTTCAGCGTATTTTGTTGGGTGCAATGAAAGGAATGCTGCGCCGAAACATGCTGAGAATGTTGGTGTAGGTTCTGTGATACCACGTTCTGTACCTGCTAATTTTGCTGTGAAGCCCGACAAGAAATAATATTTTGTCTGTTCTGGAGTGAGGATTGAAACTGGAGGCAATACACCGAAAGCGTCGGCTGACAAGAAGATTACTTTCTTAGCGTCTGGAGCTTTCGATACGGGTTTTACTATGTTTTCGATATGATAGATAGGGTAGGAGACGCGGGTGTTTTCTGTGACACTCTTGTCTTTAAAGTCGATCTTGCCGTTTTCATCTACGGTGACATTTTCCAATAAAGCGTCTCTCCTGATTGCGTTGTAAATGTCTGGCTCGCTTTCTTTGTCGAGGTTGATGACTTTAGCGTAGCAGCCGCCTTCGAAGTTGAAGATGCCGTCGTCGTCCCAGCCGTGTTCGTCGTCGCCAATCAAAGCTCTCTTAGGATCTGTAGAAAGAGTGGTCTTGCCAGTTCCTGAGAGTCCGAAGAAGATTGCTGTCTCGCCTTTTTCGTTGGTGTTTGCTGAGCAGTGCATTGCGGCGATGCCTTTCAAAGGTAATAAGTAGTTCATGATAGAGAACATACCTTTCTTCATCTCGCCGCCGTACCATGTGTTCAAGATTACCTGTGCTTTCTCTTTTAAGTTGAAAACGACAGCTGTCTCTGAGTTGAGACCTAACTCTTTATAATTATCAACTTTAGCTTTCGATGCTGTATATACTACGAAGTCAGGATCGCCGAAGTTGGCGAGTTCTTCTTCTGTAGGACGGATAAACATGTTCTTCACGAAATGAGCCTGCCATGCCACTTCCATGATGAAACGTATCTTGAGGCGTGTGTTCTCGTTGGCGCCTGCATAACCGTCCATGACATAGAGTTTTTTGTTAGATAATTGCTTAACAGCTAATTGTTTCAATTCGTTCCAGACTTCAGGAGTGACAGGCTTGTTATCGTTCTTATATTCATCGGATGTCCACCAAACAGTGTCGCGGCTAACCTCGTCCATGACGAAATATTTGTCCTTAGGCGAGCGACCTGTGTAAATGCCAGTCATAACGTTGACTGCGCCGAGTTCTGTCATGACACCCTTTTCGAATCCTGTTAAAGAAGGATCCATCTCGTCTTTAAATAATTCTTCGTAAGATGGGTTATAGATTACTTCTTGAGCACCTTCTATTCCGTAAGATGCCAATGCTTGCATGATTTTTTCGTTGTTTTCAGCCATAATTAGAATATTTGTTAAAGTATTTGGCAAAGGTAGCAAATAATATTAGAAAAAGTTGTTTTTTATCAATTAAAAAGATGAATTTATGTGTAATAAATGTTGAAATTTATTGTCATATATAATTAAAATAGTTGTAACTTTGCACGTAATTTTTTTTGACGGTAAAATGTTAACACGAATAGCTTTCTATCTGATTTTCTACCCACTATCAGTTTTACCACTTTGTCTTCTGTATTTGATTTCCTTTCCTCTTTATCTTTTTTTAGCGTTTTTGTTTGGATATAGAAAAAAGATAATTGATAAAAATTTATCGAATTCCTTTAAAAGTCTTGATGTTAAATCGATAAGAAAGTTGAGGAACAGGTTCTATTGGCATCTTGTTCAGCTTGGTGTGGAGATGCTGAAGATGATTTCGATGTCGCGTAAAAACGTGATGCGCCGTTATCATTGTTCCAATCCTGAGGTGGTCAATAAATTTTTTGATGAAGGCAAGAGCGTGATTTTGACTTCAAGTCATTATAACAATTGGGAGTGGATGGTTCTTAGTTTGGATATGCAGTTCAAGCATCACGGGATAGGAGTGGGAGCGCATAATACTAATAAAGTGTTCGAGAAACTTATCAATCGTGCGAGGACGCGTTACGGAACTCAAGTTGTCTTTCATGATAATGTTCGTGAAGTGATGGCATGTCACGAAGATAATCACATTCCCGCAGCTTATATGATTCTCGCCGACCAGAATCCAAGTAATCCGAAACGTTGTTATGTTGCTGATTTCCTGAATCAGAAGACTGGTTTCATCAGAGGTTCGGAGGGATTCGCAAGGAAATATGATCTTCCTGTATTATATTATAAGGTAATAAAAGAAAGATGGGGACATTATCGCATCGATGTGGAAGTGATTTGCGAGAAACCGAGCGAGCTTCCTGATGGCGCGATAATGCAACGCTACACAGAACTCTTAGAGGACACTATTAAATCTAATCCTCCTTATTGGCTCTGGAGTCATCGCCGCTGGAAACATAATTTTGACGATGCACCATTAGGAAATCAGTGAATAATTTTATTATCTGATTTCTAATAGGTTCTCCATTTGACTTACGATGTAAGGCTTCCAGTCGTTGAGCATGTCTTCAAAACTTTCGTTCTCATCTAATAACAATGAATATGTCAGATCTTGCGAGAGGAAAGGAATCGACAGAAGACTGTATAAATTATAAAATATAAATCGAATCGGGACTTGCTTCAGCTTTCCTTCTTTCATCTCTTCTTCGATAGAATGCAACGCACCGAAGAACCTCTCTGGTAGATGTAGTTTCTCGGCTGTGTTTATCAATAAGTTAGCGTCTCTGTTGATCTCTCTTATGACAAACATCGGCAACTTAGGATTTTCTAAAAACAGTTTGTAATAGGTGTCGATAATCTCTTCAACGCGCTTCCCGATTTTCTTGTCTTTCTGTATTAAAATATCAAAGACTTTGGGAATTATCGACATGATAATATCTCCAAAGACAGCTTCAAACATCTTGTCTTTCGTGCGGAAATAATAATGTAAGCCGGGACGGTTAATACCGACTTTAGCCGCGATCTCACTCATGCTTGTCTCCGCATAGCCTTTCTCGATAAATACATTCTTGGCTATTTCAATAATCTTATTTTCCATATTCTGAATTTATTTGTTTGAAGCCTTGTTGATTTTCTCTACAAAAAGTAACAGCCTGTTTTTGATGTTCACATCGCTCACTCCGCTATCAAAGTCCAAAGATAGTAAATTTATTGCAGGATACAAATCTTTTAGTTTCTTTTCTATGCCTTTGGAAATGATGTGGTTTGCGATACAACCGAAAGGCTGCAAACTTACGATATTGTTGGCGCCGCAGTTGATATACGAGATTATCTCGGCAGGCAACAGCCATCCTTCACCAAATTGAGCGTTCAAGGTGATGACATTGGCGGCTTCCTCAGCTTCTTCGAAAATGTCGTTGAATGGGATGTAATATCTGAACTTTGATGCGATTTTATTTACCTTATTAATGTGCCTCTTTATGACCTTATAAAACATATCGACAATCACATCGCTGATTTCACTTTTCTCTAAATATGTCTTTTGATTTACTTTCCTGTTGACGAAAAACTGTATGAAGAATCCCATTATCAATGGAGGAACGACCTCGATATCTTGCTCTATGAGCCATTCTAAAATGTTGCGCTGCGCAAATGAATTATGCTTCAGATAAATCTCTCCAACGACGCCGACTTTATTTGTATCTTTATCCTGACAAATTGAATCGAAATCTTTTGCGGCAATGTCGAGATGTTGATATAATTTGTCGCTCTGACGATTTCTTATCAGCGCGTCGCCCAAGTCTAAATATTTGTCGCGTAGCATTTTCGCTTTGCCTTTCTCCTTTTCTCTAACAACAGAAGCGTAATAGAACTTACTGATGCAATCGCTGTATAATATCGTTGGTATCGCCATCTTCAATAGCTTCAACCAATTGATTTTGAATGCTGGCTGATTGTTGTCTAAATCGTTGTCGACAGAAAATGAAATGACAGGTGTGTTAAAATATCCTGCATCGACTAAGGCTTTCTTCAGCAATGGAAGATAATTTGAAGCGCGACATTGACCTCCTGTCTGTGTGATGCAGACGACACACTCATCTGGATTATACTTTCCTTCTTTAAATGCCTTGATGACATCGCCAACAACTAAAGTCGCGGGATAACAAACCTCGTTGTTGGCATATTTCAATCCCCATTCTCCGGAGGCTTCATCGCTTAAAGGAAGATTCTCAACATTATATCCCAAGTTGCAGAAGACTGCTGGAATCAGAGGCGAGACAAAAGAAGTGAAGAACGGAACTATTATCTTCTTATTTTTAAATCTTTCGTCATAAATAGGCGTGGTCTGAAAATCAAGGGATTCATTCTTCCTGAGACTCTCATGATTAGCTAATTTCAGACTCTCTACCAAAGAACGGACTCGGAGTTTCATAGAGCCTATATTGTTGATGTCGTCTAATTTCAATAAGGTGTAAGTGCAATTATTTCTCAACAATAAATCTCTTATCTCGTCGATGAAGAAGGCGTCGGGACCGCAACCAAATGAAGTCATCTGCACAAACTGTATATTGTTTATCGTAGATTGTTCATTATATTTCGCGGTCCATTTCGCGGCTTTCATGATTCTGTTCGGATATGACCATTGCGACAGAAAATGCGTGTCTTTGATTTCCACGTCTTTGTCTCTCACAATATCGTCGGTGATGACGTTGATGCCCATCTCGCTGAGCATATTGGAAATCTTATGTTGTATGAGCGGGTCGCTGTGATAAGGACGTCCTGCAAGTAATATCGTCAGTTCGTTGTTTTTTGTGGCTGAACTTAAAATATCTTCATTATGTCTTATCAACTCTTTCTTGAAATTAAGATATTCTTTCTCAGCCTCGACAAATGCTTTCTCTATGGTTTTGTAATTTACGCCTAATGATGTAAGATATTCCTTGCATTGTTTCAAAAGCATCTCTCTGTCTTTGAAGCTTATAGTTGGAGCGTCGATGGGAATGTCGGACGGCTGTACATTTTTTACGACAGTTGAATATCCCGTCACGATGGGACAATTATAAGAGTTCTGCTGTTTCTTGTCGTCGCTTTCATAAATCACGAAAGGCATGAAAATCCTATCGACATTTTGTTTCTGCAGATCTTCTATGTGACTGTGAACCAATTTGGCAGGGAAACATATATTATCCGACATCACCATTCTTACGTTTCTCTCGTAATTTGTATAATTCGACGGATTTGATAAAATAACTTTTATTCCGCATGAGGTGAACAAGGTGTGCCAGAAAGGATATTCCTCAAACATATTAAGAACACGAGGAATGCCAATGCTTAGTATAGACTCTGTCTTTGGCGTTGAATTTGAAAACAACAGTCGTTCTTTTATTTCATACATATTACGTCCTGCATTCTTCGCCGACTCTCCGTTGCTGAAATGTTTCTCGCATCTGTTGCCAGAGAAATATCTTCTTCCGTTACCGAAGTCGTAACATCTTACAGCGCAACTGTTTTCACATCCTTTGCAGTTCAATGTCTTTGTCGAGTAAGAAGATAAATTTAGTAAATCATCAAGACCCACTTGTTGACTTGTTGTCTCGTTGTCTTGTTGACTTATAGCATACAAGGCGCATCCGAGAGCACCCATGAGTTCTGGATAGTCGCAGCGTGAGACTTCTTTCTCGCATAAAATCTCAAAGGCTCTCACGATGGAGTCGTTGCGCATAGTGCCTCCTTGCAATACGATATGATTTCCCAATGCTGAGATGTCTTTTATTTTCAAGACTTTATAAAGACAGTTCTTTACTACGGAATATGATAATCCGGCAGAGATGTCGTTGATGGTAGCTCCTTCGCGAAGCACCTGTTTCACTTTAGAGTTCATGAAGACGGTGCATCGTGTTCCTAAGTCGCATGGTGTTTTTGACTCGGTGGCTTTTAATGCGAAGTCGGAAGTGCTGTGTCCCAAACTCTTAGCGAAGGTCTCTATGAAAGAGCCACATCCCGATGAACAAGCCTCGTTGATTTCTATCCGCTCGATGATGCCTTTGTTGACGAAAATCGCTTTCATGTCCTGACCTCCGATGTCGAGTATGAAAGAGACGTCTTTGTCTAAATGACGCGCTGCTATATAATGTGCCATAGTCTCCACAATGCCGTGATTTAACTTGAAAGCTGCTTTCATCAGATCTTCGCCGTAACCTGTTGAGCAGCTGCCTCTGAAAATCAATTCGACATCGTTTCTCTCACATTCTTCTTTCAACAACAAAATTCCTTCCTTGACAGCCTCGATAGGCTTGCCTTCGTTGTTCTTATAAAAAGAAAATAGTAATTCTGACTTGTCGTTGAGAACCACAATCTTAGTCGTGGTGGAACCGGAGTCGATTCCTAAATAAGCATCATGTCTGCCTTTACTTAATTTGGCTTTACTTAATTTATTTTTAGAAATACGTTCTTTCCACAAAGAATAAGATTCTGCATCTTCAAATATTGGCTTCAGTCCCTTAAACTGTTGTCTCTTAGTTACAATGTCATGTTGACTTAATAAATTGATAATCTTGTTTAATGAGGTAATCTGTTCTTCTTTAGATTTCATCAAGGCAGTTCCTGTTGCTGTTATCAGCTCGCCATGTTCGGGCATTATGATGTCGGATTCATTTATGCCTAAGTAGTTGATGAATGCTGTTCTTAAAGCAGGGATAAAAGATAAAGGACCACCGCAGAATAGGATAGGGGTTTTGATGTCGATGCCGTGAGCTAATGTCGATACTGTCTGCACAGCCACTGCGTGAAATATTGATGCCGCTATGTCTTCTCGATTTACGTTTTTCGCGATGAGGTTTTGAATGTCGGTCTTGCAGAACACTCCGCAGCGTGAAGCGATAGGATAGATGCTCTGAGCGTTGAGAGCCAAGTCGTTTAATTCAGAAGTCGTTATTCCCAACAGTATCGCCATCTGGTCGATGAAGGCTCCAGTGCCGCCAGCGCAGTTGCCGTTCATTCTGAGTTCGTCGGTGTCACCGTTTTTAAAGAAGACGATTTTGGCATCTTCGCCGCCGATGTCTATCATGGTGTTGGTGATAGGATAGAAACGTTGTATCGTCTTAGATGCTGCCACGACTTCTTGCACGAAAGGAATGCCGTAACGTTCGGCGAAACCCATTCCGATGGAACCGCTGACTTTAAAAATGATATCATCATCGCCGATAATAGATTTCAGTTCATTTAAAAAGGAAAGCACAACGTTCAGCATCTGAGCGTTATGCCTTTCATATTTGTTATAAATGATATTGTCGTTCTCATCAATCGCTACGATCTTGGCTGTTGTTGAGCCTATATCTAATCCTATTCTGTACATTATTTGTTGTTTTTTACAATCATGTTTGACACTACTGTCAAATGCAAAAATATAACATAATGTTCAAACAGATAATGCAGACTAAGATATTTTCTACGAAAGTGGGAATTATCTCTACGAAAGAATAAACCCAATTCAAGAACCTAAATTTCTTAGATTCTCAGATTCTAAAAGATCTCAACGAGGCAATCATCTAAATCCTTGCTTATTTGTTCCGTATCTAAATGTTGTCCTATGAAGACGATTTTCGCCATTCTGTCGCCGTATTTCTCGTCCCAGTCTTTTAATATACTTGGGTCTTGACGTACCAATTCCTCGAACTCATCTTGTGGAGCGGTGGCAAACCAGAGTCCGGCTTCCGTCAGTTTCTTCTGAACGCCAGCTTGTTCGAAGAGATATGTCATGTCAGGATTGTCGCTGAAATAACAGATGCCTTTTGCACGTATCACGTTCTCAGGCCATTTAGATGTGACATACCTGTCGAACTTATTAGTGTCGAACGACTGACGTCTGTAATATACAAAAGTGCTGATGCCATATTCATCGCCGTGACTGTGACCATGATGATGGTGATGATGACAAGGACAATTCTCATCATGACACTCTTCTCCATCATGATGATGATGTTCATGTTCATGATGATGTTCGTGTTCATGATGACTGTTGTCTTCAATATGTCGAATCCAGCCTGCTGCGCCTGCCACTTTATAATAATCGAATTTGTTAGTATTTAAGATATTTTCAAAATCGACATTGGTGTAGTCGCATTCTATGATTTCAACGCCAGGCTGTAAATTATTGATGATAGACTTGATACGATTTAAGTCGTCGCGATTTACTTCAGAAGCTTTATTAAGAAGGACTATGTTACAAAATTCTATCTGTTGAATTACCAAGTTTTCTATGTCGTCTTCTTCTAAAGTGTTCTTATCTAATTTATTGCCGCATTCAAACTCACTCTTCATTCTTAGTGCATCAACCACTGTTACGATGCAATCCAATTTCGGCAGTCCGTGTATGCTGTATTTTTCATCCATATTAGGAATCGAGGCGATGGTACGAGCGATAGGTTCAGGTTCGCAGATGCCGCTTGCCTCGATGACGATATAATCGTACTTGTTGCTTTTTACCAAATCGCTGAGCTGTTCCACCAAGTCGAATTGAAGGGAACAGCAGATGCAACCATTTTGGAGAGCGACGAGACTGTCGTCCTTCTGACCAACGACACCGCCTTTCTGTATGAGGTCGGCATCGATGTTCACTTCGCCAATATCATTGACGATGACGGCGAATTTGATACCTTTCTTGTTTGTTAAGATGTTGTTTACTAATGTTGTTTTTCCGCTACCGAGATAACCGGTAAGAAGTAAAATTGGTGTTTCTTTCATTGTTTAAAAATATATGATTTCAATATGCAAAGTAAACAATTTTTTCTCAGATAAATCTCCGTTGGAAGAAGATTTTGTTATATCTTTGCAACGGATAATAAATAATTCCGTATCTGATTGATACACAAATAGCGAATGCTATGATAGAAAGTTGTTGGTAACGATTTGGCAACTTCGAGATTGCACCAATTTTCTGCATTATGCTTTGTCAAACAACTCTGACGCAAAAGTAGCCAAATTCTTTGATTGCACAAAGAGTTTGGCTACTTTTAACTTGATAAGGTTTCCTCTATGACAGATTTGTCATGGTTTAATATTTGCAAGATATTTATGCATTGGAGAATCCTCAGAGTATAGTGTAAGTCGTTTATTTATACGCTTTGAACTACTATATTTTTTTATAAAGTCTTCATATAGCTCTATTTGCGAAAGGGATTTCTTTATAAACGAGTCTTCTAAATCCGAATATTCAGATATGATATTATTTAATTTACTTACAGTATCCATATGCTATAAAAATATTCTATCATGAATGAATATAGGGAAACCCTTAAGTCTGACATAATCAGACATGGTTTCATAATAATCTCTAATTTTAGTCCTTAACTCTATATTTTCACTATAATCTTCTATTTTTAGTTTTAAATCCTTTAATGCTTCAATATTAATCGGCCTTCCATGTGATTTCCAATCGTTATTATCACTTAAATGAGCAGCTATCTCTTTTGCTCTTAGCTGCTTTTCCTCGATCGTAACATCTTGCCCGTCACTATGTTTCTTCCAATTTTTAAATTTATATTTGACTAACCATTTTTTTAACAAATCAATAGTCAGGTCTCTTGCTTGTTCAAAACTTCGAAGTTCTGCTATATCAAAATCTTTCAATATAGCAAACTCTACATTGGTTAATGTTCCTGACTTTGCTTTTTCTATATATTCATTGACTTTATCTAAATATCCTAATGCCGCAACCCATTTCCCCTCCTTGTTTTGAACTTGAGGATCAATGGGACCTAAAACTGAGAAATAGTCCATAAAGATACTATCTCCACTCATACAAAATATAGTACCAGCGCTATACGCATAATCGGGAACAATAAAATGAACTTCAGAATAGTGATATCTAATTATATTAACATAACGCTCTACTGCTATAGCACTGCCACCTGTGGTGGTAAGCATTATGTATAAAGTGTCGTGATGATTTGGACTGTGTGCTAATTCTTCAACAATTTTTAGAAATACATTCTCATTAAGGTTACCAATTGGTCCACAATACACTAAAATATCTGCATTTAAATATTGCTCTAAAACTTCTAATTTGGAGTTTAGCAACAACTTTAAACTATTTTCTAATTGAGACTCCATATACGCTTTACTAATTAGTGAATTTATTATAGTTCTAAAAGCCTGTTTATTTCATTATTAATTTGTTCAATTACATCTTTGTTCGCAATTTCGCCATCTAAACTAAACACGACAAAGACGTTACCGCCATATTGTTCCTTGAAAGATTCAAAACTTGCTTTCATTCTTTCCGTCAAAGAATAGCTACCGAAATTAGCACTTGCTGTAATCGGTTTGATTTGAATGCCCAAGGATGCATTGCCAACCTTTGCAACATAATCAATATCACCTGCATGGTCTAATTCTGGATCACTTTCTTCAAAAAATAAATTTGGAAAGAGCTTGGCCAATCCATCGTTTATGACAGATTTTTCACGCAAATATCCATCGTAAGTTCTATTGATGGTGAGATTATAGATAATCAATGCAATCTTGCTCAGTCAATTCTCTAAAAGCACTTTCCCACTCAGGAATAACTATCTCCGTAATCTTGGCATACAATCGTTCACCCAATTCTCGCAAACTCTCATTAGTAATCTTGGTGGGTTTCTTTCCTGATGTATGAGCATTTAAGAAATACCACTGCTCCCATTCTTCAAAAGTATTCGGTTGACACTCTCTAATCAATGCCATAACAGCTCCAACTTTATTAGGGCGAGATAACTGATATGTTTGACAAGCGTAATTTAATACG
>JAZNSO010000065.1:0-16626 GCA_045591245.1 Bacteroidales bacterium
AAACAATATTGTAATGGTCGTCGTGAGAAAGACCGAATCGCAACGTGTCATCAGGATTGTTAAACAACTCGACCCAACGGCTTTCGTGTCGGTCAATACCGTAATGGGAGTCTACGGAAAAGGCTTCGAGATGATGAAGAAATAAGGATGTGATTTGAAAATATAAGAGAATAAGAAACTGAGAATTTATTTTTATAGGTTCTCAGTTTCTTTGTTTTTTTCTTACCTTTGTGAACTCGATAAGTAAACTTCTCACTCGTGTAGAAATCCACATAATTCTTAAAAGTTATATGAAAAAATTAGTATTATCACTTTTAATCATCATCTCGTTTTGCAGCCTGGCTTATGCGCAAAAGACCATCGAACCTGAATTGCAGAACGTGATGAACAAAAAAAACGATGATATGATAAGTGTCAATATCATCCTTAAATCTAATATAGACATGAATCGGTTAAGAAGCCGAGCTGAACAAATCACCGACAAAAAGGTAAAGCGCGACTTCCTTGTCGATGAGATGAAACTCTTTGCCGAGAAGGAACAGGCTGAAATCTTGTCTGTCCTCAGAGCTGAAGAAAAAAGCGACAGGGTTTCAAATATCAAGAGCAGCTGGATGTCGAACTACATCAATTGTACAGCATCTCGCGATGTCATCTATCTTATAGCAGAACATCCCGATGTTTTGATGATTGGTTATGACGAGGAAAAATATATGCTTTGGAACGAAAAAGCAGAGAAAGTGGAACATGGCAAAGACAATATCACAGAAAATATCACCATTGTCAATGCAGGTGATGTGTGGAGCTTAGGCTTCACTGGCAAAGGGGTTGTAGTAGCAGTTATTGATACAGGTGTCAACTATAATCATGTGGACATTGCCGACCATTTGTGGGATGGAGGTGAAGAATTTCCTCATCATGGTTATGATATCTATTATAACGACAACGACCCTATGGATTTGTTAGGTCATGGTACGCACTGTGCAGGTACGGTATGCGGTGACGGAACATCAGGAACTATTACAGGCATGGCACCTGATGCAACATTGATGTGCGTAAAGGTTCTTAATGATGAAGGCGGCGGTTCAGCAAACAAAATCGCCAGCGGCATGGAATGGGCAGTTGAGCATCATGCCGATGTGTTGAGCTTGTCATTAGGTCTGTCACAGTCGACAATATCTGAAAGGACATTGTTGCGACGTACCTGTGTTAATATATTGGGATTTGATGTTGTCGCAGCGATAGCTGTCGGCAATGAAGGCGATCTGTTATGGATGTATCAAGTTCCCGATAACGTAAGAGTACCTGGAAGCTGTCCTCCGCCATGGCTGCACCCAGAACAAGCCGAAGCCAACCCAGGCGAATTGTCGTGTGTGGTGGCTGTCGGAGCAACAGACGATTACGATAAAATTGCTTATTTCTCATCACGTGGCCCTGTAACATGGCAGAATACAGAATACGGCGACTATGCCTACCAGCCAGGTATCGGTCTTATCCGTCCTGATGTATGTGCTCCTGGCGTAGGTGTCTTATCTCTCGACTATGAGGACAATGAAGGACTGGTGGAAATGAGCGGAACATCAATGGCTACACCTTGCGTCGCTGGCGTGATGGCTCTCATGTTGGAAAAAGATCCTAGATTGACACCAGAAGAGATATGCATGTTATTAGAAACAACAGCCTATAAAATCGGTCCTCACAAAAATAATACGACAGGCTCCGGCCGTATCGATGCATTGGCAGCTGTTGAAAATATAAACACTAGCGACTTCAGTATCGTTGATGCCTTTATCGATGATAGCAACATGGAAACAGCTAACGCTAACATGCACCTGAATCCTTCAGAACAAGTGAAACTTAATGTCATTGTTATAAATAAAACGGAAAACAACCATAGCGATCTTAACGTAGTCTTGAGATCAACCAATGAGATGGTGACGATTATCGATTCGACAGCCTTCTTGGAAAATATCAATGCTTTCGACACTATAAATATTATTGACGAGTTTGAATTCCTTGTCAGCGACAGTGTCGAAACTATGTCTAAGTTGGTTTTCGAACTATGTTTCTTCAACGAAAATAATGAATCGAAAGGTGAATTCAAAACCGAAGTAGAAGTATATGGCAGCAGATTAGAATACCAGTCATTACTAGTGAAGAACGATGACAATGGTAACGGCGTACTTGAAGCTGGTGAGACAGCCGACTTGGGAGTCGTGTTCAACAATACAGGTAATGAGATAGCAGTAGCTGTTAATGCGATCTTATCGACTATCGACAATAGAGTTACTATCAACACGAACGAATCGACATTCAGTTCTATAGCTGATAAATCATCGGGTGTTGCGTTTTTCAATATTACCTTAGACAGCAATGTCGGTGATGATTTCAGCATTCCTTTCGAAATAGAATTGTCTAAATATGATGATTTCTCTGACACTAATACTACTGAGATGTTTTCAATCGACTATTTGAATTCTTGCAATGTAACTTTTATACTTAAAGACGTTTATGGCGATGGATGGAACGGTGCTTCTTTGATAGTGAAATACAGTGATGGAACTCCTGATGATATTTTTACAATTACATCTGGATTACAAGATACCTATACTAAAGTCATCAGATCGGGAGTTGAAGTGACACTCGAATGGCAGAAAGGTGATTACGACTCGGAATGTAGCTTCTTAGTGATGTCAGATGACAACAGTGTTATTTATTCTCAATATGACGGCTTCAACAATGGACTGCTTTATTCATGGGTTCATAACTGTATGGAAATGAATGATGCTTACGATATGTGTGAAACAATACAAGGCCTTGAATTGGTATTGCCATATAATATGCCTTATCCGGCTAATTTCACATGGACAGCGCCAGAAGAGAATAACGTAATCCACTACGAAATATACCGCGATACAAGATTCATGGGTACAACCGAGGAAACATCTTATGTTGACGAGACTGTAACTGGTTCAGCATTCCATATCTACAGCATACGTCCTGTTTATGAAGAATGCAACGGATTGATGAATCATATTGTTTTCGAATACTCTGATGATGTCGTCGAAAATAAGGCAATAAAAGCTGTTGTCTATCCTAATCCTTCACGCAACGATTTCAATATCATTTGCGACAATATGTCGAGAGTTACTGTTTATAACGTGATGGGAACAATGATTATGGACGTACAAGTCGACAGCGACAGATATAGAGTCAGCGGCCTTAAAGCAGGAGTTTATTTCATCAATATTGTGACAGACAACGGAACTGTATTCAATAAAGTTGTGAAGTTGTAAAACGAAATACGCGTCAAAATAAATTTTGACGCGTATTCTTTATTCTTTAAGGAATTTATAGAAGTCCTCGTTAGCTTCTTAAAACATTTTCTTCACAAATTCTTTTATCTCTTCTTTGCTTGCGTCAACGTCGAAGATACGTTCTGGCTTGAGATAAACGACTTCGTGATTTTCCTTGAAACGTTTCTCGCCGCCGCCTGTGATGTTAAGCATGATGACCGCGTCTTTCTCGACTTGATTGTTGTTTATGGCCTGTATCAATGATGCCGTTGCTACAGCGGCTGCCGGGTTGATGTCGATGCCTTCAAGTTCCTCGAACAATAATCCTGCTTGTTCTGCCTCTTCGTTTGTCACAGCGAAGAAGTCACCATCAGAATCTTTCATCGCGTCGTAGAGACCGCCTGCTATCGAATAAGGAGGCTTACGGTTGGTAAGTACCTTAGCTATGACACTGTTAGCGTCGAGGCGAGCCTGGTCGTTGTCGTAAGGAAGCATCTCGCGCGAGTCTTGTTTCCATGCGTCATACATCGGGACGAAAGGTCTGTTTTGTGAGACGTAGATCTTAGCCTTATGATCTCCGAAGCGACCGTCTTCAATGAAACGGAGGTTTGCCTCCCACGCGGCTATGGCTCCTGTTCCGCTACCTACCGCCTGGAAATAATAGTCCGGTATTCTGCCTATGAATGTCGTGGCGGATAACATCGTGGTTGCCATGCCATCGCGACGAGCTATGTTTTTCGCGCCGCCTTCAGCGAAGAAATCTTCCACCTCGCAAGCTATATTACCGAGGTTGATGGCATCGAAATAGTCGCTGCCCGATTTTGTAGCTATCACTTTCACACAAGGATTCAACGGTTTCTCGAACCAAAGAGCATCGAGGTTGTCTTCCGGTATCGTCAATAATAACTTTATGTTGTTGTCGGAACACACCTGTGCGAAGGCGCGTGCCGTGTTGCCGGCAGAAGAAACAACGATGACTTCGTCTTTTTTATCCTCGCCGAGACGTGCGCATATCGAATAAGCCTCTGTTTCTTTGAAAGAACATGTGCGCATATCTGCACCTTTTTCAGGGAAATAACCGTTGAAAGTGATATATAAATTTTCAAGTCCTAACTTCTTAGATAATGCCTCGCTCTTATAAGTGATTGGCTTTGCGGAACATTTCAAGAGTCGTTTTATTGGAAGCCAGTCAGCGTAGCAATAAAGTCCGCTATAATCTTCTTTCACGTTAAGTTGTTTGTTTGCATAGACAGCACGAATAAGACTTGGCTTTTCCTCGCCTTTGAAATCAAGCAACCAGCCTGAATCTTCGCAGACGTTTCCTGTTGCCACCGATTTAATTTGATATTCTGTAGGTTTGAACATTTCAGATATATTTTAACATTGAAGTTGCAAAGATAACAAAAAGTAAAACATTATACTAATTCCACAATATTTTTAAGAAAAAAAATCATCATAGATTAAGATTAAAAACATATCTTTGCAGAATCATTTTTATTTAATAATTAAGCATTTTACTTCATGAAAAAATTTTTACTTTTTGTGATTACGTTGTTGTCATTCAATATGATTTACGCGCAAGAGAGAGCTTTTATCGTTAATGAATCATTCAACGGCTCATCTATGCCAGAGGGTTGGTATTTCACAGGCGAAGGCTCAGAAAACTTCAAGATTAACACTTCTAATAACGCAGGCGGCGACCCTAACGAGTTATATCTGAAGAGTTCGCCTTTCATCACAAGTGGAATTCATTTAGTCATGGCAACAGCCAATCTTACTAATGTTGAAGAAGTCGGAATCTCTTTCAAACATTATCTCAACAACGACCAACAAAGCAGCACCATTGGTATCGCGACATCATCGGACAACGGTGCCACATGGAACACAGCATGGTCGCAGACATTCTCTGGATCAACATCATCAGGACAATATGCCGTCAATGAAACTGTCAGCACTCCCGACATGGGAAAGAACAACGTACTTTTCTGCTTGTTCTTCGAAGGCAACACCTATAATATTAATAAATGGTTTTTCGATGACATCACTATCTTTTCTCAGGTAAGCGGTGCCGACATTCAACTTTCAAGTATAGATGTCAACGCTCTCACTCAGGCAGGTCAGGTAGAAATAGATTTCACAGTCAACAACTCTGGTGATGAAACAATAACTTCTTTTGCAGCAACTTATAGCATTGACGGTTACGAAAACGTGACAGAAACTTTCAACACCAACCTCGCTCCTTCGAATAACCAGCAGTTTACATTCAGCAATACAATAGGTTTATTGCCTGGAACATATACACTTAACATTGACATCACTTCAGTCAATGGAACGAGCGATGCAGAACCAAGCAACAATCATCTCTCGAAAGAAATCAAGACATATTTAAAAGCCGTCCAAAGGACACCAATGATTGAACATTTCTCAAGCTCCACATGCCAACCATGCGTCAATGTAGATTATTCGATGGGGCAACTCACGTCAAATAATCCTGGCAAATACACTTACACCAAGTATCCTGTCGATTGGCCAGGCATGGGCGACCCTTACGCAACAGACGATTGCATTGTTAGAAGCGATTATTACGAAGTCTTAACAGTACCTCAAATTGCATTCGACGGACAAGTTCAATCAAGCGCGGTGAACCAAGCATCATTAGACGAAAGACTTAACGTCCCATCATACATCGACATCGTTGGAGCTTTCAATATTATAGAAAATAATACAATTAAGGTCATCGCCGATATTATTTCTTATATCGACATGCCCAACGTAAAAGTGTTCTTATCGGTAAATGAAAAGACAACTACAGAAAACGTAGGTTCCAATGGTTTGACAGAGTTCCATCACATCTTTATGAAAATGTTAGGCAACATCAACGGCATAGAGACGAGTTTCGCAGCATGTCACTATCAACGTTTTGAATTTACATACGATATGTCGGACACCAATATGGAAGAAATCGATGATTTGGAAGTAGCAGTTTGGGTTCAGAATTACGAGTCAAAAGAAATGTACAACAGCAGTTTCTTGTACGAATACAGCGAACATCTCTATCCTGCACAGAATCTTGTAATTAATGGAAACAACATCAGTTGGGAAGCACCAGAACATGGAAACCCAACAGGATATAACGTATATGTTAACAATGAGTTATCAGCAGAAAACACGAACTCTCTTTCATTTACAGCAAGTGAAACAGCGGAAATCGTTTCTGTAGAGATAGTTGCAGTTTATGGCGACAATGTTTCTGTCGGAATAACAAATATTGAATCTGACGTTTGCGACGCTCCAGAAAACGTGACAGCAACAGCAGGAGAAACAAATATCGAAGTAAGATGGGATGCAGTCGATGGTGTAAGCGAATATCAGTTGTATCGCAACAGCGTACTTTTAACTACTTTGTCATCAACGTCTTATACAGACAACGACATTGAATTCGGAACAATGTATTGCTACACATTGAGAAGCGTCTGCGGTGAAGGATACTACTCTGCTTTCTCAGAAGAATCGTGTGCTCAGGTTGGTGAAAAACCTTGCGACGCTCCAACAAACCTAAACGCTGACGTAGAAGAAGACGCTGCTGATTTTGAATATAATTTCAAGGTTACATTAAGTTGGAACGCTGCCGACAACGCAGAAAAATATGCCATCTATTTAGACGGCGAATTCCTAACAAATACAGAAGGAACTTCACACACAATAGGTTTCAATGAAGAAGGCGAACATTACTTTGCTGTCGCTACAATTTGTGAAAACGGCGAATCGGAACAATCTGACAATTTCAATTTCGAAGTAAAAGGCATTTCCATCGAAGAATACGAAAATTCATTGGATATTTATCCTAACCCGGCGAAAGGATTTGTTAAGATGTCGTCTGTCGGCAATCAGGTTTCAGTAGTTAGAATTTATAATGTACTGGGAATAATGGTTGAAGAGATTGAAACCAATTCTAATGAAATTGAAATAAACACTTCAGAGTATAACAATGGAGTTTACTTTATCAAAATAGTAACTGACAAAGGTGAAATAATTAAACAATTTATAAAAGAATAAACATGAAAAGAGTATTTGTACTAACAGTTGCATTATTGCTTTCCACTACAATGTTTGCACAAAACAGAGCTATTCTGTTGAATGAATCATTTGCGACCAATAACGTTCCATCGGGATGGGAAGTCTATAACGGCGGAGGTCCAAACTGGAGCATCGAAAACACCAGCAGGGCAGGCGGCACTCCTCACGAATTGCAATTCTTCTGGGATCCTAACTTCGATGGAATAAGTTATCTATCAATGGGTTCATTTGATTTGACAAATATCAGTAACATTGGTGTTTCTTTCAAACATTATTATGAGAAATATGAAAATACCGCAAGTATCGGTATCGCCACTTCTTCCGACGGAGGTGCGACGTGGAATACTGCATGGACACAGACTTACGATGTTACAGGTCAATATGTCGTGGATGAGATAATCACTTCTCCTGATATGGGAAAAGCCAACGTCAAGGTAGCTCTGTTCTTCAACGGCAATTCCTACGACATCAACTATTGGTGCTTTGACGACATCATGATGTTCACCCAAGAGGAAAACGACATCAATCTGTTGAGCATCGATGTTAACGATAAATTAGGTATCGGAGAGTCGGAAGTAGCTTTCACCATTAAGAATTTAGGAACATCGGCAGTGGAGACTTTCGAAGCTAAATATCAAATTGAAGGTATTGACGCAGTGACAGAGATATTCAATGTCGAACTCGCTTCATTCGAGGAAAGACAATTCACTTTCGAGACTCCTTTTTTCCTTTACCCTGGTGATTACAAATTGTCTATAGAGATAACATCTGTCAATGGTGCTGCTGACGGCGACCCGAACAATAATATAGCTGAGAAAGACATCACAGTCGGAAGAGGCATAGCTCAACGTTTCCCGATGATAGAACATTTCTCAAGCGCTACTTGTTATCCTTGTGTCTTCACAAACCAAGACATGGAAGAACTTACGCAGGCAAATCCTAACGAATATACCTACACCAAATATCCTATGAACGGACCTGGCTCTGGCGACCCTTACTATATAAACGATTGCGGAACAAGAAGATCGTATTACAGTGTACAAGGTGTGCCAATGGTGTTTATCGATGGCATGAATGTAGAACTTCCTCTTACTCAAGAGAAGTTTGATGAAAGACGTAACGCTTCTACCTTCGTCAACATAAGAGGAGCTTTCAACGTGGAAGGCAACACCATCAATATAACAGCCGACTTCATGTCGTATGTTGATATCGCAAGCGCAAGAGCTCATGTCACTGTAAATGAAAAGACTACAACTGAAAACGCTGTCACACCAAATGATGGAGGCAATGGAGAAACTGAATTCCATCATATACTAATGAAAATGTTGGAAAACGCACAAGGCAGTACAATAAGTATCAATGCTGGTGAATATCAACGTTTGGAATTCTCCTTCGACATGTCATCGACAAATGTAGAAGAAATGAACGATTTGGAAGTCTCTTTATGGTTACAAAATCATAGCACAAAAGAAGTTTATAACAGTAACTTCGCATACGAATATTCCGAACACGCTTATCCTGTAGAAAATCTAACATTGAATTTCAACGAAAACAATACGGATGTCAATATTGAATGGAACGCACCTCAAGCAGGAAATCCTGTAGGTTACAATGTCATCATTGATGGAAGACTTATTGGTAACAATATCAGCGAGTTAAGTTACTACGACAATACTATCAATTACAATGATGGCAAACAGCACATCTTTGAAGTCGTAGCTTTGTATGAAGACGGCAAGACATCCGTTGGCGTTGCAAAGTCTGCAAATGACACGATAAATGTCACAGAAATTTCAAAGACAAAATCCTATGTTTATCCTAACCCAGCAAAAGACATTGTTAAGATTTCATCTGTCGGCAGTCAGTCTTCAGTAGTTAGAATTTATAATGTGATGGGAATGATGGTTGATGAGATTGAGATGAATTCTGACAATATAGAAATCAACATCTCTGATTATGAAAGAGGAATCTATTTCTTCAATATTGATGGAAATGTTGTTAAAGTGATTAAGAATTGACAATTAACAATTGACAGTTAACAATTATGGTAGAGACGTACCAACATTTGTGGTAATGTTGATACGTCTTTCTTTTTATCAACAGACGACGGACAACAGTCAACAGACTTTGTCCACAATAATTTGGGGCATATGTATGTGCCTCTACAGTATTTTCTCGATTATTTTACGGATGTCGATGCCTTCTGCTTCTGCTGTATAGTTTCTTACGAGGCGATGTCGCAAGATTGGAACTGCCACTTCCTGAACGTCTTCAATATCGGGAGAGAACTTACCTTTTAACAATGCATTTCCTTTTGCACCTATTATCAGATACTGCGATGCACGCGGTCCTGCTCCCCAGCTGAGATATTTGTTGCTCCATTCGTGAGCGCGAGCAGTGTTCGGACGAGTGCGCGACACCAGACCTACTGCATATTCATAAACATTGTCAGGAACGGGAACTCTGCGTACAAGATTCTGGAAATACGCGATTTCCTCTGCTGTCATAACAGGATTCACATCAGTGACTTTCGCCGACGTAGTGTTTTTAACGACTTCTATCTCTTCTTCGTAAGAAGGATAATCCAGCAGCAGATTAAACATGAAACGGTCGAGTTGGGCTTCTGGAAGCGGATATGTTCCTTCTTGTTCTATAGGATTTTGTGTAGCAAGGACGAAGAATGGAGTGTCGAGTTTATATGTCTTTCCAGATATGGTAATGTGTTTTTCCTGCATAGCCTCGAGAAGAGCAGCCTGTGTTTTAGGAGGCGTTCTGTTTATCTCGTCAGCAAGCACTATATTAGAAAATACCGGACCTTTGACGAACTTGAACTGGCGCGAGTCATCTAGAATTTCTGTTCCGAGGATGTCGGATGGCATAAGGTCGGGCGTGAACTGTATACGGCTGAAAGAAAGTCCGAGAGCGCGACCGATGGTGCTGACGAGCAATGTCTTTGCAAGACCAGGAACACCGACAAGCAGGACATGTCCTTGGCAAAAAACCGACAATATTGTGTTATGAATAATTTCGTTCTGACCTACAATAACCTTAGAAATCTCTTTCTTCAGTTGCTCATATTTTTGTACGAGTGCCTTAGCACCTTCAACATCTGACTGATACATATCCAAATCTGATTCTTATTCTGCAAATTTCCAATCAAACATAAAATCACAATCTCTGAAGTCATCGATGACTCTTATATAAGCTTTTTGCGACTTGCTGGCAATCCATTTGTCTATCATTTCCTCGCGTTTGTTTCGCATAGCCCAATCGCGTATCAGAGTATAGTCTTCTTTGAGATTTGCCTTGTGAGGAGTAGTTTTTCTCTTGAGATAGAGCAAACGATAAGCGTCTTTATTATCGTCTGTCTTCATTGGAACAGGTTCGCTAAGTTCACCGACTTTCATTCTGTTAATTGTAAAAGACACTTGCTGATCGAGTTCTGACGCGTCGAACAATGTGCTTCCTGTATTAGGATTTACGAGGACTCCCCCACTGGTTCTATCCTTCTCATCACTGAACTTGCGCACTGCTTCGTCGAAAGTCAGGCTGTCGTTACGAATAAGTTGAGCCACGGAGTCGAGTTCGTCATAGGCTTGCTGCAAAGCTTCAGGAGCCACTTTGACTGTCAGCAGGATATGACGTACATTGACGAAATCGCCGCGACGTTCAATCATTTGGATGATATGGAAACCGAATTCTGTCTCAACGACTTCCGAGATTTCGCCATCGCGGAGGTTAAAAGCTGCTGCTTCAAACTCAGGAGCGAATTCGCCTCTACCATGGAATCCAAGCTCGCCGCCTTTCTTAGCAGAACCTGGGTCTTCTGAATAGAGAAGTGCTAAAGTTGAGAAACGCTCGCCGTCGAGAATACGCTTACGCATCTTATATAATCTGTCTTTGACTTCGAGTTTTTGGTCTAAAGTGATAGCCGGTTTCTTTACGATATGAGCAATCTCATACTTCGAATTCACCATCGGGATGCTATCGTTAGGAAGGTTGTAATAACATTCTCTTACTTCTGCCGGAGTCACCTCAACATTTGCAAGAATTGACTGTTGCACCTGTTCAACCAGCATCTGGTCTCTTCTCATGCGGAAGAGTTCCTCTTTAATCTCAGGCAGCGTCTTCTTATAATATTTCTCCAAATTTTCCTGTGAACCTAACTGAGAAATGAAATAACGCACCAGTCTATCTACTTCGCCCTCGACTTGCTCATCAGTGACGGTGATACTGTCCATCTCTGCTTGATTAAGCATAAGTTTCTGGAACATAAGATCTTCAAGAATCTCGCAGCGTATTGATTGCGCGCTGCCTTTAATTCCTCCCTGCAATCTGAACTGCATATATTGCGCTTCTATATCCGACTGAAGGATGATATTCTGTCCGACAACAGCCACCACTCTATCAATAACTTGAGGTTCCTGTGCCTTCGATGGCATAGTAAATAACGCTAATAATACTATTAAAAATAATCTCTTCATTTTAATTCTCTTAATTATATATTCTGGACTTACATCCCTAATCTTATCTTTATCAATAAATTACAAAAGCCTGATCTTGTCTTGCCTTCGTATATATGTCTTCATGTAAATTTCTTAATAACTCATTTTTCCGGTTGTTCAATATTATATATTTGATTTTATCAACTTCCAATTCGCATGGCGACAAATCTCCGATGAGTTTATAATCGTAAATGCGAATCAAGGTATATGTCTCCTCGTCTTTCAAAATATAATAAACATTGCCAGTCAAAAATGATTTGTTATCGTTGATTGTCAAGTTGAAAGTGTCAACAATTTCATCAACGGTGTACCATTTATCCAAATTCATATCGTAAGACAACGCATATTCGTCAGCCAAAGTTACGACAGAATCAACCATTAAAGAATCATAATTACGGAACAATTTTGTGAAAAGCCACTTTTTCTTACAATCATTGGATAATGTTACGGTTGCTATTTTAACGATGTCGCGATTAAGTCTGAATTCATCGTTATTATTGTTATAATATTCATAAATCTGGTCATCGGTGACTTCGGTATCAAGTTTTTGGTTTATGAGTTCATTTTCATATTTATTAACAATCAATGAGTTACGATATTCTTCAATTCTTCTTGTAAAGTCAAGTTGACTTGGATCCAGGTTATTTTCTGCCTGCTGCACAAGCAACTGACTGCGAATCCATTTGTCTATATAGACTTTAGAACGAAGCACGCTATCCTCATAGCTAATACCCTCATAAAGAATGTCTTCCAAGTCGGTCCTATATAAATTCCTTTCATATACCGAAGCGACCACTTCTCCCCTATCTTCTTTTGTTTTCTGACAGGTTGAAAAGAACATCGTAAATATAAGACCGACCCAGATTAAGCGCATTCTAATGTTCTAATTAATTGTTATAATTGTTTTTAACTTTATTCAAAAGTTTTTCGTTGATGGTAACAGGATATTTCTCTCTAAGTTGTTCGAGCCATTTTGCTTCCAACTCGACTTGATAACCTGATGTCACAACACCTTTGGCTTCTCTGAAAGTCTTAGGTTCTGGAGTGCGTACTTCGATAATCTTGATTATCTGTGTCGTGTTATCGACAGATGTGAAATATTCTGCCATTGTTCCTGCTTTCCATTCTGTTGCATCTACGTTGACGTTGTCACCTTTTTGATAGAATGACTGTCTTACTGATGCTTGTGACTTATTTTGCTTGAAATAGGCACGTAATGAATCAACGCCTAAGTCTTGACTGACCAAGTTCTTGATTTCCTCGACGTTATCTTTGCGATGGCATGTAACGACGATGGCTTTTACGCGGTCTTTCCACATATAAGATTCCTTATTTCTTTCGTAATAATCCTGCAATCCTAGAGTATCTTCAGCTGCTTTGTTCCACACTTGATCTTCCATCAAAGAGAACAACAAGATGCCGTCGTGATATTCTTGAACCAAAGCTTTGAATTCAGGATATTTTTCTTCGAGTTTAGAATCTTCGTAAGCGAAGACTTCTTTCTGCAAGAATGAATCATAAAGATTATAAGCGTAAGCTGTAGGTGTTATAAAACCTTGTTTCTTCTGATTTGCGTAAATATATTCTATGAAATCCTGGACTGTCCATGACATTTCTTTTGTTGAGAAAAGAACTTGTTCTCCGTCAACATCGTCGCCTGCTTTGTAAGATGCTTCAATGATTGTGCTGTCGATTGTTGCGATGAAAGCGTCTTTTGCCTTGAGATTTTCCTTAAAGTTATTCTCTTTCATTATTCTGCGCATTGCAATATCTTCGCTGAGCTGACCACGCATATCTCTTTCCACTCTTTCCTTGATTCTGTTTTCTTCAAGTTCAAACTCACCTGGCACTGTATTTCCCACCAATTTAATAATGTGATAACCGAAGCTTGTCTTTACAGGTTCTGAAATTTCATTTACTTCGAGTTCCTTCACTGCGCTGATAAATTCAGGAACGATTTGATTTACTCTGAAAGGAGTAAGCATACCATTGTTCGATATGGTTCCTTTGTCGTCTGAATATCTTTTAACATATTCCGACCAGTTTTTATCGTCATTGACGACTTCGTTGTAAATATTGAAAGCTTTTGCTTTGAGGAGAGAATCTGTTTTGTTAGGATTGTTAGGTTCAGCAGCGATGAAGATATGAGCAGCTCTTATGAGACCCAAAGCCGGAGTCTTGCTGTTGAGCTTAATGATATGATATCCAAATGAAGAACGTATTGGCATTGAGACTCCACCGACTTCTGTTGTATAAACGCCAGATTCGAAAGGATAAACCATATCGAAAGCTGTAAAGTAACCGAGTTCGCCCTTATTGCCCACGTAAGCTCTTCTCACTCCAGGGATTTCTTCCATGTCGCGTGCTGATGGGTCTTCAGAGAATTCGACTGCCATTGCGTTGAAGTCTTCGCCTTTCAGGATTCTTTCGCGAATCGACATTGCTTTTTCGTAAGCGGCGAGAGTGTCGGAAGGAAGCGCATTAACGCCGCAGTTAATAAGGATATGAGCGGCATTTACGTCATACTGCATTCTTTCGTAAGCCTCTCTGACGAGTTCGTCGGTAATGTCATCGTTAGAGAAATAAGGTTTTGCCAATTGTTGGCGATAGTTGGCGAGCTCTTTTTGGAAAGCAGCTGATGTATCCATTTTAAGGTCTTCTGCTTCTGCTACTTTCAACTGAAAATCGACATACAATTTCATATAATCGTCAACGTTTTTCTTATCTAAAACATCAGTGTTGACATTATTCTTCTCGTATGTATCCATAAATTCCTTAGCGGAAATCTTTTTGTCTCCGATAGTAATCAAAGTCTTTTTAGTATAAGACTGAGCCATAAGGAACGATGGCATCATCATAAAACACAAAGCGATGAGCCAAGTCTTGCGTGTTTGTTTTCTTATCATATTTTAAATTATTTTCAGAAAATAACGTTTGATTCCTAACTATATTATTCAAAAAATTAACAATTAACAGTTAACAATGTACATTTCTGTAACTGTCAATTGTTAACTGTCAATGTTGATTATCTCAAGCTTTAGTGCTATAGTTAGGAGATTCTTGTGTTATTGTGATATCGTGTGGATGGCTTTCGCGCATACCAGAAGCTGTAATCTTAATGAACTGAGCATTTTGCAAGTCGCTGATTGTTCTTGAGCCAGTGTAGCCCATACCAGCGCGGAGACCTCCGACCAATTGATAAACGACTTCTGATAGGCTGCCTTTATAAGGAACGCGACCTACGATGCCTTCTGGAACGAGTTTCTTGATGTCGTCTTCCATATCCTGGAAGTAACGGTCTTTTGATCCGCATTGCATTGCTTCGAGAGAGCCCATGCCGCGATATGTCTTGTATTTTCTTCCTTCGAAGATGATTGTGTCGCCTGGTGATTCATCGACTCCAGCGAACAATGAGCCAGCCATGATTGTTGATGCGCCTGCTGCGATAGCCTTAACGATGTCGCCTGTGTAACGGATGCCGCCGTCAGCTATGACTGGGATGCCTGTTCCTTTAAGAGCTTGAGAAACATTATAAACTGCTGTAAGCTGAGGGACACCTATACCAGCGATGATACGTGTTGTACAGATTGAACCAGGTCCGATACCTACTTTGATAGCGTCGATTTCTGTCTTTGCCAACTCGCGTGCTGCGTCAGCTGTAGCGATGTTACCAACCACAATGTCGATATTAGGGAATCTGCGACGCAATTCTTTAGCGACATTGATAACATTTTGAGAATGACCGTGAGCAGTGTCGATATTGATAGCATCAACGCCTGCTGCCACCAATGCCTCTGCTCTTTCGATAGTGTTAGCAGCGATGCCGACAGAAGCAGCGACGCGCAAACGACCGTGTGAGTCTTTGCTTGCATTAGGACGAGCCTTAATTTTAATTATATCTTTATATGTGATGAGTCCTACAAGATGGTTGTCTTTGTCAACGACTGGCAATTTTTCGATGCGATGCTGTTGGAGAATCTCGGCTGCCTTTGCGAAGTCGGTAAATTCTGTTGTAGTGACTAAGTTTTCTTTTGTCATAACCTCGCTGATAGAACGTTTCATGTCGTTGATAAAACGAAGGTCACGATTTGTCACAATACCAACCAAGACATTATTTTCGTTCACTACAGGAATACCGCCAATGCGATTTTCATTCATCATGCGAAGAGCTTCGCCCACTGTAGCAGTCTCTCTGATAGTGACAGGGTCTATTATCATGCCATTTTCAGCACGTTTAACCTTACGTACTTCAGCAGCTTGACGCTCAATAGTCATGTTTTTGTGAAGAACACCGATACCGCCTTCTTGTGCAATAGCAATCGCCATAGCAGCTTCTGTAACAGTGTCCATACCTGCTGTTACGATAGGTATATTCAACTGAATGTTACGAGAAAAGTTTGTGCTTAAATTGGTATCTCTTGGAATGATATTGCTGTATGCAGGAACTAACAAAACATCATCGTAAGTGAGACCGCCTTCGATAAATTTTACTGAATCTGACATAATAATTATTTTTTTGAAAATTATAGACTATATAAATTGGGCAAAGATAAGAAAAAACTTTGAAATTTGGACTTTGACTGTGGAAGTTTTTTTATAACATGATTTAAAAAGGCACCGTCCTGTATTTTGTGTAAATGAAAATTACAGCATATAAAATACCTATATCTGCAATCTGTCTGCAAATATAAGAATAAATTGGTTCATGATCAGTCCCCAGTTGTGAATGGGCTGGGTCCACTTTTTCTCAA
>JAZNSO010000066.1:0-5313 GCA_045591245.1 Bacteroidales bacterium
TTGGCTCACAGAACGACATGGCTACGATCCGACTTAAGAAAGAAAAGCAATGGCACGTAGCGAATCTACCTCCTTGGGCTGCTTATCCGACGGCAGATGAATGGGAAGTCTTTATCAAAGCTGCATGGTATCATACCAAAGATAATCATCTTGATATATTTGACAACACCTTATATTATTTCGACCATCTTAATGGAAAAATTCTTACATACGACGAAAGTATGAATCTTCTCAACGAATGTGTGATAACTTATCCGACAGAAGAAGATTTTTGGCAACATAAGATTTATAAAGACAAAGCATTTGGAAGATTTTATACTATATTTGGCACTACTCTAAATGAGATTGATGTCACGACGGGAAAGACAAGTTCGGTAACAAATGCGAACCAATGGATTACAGAAAAGATAATCATTTACAAAGGAAGTCTTTATGCCGTTACGAAAAAAAGAAACGCTTTGAATGTATTCGAGTCATATATTGAAAGGATTGGAATTAATTAGTTTACAGTTTACAATGAACAATTTACAGTTTACAATTAACAGTTAAAAGAATTATGAATTAAAAAAATTCCGTTGTCTGTTGCCTGTTGTCTGTTGTCCGTTGTCTGTTGACTTAAAAAAACGTTAAAATCTTTTATGAATTAATTTCTTGACAAACAGCTCATAGATGTGTACTTTTGTAAAGTAATTAAATCAAGATTTATGAAAAGTAATAATATAGAAGCGGCAGGTTATGTTATTGAAATGCGAAGCAAAAGAATCGGCGATTTTATTTCCTTGACGGATATTGCAAAATACAAAACGTCTGAAAATCCAGGCTACGTAATACAAAACTGGATGAGAAATAGAAATACGATAAGATTTCTTGGACTTTGGGAAAGTTTTCATAATCCTGAATTTAATTACCTCGAATTCGAGGCAATTGAAAAAGAATCTGGACTGAATAGTTTTGTTCTTACGCCAAAACGTTGGATTGAAACGACATCTGCAATCGGTATAATATCAAAACAAGGACGTTATGCTTCAACATTAGACTGATAGCCTACAACTAAAAAAATAAATCATTATGAAAAATCTGCTACTGACAATCACTGTTCTCCTCTGCGGGATAATAACTTTCGCTCAGGATAATAATTATTCTGTCGTTAAAGGTGTTTGTCTCGACGACAGAAACAAGGCTCTTGAAAACGTCGGAATTTATTCCATAGATTCTACTTTGTTAGCTGTGAGTGATGAGTCAGGAAGGTTTACTTTGTTTTCATCAAAAGAAAATGACTCCATATTTGCGTCTCATCTCGCATTCAATACCGTAAATCATATCATTAAAAAAGAGGATTTTACAAAAGACCTTATCTTGAAAATGGAAATTTCTTCAACGATTCTGCCAGAAATTGAGATTATCGGTAACATTCCGCGAGTGGCTTACGATAACAAAGTGATAAGTATCGAAGATTACGAGATTAACGAAAAGGGAATTTATGTGATAGCAAAACGACGTCGTAATGCCGCCTTGCTGCACCTTAACTTCACCTGCGATACCTTAAAAGAAATTAAGATTTCAAACAAATTCTATAACATATATAAAGATATTTACGGAGAGATGCATCTCGTTTCTAACAAAGAAGTTTGGCAGATTGGTCATTTGATGAAAAAAAATGATTTTATGGAGATGAGATTGCTCTATCATTCTTCACTTGAGAATTTCCTGAAAGCGTTTTCTAATGTCGCCTGCGCCACAGACAGTATTGTAGTTACGGGACATTATTTCTTCTATAACACCGAGCTTTATTACAATTATTACAAGACTGATGGCGACAAGAAACCGAATCTGCTACGACATATCGTCAACAAGGAAGGACGCGACTTAGCGATTAATATGAAGAAGTTCGGTAGTTTTGAAAATGCCGGCGATATGTTCCAACGTCCGATTTACAATCCTATATTTAAGACAGATACCGCTTTGGTTTTGTTTTCTTTCGATGAAGACAAGACAATAATATATAATCATTTAGGAGAATATATAAATGAAAAACCTTTGACATTTCATAAATATAAACATTGGAGTGGCAAGATGAAAGTCATTCAGAAATGGAACAGGAAAGTCATTCTCGACGAAGTGACTTCCACTTTCTACACTACTTTTTCAGAAGATGGAATCACAACGATAAAAAAGATTGACGTTGAAGAAGGAACTGCGGAAACCGTCTCCGTCTTAGGTGGATTTCCTTTTGTAGAAAACCTGAGGATTCATAACGGCAAAGCATATTTTCTATATGCCAACGATTATACGAATAATAAAAGATTATATGAAGTGGAAATTAATTAGATGCAAGTAATTGATTATTGACACAAAATAATGACGATTTTTTGTATTTTTATTGTTTTTCGTCATTATTTTTATATCTTTGTAATAAAAAGTAATATGGTAGAAAGACCAACATATTTAAATCGTCTCAAGACTTTGAAGAATCAGGATTTAATCAAAGTCATTACAGGAATTAGAAGGTGCGGCAAATCAACTTTGCTTAAATCATTTCAAAATATACTTATTAAAGAAGGTTGATTTTATGGTCAAAAAATATGATGGAAGCATAGAATATTATCAAGTAGCATATACTGTTAATGACGAAAAAACATTAAACAGAGAAATTTCGTCATTATTAAAAATTAAGGATGCAAATCCAAAATATTTATTGACGTTAGATTATGACAACTCTATTATAGATGGCATAAGAAAATTAATGTAATTGATTGGCTGTTATCAAATTAATAGCATGAAAAAACTACTTTTAATATCTTCTCTCCTTCTCCTCTGCGGGATAATGACTTTCGCTCAGGACAATAATTACTCTGTCGTTAAAGGAAACGTCGCTGAAAAGAATGTAAACATCTCTATCATCAACACCAATTTCGGCGTGAGTTCTGACGATAATGGAGATTTTATTATGGCGTTGCCTAAGACTGAAAAGCAAGTCGGTCTGTTGTTTTCGTGTATCGGTTATGAGGATACTTTGGTAAGTATTGTCCCTAATCGAGATACGATAAGTCTTAACTTCAAGATGAAAGAAACATTGTATATGCTTGAAGCAGTCGGAGTGATTGCAGAAAGAGTTGCAAAATATGAAGATGAGAAATATGTAATGATAGATTTTGAAATTGCCGATGACAGATTTTATGTTCTTCAAAGAAAAGAAAGAACGACAAAAGATTTCAGAGTGCTTGTGACTGATATGTTTTTTGAACCATACGACACAGTACCTTTGCTCGAAAGAATAAAACCGACCAATCTTTACTTTGATGTTGTTACTCAGCAATGCCAGATTGTAGGACAAGATTCTGTTTATATTGTCTTTGAACAAAATGGCAAGACTTTTTACGGCTATCCTGTTGAGACAGATTATTATATGAGAGTGATGAAGGTTTATAATTTTACGACAGATGACTACGTCTATTATCAAAAGAAAAAGTCAAAAGGATATGCTATTGAGTTTTATCGTGCAAATGTGAATACTGGAGAAAACAATAAGATTTTTTCGAGTGATGATTCATACAAACTTAGAGAGATAAAGAAGGAGAGGGAGTTTCATAGAAAGAATAGGATTAAGGTTATTGTCGGGAAAGATGAGGTAATGGAATTAGGTCCTAAGCCGAACGAATGGGAGAATTTCATATCAAAGGCGTGGTATCAGTCGAAGAATGCGTATCTTGGTCATGTTGGCGACACCTTATATTATTTTAATCATCTTGATGGAAGAATTGAAACATACGATGAGGAATTGAATCTGATACGCTATTGTGATATTACGTATCCGATGAAAGAAAACTTCTGGCGGCATACTATTTATCAGGACAGAGCGAGGGGAACTTTTTATACGTTTTTCGGAACAACACTTAACGAGATTGACGTGATAAATGGCAAAACAACATCAAAAGTCAATGCGAATAGTATGTTGAGCAGGAAGATGATTATTTATAAAGGATATTTGTATCAGTTGAAAAGGAAAAGAGATACTAGTAATACAGAAAACTCCTATATTGAGAGAATTAGATTGTAAGTATTTATATAATTAACGTGAGTTCGATATAAGGAACTATCAAATAAATCAAGCAATAATCTTCATCAGATAAACTTGAACCCTGTAAGGGTTACAGATAAGCAGGCAGACGATGAAGCGTCAGTGTAATCTCTGCTCAAGATGAGCCGAGAGCAATCAAAGCGCTGTAGGCGCGACAGAACAGCGAATGACTATCGTTTTTCAATTCGACTAAGCTCTGCCGTCCCTACGGGACTTGGATGATGGCATGGATGTTTGGCAGGCTTCCGTTCCACTTCACACCTGCCTATGGTCTGTAGTCCTTACAGGACTGTTTGTAAGTGATTAGAATAGAACCAACTGATTGTCCTTATAACATTCGACCTTGATTGATGGTTTCTTTGGGAAGTAACAATAAGCGGCAATAGCAGCGATGGTGTTAACAAGGAAATTCGAGAACGAACGATGCCTTGAATGTTCAATCTGGGCGATGTTCTTCAGTTCGTCGTTTGTAGATTCGATCAGCCTTTCTCATTGATAATCAGATGTAGTTTGAATCCGAAGAACCAGCCTACGGAGCATTGACCTCTCATGGCGATTCCCTTGAAGACCTTGTGGCAATGAATGCGCTGGTTACGGCAGACACGCAGAGGAGTTGAATCTACGAAGTTGATTCCTGTGCATTTGCCCAAAAGAACCTGCTTGACAAAAATCAGCATTGGAGCGGCGACCTTCTTCTCCAATTCAACAAATCTGTTATAGGATACGGTTTTGGGAAAAAGATGCTTGCAATGCCTGCATATATAATTGATATAGAAATGTTTCAGACATTTGTATCCTCCGATGTGGAACATTATAAGAATTGTTATCATTTCGGCATCAGAGAGGCGACTTGGTTTGTTTCTGTGCTTTTTTTCGTCGTCAATGGAATGTTTTTTCACAGTTTCATTAAAAAACTTGCAGAAGTCGTCTGCCATATAGAAAATTTCAATAACTTTGTTGTCGGATAACATAGCGATTTGTTCTTTTTTTAGCACTTTAAAGATACAAAAAATATCGTTATGTTATTCATTTTTAGTAAATTATTTTATATCGAACTCACGTTAGTTTATTAAAGCAATTACCTTTAATCCTTTAACCCTCCACCCCGCCTCTAACTCCAAATGAAAAACATCGTCGCAAGAATAAAGTCATATCATTCAGTTTCTGATGAGGCTCTTATCGCGCTTCAAGGTGAGATGCGTCTCGTTCATTATCCGAAGAACACGACTTTAGTT
>JAZNSO010000067.1:0-22116 GCA_045591245.1 Bacteroidales bacterium
ATCTGTGGTTTCTTTTTCTTTCCCACAAATTCCACTGATGTTCACTGATTTCTCAGTTTCTAAGACTCTAAAAAACCGTTGACCGTTGACTGTTGACTGTTGACATTCAAATCAACTTTCAATTTTCAATTTTCAACTTTCAATTCTATTTCACCCACTTCCCTTCCTCAACTGTCAATTGTTCATTGTTAACTGTTAACTTCCAGATGTAAGTTCCTGAGCTCCATTTCGAGGCGTCTACGCTTGTGACTTCATCTGTAATTATTTGTTGATGAATTATTCTACCTTGCATATCATAGACTTGCAATGTAGCGTTGCGCAAGCCGGTTCTTATATTCAAAACATCACCGCCAGGATTAGGATAGGCGACAGCGACTTTCAGATTATTAGCGTGAGCTTCTTCGATGTTGAGATATGAATTGAATTTAGTAATTTTTGTGAAACGATTGCTTGTATCATCTAAGCCATATCCTGATGATACCATTATTGCGCCACCATCTTTTGCAGTTAATATGCGGCTTGCAAAATCATACCCATTCTCCTCATCATAGAAATAAGTTGTTATTGTATCAAAGTCAGAATTTAATTTTTCTATTACTATCCATGAGTCGTTCAAATAATAATACCCAATATTTAATGTATAAACGAAGTAGAGTTCACTATCATTTACAGTACAAACAGCTCTCGATGCAGGTCTATCTAAATCATCGCTTGCTTTTCTTATATAACGGACTATAGGTAGAAACGTTGTCGTGTCGTTTAGATTGTCATCTATCTCATAGAGCCTAATATGAGGTATCATATTTTCTTCTTCACATTTATATTCAGTTGACAAATATGTAGTATTATGATTACTTCGTGTTACAGAGATACCATATATTTTACTCTGGGTGTGCTCAAAATCGATCCCTGTTTGTTGTATATATCTTTGTGCAATATAATTAAACTCATTATCGAAATAATCAACCACTCCATGAGTTTCAGATTTTGTACCTCTTGAATACATAATGTAACCACTATCAGTTTTTACTATATTCTCAAGATGATATATGTATTCCACCTGACCTCCAACACCAACATTTAATCCTATCTCATCTAATGTATATCCTTTTCTTAACAAAAAATTTCCTTCGAAATCCATCTTAAAAAAGAAAAGAGTGTCTTTTGCACTTGGATCGGGTGTACCATTACTAACCATCTTGAAATACGCACCTGTTATATTGTCGTCATCTTCAAAAACAGAAAACATATATATTCTTCCACTAAGTTCATTAGGTGTATATTCCCATTCCATAGTATTTGCTTCGAAAGTGTCAATAGGATAGCTGTGTTCATAACACTTCGCCACGCTCAGATCTTCGTTTAATTTGTACAAGCAAATCTTTGAATCAGACGGAGGATTGTCATAATTTTTAAAATAATTGAAATATGTAAAATCATGGTCAGGACTATACGTAGTTAGTAAAAACAATTCTCCATCCTTATTTTCAAAAGTCCAACCATTTGACGTGGTACAATAACCAGGTCTAAAATAATCTTTTCTCACTATTTCTTTGCCACTTGATGAGAGCAGAGCGAGTGCTGGTTGATTAGAATAAAAATCACCGACTCCGCTTTTATAAGGCATCGAGGAGTTTACCAAGAACCTGCCATTGCTTAATTCCGTAACATCATCATATAGAAAAGCACATGTGTCATTATCTAAAGAATATTCACATATCGCCTCCCATTCTTGAGAGAAAACACTATCACCGCAGCATAGTAAGGTGAATAGGATTACAAATAAAAAATTGCGTGTCATAACTGTAATTTAATAGTTTTATTTCACGCAAATTTACGCACTGTTGCGCAAATAAGAAAGGCATATTTTTCCCAAGTTTTCCCAAAGACGGTACTATTCAGCCCCTATAAATCTAAGTTTCACCACAATCTTGTTTTTGGTCAGTTTCATCAGATGTTCTTAACAAGAAAATCACGCAACGAGCCTTCAATATCGAAGGTCTTCTTGATTTTGGCAATACGTGCGTTCAGGGCATTGTATTTAACTCCGAAGAGTGCCGCCATCTCCGCGTTACTGAAGCCCGACAACACAAGGCAACAGCATGCGACATCGGCTGAAGTCAGTTTCGGATATTGATTCATGAGTCTCGACATGAGTCCGTTCATGGCGGCATCGGCGGCGTCTCGCAACGCATGCATTTCCGAATTGCTCAACGCCATATCGCTGAACTCTTCTATGTTCTTGGTGGTAATCTTCGTGATTCCCACCGACTGCAATCTTGTTCTTATTTCCTGAATTATAGCAGACTGTCCGAAAGCGCGGATCAACTCCTCAGTATTATTATCAGGGTTTCCCTTCTTGGTTCTCTTGATCTTAACAATTATAATCGAAGAAAGCAATACAACAGATGCAACTATAACAGATATTAGCATAGTCTTCCTGCGGTTGTTTTTCTCCTCAAGCAGATTATTCAGACGTTCATTGCGTTTCGCGACAAAATCATCGTATGTAAAGTCCAACTTCATTCCTTTCGACTGAACTTCAGATTCCACCTTAGCATAATCCCCGAAGAATTTACTGCATATTGCGAGACTGTCTGCATTTCCCTCCAACTTATAAATCTCAGCCAAGAGCGCGACAATGGCACAGAATTCAACCGTAACGCTATCGTCATACATGGCGAAAACCTTTTGCAGATATGGTTTGGACTGAAGCTTATACGGACTATGATACATCAATATACCCAAACCTATGGAGTCGCTATTAGTTGGTATCCCGGCTCGATGTTTCTCGGATATAATCTCCTTATTTATCCTGAACGCCTCCTCATAATCTTTCCTATCATAGCAATACTTAGCTCTCAATCTAGTCACCTCCATCTCATATCCAGGATCCACATAAGTCACCTGATTCAGATAATATTCAGATGTGTCGACCTCTTTCATGACGTTAAACTCTCTTGCCAATTGTAATCTCGTACGATTCAGCCATATTGTATCCTGAATTATATTTTCATAATAGTAAGCCTGTTTGTATGCATCTATGCTTTGACGATGTTGAAAATAACGACTCAGAATCATTCCCATCTGATGATAAGCTCGTGCTGTAAGGTTCATGTCCTTGTGGCTCATATCTTCGGGCAGGACTTCCAAAAGATTGGCGGTTTCAAAGTAATAAGGCAAGGCTTCGTCAATTATGCCGTTGGAATGATAGTAAAAACCGCTGTCGTATGAAATCATGGCAGCATCAAAATGTTCGCTATCACGTTCTACCTTAACACAGGAGAACAAACCAACAAACAAAATCAACGATATGATGAACAGGTTTCGGGACATAAAACGTTTAAGATGTTAAGTTGCTAAGTTACTGAGATGCTATGTAAAAGACGTGTCAACAACCTTTTTAGTATTTGTAAGTATTGTTGACGCGTCTTTACATTAATTTTCAATTGTCAATTGTTAATTGTCAATTGAAAAAAGGGCGAAAGCCCTTTTTTATCATTCGCCTTTATAGAAAGGAAGTTTTACTATTGTTGCAGGGATGAGTTTTTCTCTCACTTTGATGAAGATTTCGTTGCCGAATTTGCAGTGTGATTTAGCGACATAACCCATACCGATAGCTTTCTTTACAGAAGGTCCCATTGTACCTGAAGTAACTTCACCTATTACGTTACCTTCAGCATCGCAGATTTCGTAGCCGTGACGAGCGATACCTTTGCCTGTGATTTCGAAAGCGCGTAACTGACGTGTGACGCCTTCAGCCTTTTGTTTTTCGTTATATTCACGATCGACGAAATCGTTGCCGTCGACGAATTTTGTGATCCATGCCAAGCCAGCTTCAATTGGAGAAGTTGTGTCGCAGATGTCGTTGCCATACAAGCAGAATCCCATTTCAAGACGTAATGTGTCGCGTGAGCCGAGGCCAGCAGGTTTGATGCCGAATTCAGCGCCAGCTTCCAAGACTTTCTTGTAGATTTCAACAGCCTTGTCGTTTGGCATGTAGATTTCGCAGCCGCCTGAGCCTGTGTAACCTGTTGTTGAGAAGATAACGTCTTTCACACCAGCGAATTCTAAAATCTTGAATGTGTAGTATTCCATATCTTCGACAGTTGTTGCAGTAAGTTTCTGCATAGCTTTCAATGCCAAAGGACCTTGAACTGCGAGTTGTGACCATTGGTCGCTTTCGTTGATAAATTCAACGCCGAGTTCCATACCCATTTCTTGTGCTATTGCTGCCATCCAAGCCCAGTCTTTGTCGATGTTAGCTGCGTTAGGAACCATGAAGTATTCGTCAGCTGCTACGCGGTAGACTAACATATCGTCGACGATACCGCCTTTGCCGTTAGGAAGACATGTATATTGAACTTTGCCGTCTGTCAAAGCAGCGACGTCGTTTGTTGTGCAGCGTTGTACGAAAGCGAAAGCCTTAGGACCTTTAGCGCGGAATTCGCCCATGTGAGAAACGTCGAAAACACCAACACCTTTACGAACTGTTTCGTGTTCAATGTTAACGCCTTCAAATTGAACAGGCATGTCAAAACCTGCGAAAGGAACCATCTTAGCACCCATTTCACGATGCATCTCGTTGAAAACGGTCTTCTTTAAATTTTCTGTATTTTCCATGATATAATTTATGATTGAATTGATTTTTTCTTGAACGCAAAAATATAAAATTAAATTCAATATATACCATTAATTAATATTTTATTTTTTTGCAAACTCCTCTACTATATAGCTTTTTCCGACTCGTCTTGCTCCGTCTATAAGCAGCGCCTCCTTCCTCGCATTATTCTGCTTCCATTCTTTTAACTTATTATAAATCTTTCGTCTCATGTTGTAATAGCACTAAAATAACATTTTTATAATTATAAAAATTACACTAAAACAATATTTTTGTTATTAGTAATATTGCACTAAAACAGTGTTTTTATAAACGCAAAAATATAAAATTAAATTCAATATATACCATTAATTAATATTTTATTTTTTTATCTTTGCGATAAATCGTTAGATGATGAAAAAATACCTTTTAATAATATTATTGCTTTTATTATCAAGTGTTAAACTGAACGCCGCTTACATCCTCATTCCGATGGATGATACTCAGACGAACCATCTGAAGGCTTACGGCGTGGCTTATTGGGTTTTAGAACGCGAGGTGGAGATAAGCTGGCTTCTCAATTATAAAGGCGGCTCTTACCTCATTCCCTATCATGATATGTTTGAAAGAGAATGCAAGCTTCGCAACGTCTCTTTTCAAGTCATCGCTGATGTCCAGGCAGAAGGCATACTCGCTGAAATTGCTGATCCTAACGTCAATATGGACGAGATGAAACTTCAGAAAGTACCTCGTCTCGCGGTCTATGCGCCGAAGACGATTCTTCCTTGGGACGACGCTGTAACGTTAGCCCTCACATACGCTGAGATTCCTTACGACATCATTTATGACGATGAGGTGATGGAAGGCGTGCTTCCGACCTACGACTGGCTTCACATGCATCACGAGGATTTTACAGGTCAATACGGAAAGTTCTGGGCTCGTTATCGCAACTATCCTTGGTATCAGGAAGATGTCGAGAAACAGGAAGAAACGGCGCGACGTCACGGTTATAACAAGGTGTCGCAGCTGAAACTTGCAGTGGTTAAGAAAATCAGAGACTTCGTCGCCGGTGGAGGTTATCTCTTCTCAATGTGTTCAGCTCCTGACAGTTTTGACATCGCTCTCGCCGCCGACGGAATCGACATCTGCGACATCATGTTCGATGGCGACGGCATGACTCCCAACGCTGCTGAAAAATTAAATTACGACAACTGCTTCGCCTTCACCGATTTCACCATCTCCACAAATCCTCAGGAATATGAAGTCTCAAATATTGACGTGACGCAAAACCGTTCGAAATCTGTAAAAGAGAATAACGACTATTTCTTGTTGTTCGACTTCTCTGCGAAATGGGATCCAGTCCCGACCATGCTGACACAATCGCATGAAAAACTGATAAAAGGATTCATGGGACAAACTACCGCTTTCGACAAGAGATATGTGAAACCGAGTATTGTCGTATTAGGTGATAACGCCGCTCTTGGTGAAGACAGGTACATTCACGGCAACTTCGGCAACGGATTCTTCACATTCTACGGAGGTCACGACCCTGAAGATTACCAGCATCTCGTAGGCGACCCTCCGACGGAACTCGACATGTATCCTAATTCTCCAGGTTACAGACTCATATTGAATAATGTGTTGTTTCCAGCAGCAAAGAAAAAGAAACAGAAAACCTGATTTTTAAAGTTTAGAGTAGTTTAAGGTCTATCGATATGGAAAAAATCTTTAGACTTTAGGCTTTTATCTTTAGACTTTTCTTATCTTTGCAGAAAATTTTGCTATGGGACCAGCTTCACTTATATTAACTTTAGGATTATTGGTATTTGCAGCGCACTGGTTTGCAGAGATTTTCAGCAAGAAAAGAATCCCCGATGTGCTTATGCTCATGCTTATAGGCATTATCATCGGGCCAGTTCTTAAATTCATCGATGCAGAGAAACTCAGTTCCATAGGCAACGTCTTCGGTCAGTTGACACTCGTCATTCTTTTATTCGAAAGCGGAACAGAATTATCTTTCAAGACATTAGCGGAATCAATAAAAAACACCGTATCGGTAACATTCGTCAATTTCATTTTTACCTTTATTGCTATTGGTTTTCTCGGCTGGCTTCTTTTGGACATGAATCCTGGAATCAGTTTTATGTTAGGAGCAGCCTTGGGCGGTTCCTCGTCTGCTGTCGCAATTCCGTTAGTGAAGCAAATCAGCGTCGGAGAAAAAAGCAAGACGATATTGATTTTAGAGTCAGCGTTCAGTGCAATTCTTTGCATCGTCGTGACTTTGGCGATTTTCGAGTCATATAAATACGGCGAGTTCCGCGTAGGTATCATTTTCGGACAAGTGTTCTCGTCATTCTTGCTCGCATCGCTCATCGGACTCATCGGTTCCATATTCTGGTCAATGGTACTCGACAAGGTTAGAACAATCAACAATTCCATTTTCACCACGCCAGCCTTTGTCTTCATCATATACGGAATCAACGAATTACTTGGTTATAGCGGCATCATTTCCGCATTAGCGTTCGGTATTGGATTAGCGAATATGGACGCAATTTATCACAGATGGCTCAAGAAGTTCTTCAACAGACGCCCTACCCTACTCAACCCGACAGAAAAAACACTTTTCAGCGAATTGGTTTTCCTGATGAAAACATTCTTCTTCGTATATGTCGGCATATCAATAAAATTCGATAGTTTAATATCATTGTTAATAGGTTTTGGAATATCCTTCTTGTTAATAATTCTTAGAATATTAGTCATAAGAATTTCATTACCTACAGAAATCAAAGGCATCAATAACAAAGACAGGACATTCCTTTCAATGATGATTCCTAGAGGACTCGCCGCAGCTGTACTTGCCACGATGATTTCCCAATCTGGATTAACAGGATGCGAAAGAGTAAGCAACATCGTATTCTCGGTAATTTTCTTCACAATAATTTTCACATCTGTACTCGTACCTTTACTCGAGAAATCAGTAAAATTCAGAAACTTCTACATAAAACTCATAAATTTCCCATCGTTTGGAAAGAAATACATGCTGACAGACTTCGACAACCTTGAAGACAATGATAATGAAGGCAATAAGGATGGCGATAGCAAAAACGAAGACAGCTGCACTACAAAAGAAAAAGTCATTATCGAAGAAAACGATGATGTTCCAAACATACTTATATAACACATAAAGTCAGAAGTCATAATCATAAGAGTTGTAAAGTTACAAAGCATAATGACTTAAAGGATGTTTAACAAAAGAATTTATTTTCAAGAAACAAAGACATAATACAATATAAATCAACACATTAAACACAAAGATTATTATTTTCAAAAAAAACCTAAAAAAAGTTTTTTTAAACGAAAAAAATAGTATCTTTGCAGTCCGAAAAGAAAGAAGATAAAAAGAAAAGATATGTATTTAACTGCAGAAAAGAAATCAGAATTTTTCAGTGCATACGGTAAAAATGCACAAGACACAGGTTCAGCAGAAGGACAAATTGCATTGTTCACATTCAGAATCAAACACTTAACAGAACACATGAAGCAAAACAAGAAAGATGTTGCGACTATGCGTTCATTGGTAGGTCTCGTAGGTAAAAGAAGAAGACTTCTTGATTATTTAAAACGCAAGGATATCGAAAGATACCGTACTATCATCAAAGAATTAGGTATTAGAAAATAATAGCACTGTGTGCATGATAGCAAAAAAAAGGCAATTTAAGATTGCCTTTTTTTTGCGTATATTTTATTTAGTACCACCACACTTATTTATATATCAACTAAACTTTACGTAAAATGGGTCCAGAAGGAATCAAACAAACCATACAGTTCGGAAACGAAACAATTACTATTGAGACTGGTCGTTTGGCAAAACAAGCCGACGGCGCAGCTGTCGTAACATGCGGCAAGACAATGTTGTTGGCTACAGTCGTCACTGCAAAAGACGCCAAAGACGATGTCGATTTCTTGCCTCTCTCCGTCGATTATAAGGAAAAATATGCTGCAACAGGCAAATTCCCTGGCGGATTCTTCAAACGCGAAGGAAAACCATCCGACTATGAAATCTTAATCTCACGCTTGGTTGACAGAGCATTGAGACCATTATTCCCAGATGATTATCACGCAGAAACACAAGTTCAAATATCTCTCATCTCAGGTGAAGTAGGCGTATTGCCAGATGCTTACGCAGCACTCGCAGCTTCAGCAGCTATAGCAGTGTCGGACATCCCGTTCCACGGTCCTATCTCTGAAGTACGCGTTGCTTACATCAACGGAGAATATGTAATCAACCCTAGAGAAGAACAACTCAAAGACGCCGACCTCGAACTCATGGTCGCTGCTTCAATGAAAGACATCTGCATGGTTGAAGGCGAATCAAAAGAAGTTTCTGAAGAGGTGATGCTCAACGCTTTGAAAGCCGCTCACGAAGCTATCAAAGTTCATTGCCAAGCTCAAATAGACCTCGCAGCAAAAGTCGAAAAAGCTCAGACAAAACGCGAATATTGCCACGAAGTCAACGACGAAGAACTCAGAGCTGACATGATGGAAAAATTGTACAAGCCATGTTACGACTTCGCTCTCACAGGCAACGCTAACAAACACGAACGCGAAGATAACTTCAACGCCATCCTTGATTCTTACCTCGCAAATCTCAGCGAAGAAGAACTCGAAGAAAAAGGCTCAATGGCAAAACGTTATTTCCACGATATTCAACGTAAAGCCGTCCGCGACGCTATCTTAATCGAAAGAAAGAGATTAGACGGACGTAAATTAGACCAAATCCGTCCAATATGGACAGAAGTTGACGTTCTCCCTTCAACACACGGATCTGCAATATTCACCCGCGGTGAAACTCAAGCTCTCGTAACTGTTACCTTAGGCACAAAACTCGACGAGCAAACAATAGACGGAGCTGTTGTGACGGGAACATCAAACTTCATGTTACACTATAATTTCCCAAGCTTCGCTACAGGCGAATGCAAACCAAGCCGCGGCGTCAGCCGTCGTGAAATCGGTCACGGAAATCTCGCTGAAAGAGCTCTCAAATCTATGATTCCTGGCGAAGACGAAAATCCTTATACAATTCGTGTTGTCTCCGACATCTTAGAATCTAACGGTTCTTCTTCAATGGCATCTGTTTGCGGCGGAACGTTAGCACTCTTAGACTCTGGCGTAAAGATGAGGAAACCTGTAGCAGGTATAGCAATGGGACTTATCACTGATAACGAAACAGGAAAATACGCGGTCTTGTCAGACATCCTCGGTGACGAAGACCACCTCGGCGACATGGACTTCAAAGTCACTGGTACTAAAGACGGTATCACAGCTTGCCAGATGGACATCAAAGTCGATGGACTTTCATACGAAGTTCTTACAGAAGCTTTGGAACAAGCAAGAGCAGGACGTATGCACATCCTCGGCGAAATGGCTAAGACAATAACAGAACCAAGAGCCGACTATAAAGAAAGCGTACCTCGCATCGAGAAGGTATGCATCCCTAAAGACTGCATCGGCGCAGTAATCGGACCTGGCGGAAAAGTCGTTCAAGAAATCCAGAAAGTCACTAACACTGTCATAGTCATCACTGAAGAAGAAAACTGCGGCATCGTCGAAATCGCTTCTACAAACAAGGAAGACCTCGAAGCAGCAAAAGCTAAGGTACGCGCTATCGTCGCTGTTCCTGAAGTAGGCGAAGTGTACAGAGGCACAGTGAGATCCATAATGGCATTCGGAGCATTCGTAGAGATATTACCAGGCAAAGACGGATTATTGCACATCTCTGAAGTAGATTGGAAACGTCTCGAAAACTTGGACGGCATCCTCAAAGAAGGCGACCAGATAGATGTCAAACTCATTGAAATAGAACAAAAGACAGGCAAATTACGTCTTTCAAGAAAAGCCTTGTTGCCAAAACCTGAAGGTTACGTTGAAAGACCAGAACGTCCTCGCAACGACAAAAAAGGTCACGACGACAAGAAAAGTCACGATAATAGAAAAGGAAAACCAGAAAAGAAATAAAATCTGAAAATCTGAAAATCTGAGAATCTGAAAAATATTCTCAGGTTTTCAAGTTTTCAAGTTTTCAAACTTTAAAATTATAATAAATGAGGCAGTTAAAAATTACCAAACAAGTTACAAACAGAGAGACAGCATCGCTTGACAAGTATTTGCAAGAGATAGGAAAAGTTGAACTCATCACAGCTGACGAAGAAGTTGAATTGGCTCAGAGAATCAGACAAGGCGACAAAATAGCTCTTGAGAAGCTCACCAAGGCAAATCTCCGTTTCGTCGTTTCCGTGTCTAAGCAATATCAAAATCAAGGTTTAAGTCTTCCTGACCTTATTAATGAAGGTAATTTAGGTTTGATTAAAGCCGCTCAACGTTTTGATGAAACCAGGGGCTTCAAATTTATCTCTTACGCTGTATGGTGGATCCGTCAGTCAATCCTCCAAGCCTTGGCAGAACAATCACGTATAGTCCGTTTACCACTCAACAAAATCGGTTCTATCAACAAAATCAACAAGACATACGCCAGATTGGAACAGGAATTTGAACGCGAGCCTAATGCAGAGGAAATAGCAGAAGCTCTCGACATCACAGAAGCAGAAGTGAAAGAGTCGATAAAAAATGCCGGACGTCACGTATCGATGGACGCTCCTCTCGTTCAAGACGAAGACAACAATATGTACGACGTCTTGAAAAGTGAAGAAGTCACACCTGAGACTGAGCTCCTTTATGAATCACTAAGAAAAGAAATCGACCGCGCCATTTCAACACTCACACCTCGTGAAGCCGACGTTGTTCGTCTTTACTTCGGTCTCAACGGCAGCCATCCGATGACATTAGAAGAAATAGGCGAGAAATTCGACCTCACACGCGAACGCGTAAGACAAATCAAAGAAAAAGCCATCAGACGCTTGAAACACACAAGCAGAAGTAAAATATTGAAGAGCTATCTTGGATAGTTAAAAGACTAAAGATTAAGGGAGTTGCTAATAAAAAAGCGACTCCTTTTTTTATTAAATCTGAGAAATTGAAAAACTGAGAATCTGAAAATTTCTCAGTGACTTTGTACGGATGTGGCAAGCCGCGTCCTTATTCCAACGGGCAGCAGTCTGCTGAATCCGTGAAATCCTTTAGATTTGCATGGAGGCTACAGGAAACTATACTATACATACGAACTATGTCTGTTTCTTGAGCATTGGGGAGTGGCTTGCTCGGTACAGAGTCCCCTGCATCTGAAACGTTCTTTCAGCTTGACCCACGGCAAAAATGACAAGGTTGACGCTTTCCGTATCGCCTATTATGCCTATCTTCTAAAAAAATATGCAAATTTATTTGGTTATATCCTATATTTCCTTTAAATGCTAAAGATACAATCGTATACTTAAAAGATGATGATAATAATTCATAATTTCATACAATATTTTTTCTTATCTTTGCACAACTAAAAAAACTAATTTTAAATCTGAAAAACTGAGAAATAGAAAAACTGAGAAAGACTATTATGCACAACACCATATTAATAAAGGAAGAAAAACGTAAGGTTAAAATAACAGAAGATAAAACCCAATTTTATTAATTCCGTCTGACAGAGTTTGTGAAAACGAACCTCAGACGGAATTTTTAATTAACAATTAACAGTTTACAATTAACAATTAAAACTAATAACACATTAACAATGACTCTGACTAATGCCTTTAGTCTTTAGTCTTTAACAACTTTACTACTTAAAAAACAAACAAAAATGAACAAACTTCACAAACTACTGATTATCGCCCTGATACTAATTATGGGTGGTAATACTCTGAAAGCAGAGAATCTTACTGCTACACGTAACTCCGAGACGGAACTCGTAACAAAGAACCAAGACCTTCATTCTCATGACAATTTCATTAATAACGACAATCATGTCGCATCAACGCTGAGGGCGAGTGCGGCAGCGGCGGCTGATCTCACCGTTACCATAGACACGGGTGGCAAGGTCACCTTGAAGGATGCCGACGGCGACGGCTACTATGAAATCAGTACGGCCTACGAGCTGTATGCCTTTGCGGCGGCAGTCAACGGCGGTAACAGAGCTATCAACGGCAAGTTGACCGCAAACATCGTGGTCAACCAAAACATGCTGACTGCCGATGGCAAGCTGAACGGCAACGGCTCGAATTTCAGAGTTTGGATACCTATTGGCAATACTACATATCCATACATGGGTGCCTTTGAAGGCAACGGAAACACCGTCAGCGGTCTCTATTTTAACGATAGTAGCAGTTATGATATTGGTTTGTTCGGTAGGGTGTACGAAGTGGGAAAGGTTCAGAACGTTGGTGTTGTCGACTCCTATTTCAACGGCAAAGGCACCATCGGCGGTGTGGTTGGAACTAATTACGGCACTGTGGAAAACTGCTACAGTGGCACCACCGTCGGCGGTATTGACCACTCTATCGGTGGTGTGGTTGGCAGCAATAACCCAGACGGCACCGTGCGTAACTGCCACAGCGTTGGAAGTGTCAACAGTACCGCCTCTTATGTCGGTGGTGTGGTTGGCTTCAATCACGCAGACGGCATTGTGGAGAACTGCAGTAACACGGGTACCGTCAGCAATGACGGTAATTTTGTCGGTGGTGTGGTTGGAGATAATTACGGCACCGTGCAGAACTGTTACAATACGGGGGCTGTCAGCGGCACTGGAATTCGTGTCGGCGGCGTACTGGGTATTAACGGAGCAAGCGGCACCGTGACAAATTGTTATTATCTGAACGGATGCGCAAAGGACGGAAACAGCGTCACACAGTTTGGTATCGGTAACGCTACTGCGGGTAGCACTACGCCGGACGAGGCAGGCAAGACAACAGCCATGAGCTCTGATCAGTTCGCTTCGGGTGAGGCGTGTGCCGATTTGGGCAATCATATAGGTTTGGATGTTGCAAACGGTTTCTGCAACCTGTGCACCTACCAGCCTGCAACCTTGAACTCAGACGGTTATTACGAGATTTTCAACGCAGGTCAGCTCTATTGGTTTGCAAACCATATCAACACCGTGGATAGAACGGCAAGCGCAGTCCTCACGGCTGACATCGATTTGGAAAACCGTCAGTGGATACCCATCGGCTGGTACGATAATGCGGAACAGAATCTGGCTTTTGCTGGAATCTTCAACGGCAACGAAAAGACCATTAGTCATCTGTATTACAACGGCACGGATAACTATTTCGGTATGTTCGGCTATTCCACTGGAGAAATCCGTGATTTGATTATCCATAATTCTTCGATCCATACAGACTCTGACGGCAGAGTAGGTATGATCGTCGGCAGAAATGCAGGTCTGATTGAAAAGTGCGCCAATTTCGGCAACGTTTCTTCTACAGGAAACTTCGTTGGCGGCATTTGCGGCGTAGTGGATGCTGGTACGGTCAGAAATTGTTACAATACTGGTTCCATCAAGGGCAATTATAATATCGGTGGTATATCAGGTAACGTACAGTATGGTGGTACCGTAGAAAACTGCTATAGCTGCGGTTCAGTGGAGACGAGCGCAACCTACACCCACCTCGGCGGTGGTATTACAGGTGTTCTTGCTGATGATGTCGTTCAACCTAATCCCTCTTCTGTCATCAACTGCTACCATGACAACATGGTTTACAGTGGAAACACCATCGGCAACGCCAACGAAGGCAGTGTCATCAATTCGGCGGGTAAAACAACAGAACAGTTCGCTTCTGGCGAAGTTACATATCTGCTGCAAGGCGAACAAGAGAATCATATATGGGGACAGAATATAGACAATGGCGAGACTATAGACGCTTATCCTGTCATAGGTGGAGCTAAGGTTTATCCAATAAGCTGCGGAGGAATTCCGTACAAGTTCAGCAATGTCGAGATAGAGAATTTGCTGGAGCATAACTTTGAGAACGGCTTCTGCTCGGTTTGCGGCGAAATGGATGTACCTGAGCTTAAAGACAACTTCTACCAAATCGGCAACGCAGGTCAGCTTTATTGGTTTGCAAACCATATCAACACCGTGGACAGAACGGCAAGCGCAGTCCTCACGGCTGACATCGACCTTGAAGGAAAATCTGACGGTACGGGCAGAAAGTGGACGCCTATCGGCTCTACGGGTGAAAATAGCAACAACTTCCGAGGTTACTTTGACGGCAGAAATCATACAATCACAAACCTTTATGTTGATATGCAAAGAGCAGGACTCGGTTTCTTCGGAGAAGTGCGTCTTGGTGTTGTTGAAAACTTCACCATTTACGGTGATGTGAAGCTTACCTCAGATTGCAGCTATGTAGGCGGTGTTATCGGCTCTGCACCCGGTGCAAACGGTACAGATGTTCCCGACCATAACGGAGCAACAGTCAGAAATATTACCTCTTATGTGAATGTAACCCTTGATGAAGGCTCTCACGGTTCAAGTTATGTAGGCGGTTTTATGGGCTATGCTAACCACGAAACAATTATTGAAAACTGCTCATGGTACGGCACTCTTGACCTTGGTGCAAACCGTGCAGACAGCGGTGTCGGCGGATTTATCGGACGCCTTTATGACACTTCCGACGTAACCGTTCGTAACTGTGCGGCTTACGGAACAATCAAGACAGCATATAAGAGCGGCACCTTTGAAAATTATTCCACCATATATATCGGCGGCTTCCTGTCATACAGCCCAGCAGGCGCACAGACAGTCTTAGAGAATAACCTCTGGGCAGGCGAGATAATCAATAATACCGACCTTGAAGCGTCAAATGCTCACCTCTCTGCCTTCGGCACCATGACTTCCTTCCAAAGCATTACAAACTGCTATGCGTTAAATAGTACACCTTACGTTACAACCAACAATGAGAATGATAATGATATCACCACCGTTACTGCTGAGCGGCTTGCAAGCGGCGAGATTGCTTATCTCTTGCAAGGCGAACAAGAAACACAAGTATGGGGACAGAATATCGACAATGGCGAGATGGCAGACGCCTATCCAGTCTTAGGTGGAGCTAAGGTTTACAAACATACATTTGATTCTGGAAATATAAATGTATATTCAAATCTTGAGACTTTAGACATGACACCTCATGGCAAGTGCGGCGACTACCTCTATTGGAATATTACCGACAACACCCTAACCATCTTCGGCACAGGAGCAATGTGGAATTATGACAATGACTCTAACAAAGCACCTTGGAGAGAATATTCTTCTATTCTTAAAACATTGGTACTTGAAGAAGGAATGACATCTATCGGTAAATATGCTTTTTATAGTTGTAATGGTTTCACAGAAAATTTAATAATACCTAACAGCGTAACTTCTATCGGATATGTAGCTTTTAATACATGTAAATTTACAGGTTCATTGACAATTCCTAACAATGTCACTTCCATCGGAGACTATGCTTTTACTTCATGTAATTTCAGAGGTTCATTGACAATTGGAAACAGCGTAACTTCTATCGGAAGAAATGCTTTTTCTCAATGTTATTTCACAGGTTCATTGATAATTCCTAACAGTGTTACATATATTGGAAACGAGGCTTTTAATTGTTATGGTTTAACTGATATATTCTTCTACAGAAATGAATCTCCTTCTATTGCTTACATTAATACATTTGCAAACATTAATTCTAATGCCAAGATTTACGCCCCTGTAATATGGGAGTCATTTACAAATATTCCAGAAGATAAGTTAGTTAAGATGCCAACTTTTGTGGGTCAACAGACAACAGGCAACGGTCAACAGACTTCGTCCACAGGATGGGTATTCCCAGAAGGTCAGACGGAAATTAGTGCAGAAGACCATGTGGCGATAAATGCACCGCTTGTTTTAGGTCAACAGACAACAGACAACAGTCAACAGACTTTGTCCACACTCACCGTTAAGTCTTTCGGTTATTGCGGTGATGGAACGACAACAAACGGAAGCATTACCATTGAAGAAGGTGGTCAGCTTTATTGCGAAACAGCAAGAGGCGAGGTTACGGTTAGGAAAGAAATTATCGGCTACGCCGGTCAAAAGTCAGAGTCAAAGTCAGAGTCAAAATGGTACACAATTTCTTCTCCATTAAAAGATGTAACTTCAATAAGCTCAGTCAGCGGACTTTTAACAACTGAATCCGACTATGACTTCTATCGTTATGACGAGCCAACTCATACCTGGCAGAACGCTAAACCAGGCGAAGGTAGCACCAACTTCCAAACTATAGAACTTGGTCGCGGTTACTTATACGCTAACGCTGAAAATACCACTTTGGAATTTACAGGAAATATCAATACTGAAAATGTAAATTATACTCTCACAGCAGATGGTGAGAAACTCACAGGCTTCCATCTCGTAGGTAATCCTTACACTCACGATATTAGTTTCAATCATTTAAGTACAGATGCAGAACTCGCCAACGGATATTACGTCCTTAACGGCGAAGGCGCATGGGGCGCTACATTAGGAAATGAAGGAGACGTAATCAAAGTAGGACAAGGCGCATTGATAAAGACGACAGCGGATGGAAAGTTGACAATCAGTAGAGACGCGTCAACGACACGTAAAAATAAACAAGATGTCGTTGACACGTCTGAACAGCCAACAATTTCGTTAACAGTTTCAAATGCTAATTATTTAGATAAGGCGTTTGTGGTATTTGACAAAGGCGTCGGTCTCGATAAGATAAATCACGAGAATGAGAATATTCCTTTATTATATATACCTCAAGGCGACACAGATTATGCTATCGCTATGATGGATGAGAACGTAAGCGAGATTCCTGTCAGCTTCGAGGCAATGACAATGGGACAATATACAATCTCATTACAACAAGAAAACTGCGACTTTGAAGAATTCTATCTCTTAGACAAAGAGACAGGAGAAAAAGTCAACATCTTAGAAGAAGATTACACTTTCATGGCAACGACATCTGACGATTCAGAACGATTTGTTCTGCTAAAAGCCAATAGCCAACAGCCAACAGCTAACAGTCATTTTGCATACGTCTCAGGCAGCGATTTAATAATCAACGCAGAAGGTGCGGTTCAGATAATCGACGTGATGGGAAGAATAATTTATTCTAACGATGTCACGAGCGACAACAACAGAATTGACGTAGGCGGCTTTGACAACGCAGCGTATGTGATTAGAGTTGTTAATGAAAATGGAGTTAAGGTTCAGAAGATAATATTGTAAAAACTGAGAACAGTTAACAATTGACAATTTGTAGAGACGTCACACTGTGGCGTCTTTTTTAATTCATAATTCATAATTGACAGTTGACTTGGCGACTTAAAAAGACGTGAACAAAGTCTGTTGTCCGTTGTTCGTTGTCAAAAAAAATATTGTTCCCAAACAATATTTTTTTTACATTTGCAGAAACGTAAAAATTTCGTGTCATGCAAAAGATAATATCACCTTCCTTATTGTCGGCCGACTTCTTGCATTTGGCTGACGACATTCAAATGCTTAATGAAAGTCAAGCTGATTGGTATCACTTGGACATCATGGACGGCGTGTTTGTTCCTAACATCTCATACGGAATTCCTGTAGTCCAGGCTATCAACAAAATGGCAAAGAAACCTTTGGACGTACACCTTATGATAGTGGAGCCAGACAGATATTTCGAGAATTTCAAAGAAGCAGGCGCAGAAATAATAACATTTCATTATGAAGCATCCACCCATCTTCATCGTTCTATACAGAAGTTAAAATCAATGAATGTGAAAGCTGGCGTAGTTCTCAATCCACACACTCCTGTGTCTGTCCTTGAAGACATCTTGGGCGATTTGGATTTGGTGCTTCTCATGTCGGTGAACCCTGGCTTCGGCGGACAGAAATTTATCGAAAGGACTTATTCCAAGATTGAGAAGTTGCGCGACATGATAGACAGAAACGGATATAACACATTGATAGAAGTCGATGGCGGCGTCAATACCGAGAACGCCTCTAAATTGTTCGCGGCAGGTGCCAACGCTCTCGTCGCGGGCAACGCTGTGTTCAAATCCGAAGACCCTAAGAAAACAATAGAATTATTAAAAGCATAAACTAAAAAATAACAAATATGAACGAATGTGTTTTAAGTCTTAAGCCAGAAAACGTTTGGAAAGAATTTCACGGCATTTTGGCAGTGCCACGTCCTTCAAAGAAAGAAGGCAAGATGGTTGAATATCTCATCAACTGGGCAAAAGAACATAAGGTAGAATATATTGTTGAAGAATGCGGCAACGTCATCATGAAAGCTCCTGCAACACCAGGATTCGAAGACCGCAAGACTATCATCTTACAAGCACATACCGATATGGTATGCGAGAAAAACAGCGATAAGGTTCACGACTTCGAGAACGACCCTATCGAGGCTATTATAAAAGGTGACTGGCTTCACGCTAACGGAACTACCCTCGGTGCTGACGACGGTATTGGTGTAGCAGCAGCTCTCGCTGTCATCGCCGACCCTACAGTACAACACGGTCCTATAGAATGCATCTTCACCGTTGACGAAGAGACAGGTCTCACCGGAGCAGAAAAACTCGACCCTAAAGACTTCAGCGGCCGTATCTTGCTCAACCTCGACTCGGAAGACGAAGGCGAAATCTTCATCGGCTGCGCCGGCGGTATGGATACCATCGTCAAGGTTTATTATAAGATGGAACCAGCTCCAAGAAGAAGCACAGCTTATCAAATCATGGTAAGCGGCCTCAAAGGCGGACACTCAGGCGACGACATCAACAAGAACCTCGCTAACGCAAACAAACTCCTCACAAGAATATTATGGCAAGGAGCTAATGAATTCGACTTACGCGTTTATGACATCCAAGGCGGCAACTTACGCAACGCCATCGCACGTGAAGCAATGGCTGTAGCTTTCGTACCGGAAGAGTTTCAAGAAGAATTTGAAGAATTCGTAAAAGTAATGGAAACCAACTTCCAAAGAGAATATCAGGTCACAGAACCTAACCTCTGTGTCAAGGCAAGCATCGCTGAAACACAACCAGAGTTAGTCATCGACGAAATGACACAGTTCGACTTATTGAACGCACTCTATGCTTGTCCTCACGGTGTGATAGCTATGTCGCAGACAATACCTAACTTCGTTGAGACATCAACCAACTTAGCTTCAGTGAAGAAAAAAGAAGGCTTCTTCTTAATTCAGACATCACAGAGAAGTTCCATCGAATCATCAAAAGAAGACATCGCCAATATGGTTGAAGCTGTATTTAACCTCGCTAATGCAGAAGTCTTGCACACCGACGGTTATCCAGGCTGGACACCAAATCCAGACTCAGAGATTCGCAAGGTAGCTGAGAAATGCTATAAAGATCGTTTTGGTGTAGAGCCAAAAGTAAAGGCTATCCACGCAGGTTTGGAATGCGGCTTGGTCGGCGATAAAATAGCAGGCATGGATATGATTTCCTTCGGTCCTACCCTACGCGGCGTCCACTCACCAGACGAGAGAATCGAAATCCCTACAGTACAGAAATTCTGGGATTTGTTGAAAGATATTTTGGTTAATGCACCGAAAAACAATTAACAATTGACAAGTAACAATTAACAAGTAACAATTAACAATTAACAAGTAACAATTAACAATGTAGAGACGTATCAATGTTAGCTATGTTATAAACAAACATTGATGCGTCTCAACAAACTAATAATAATTAACAAAAATGAGCATCAAAAATTTAGAACCTAATGGATTGTGGAAGAACTTTTATGAATTGACACAGATTCCACGTCCTTCAAAGAAAGAAGAGAAAGTCGTTGCTTTCTTGAAACAATTTGGCGAGAACTTAGGTCTTGAGACCATCGTTGATAAAGTCGGTAACGTCATCATCCGTAAGCCTGCTACTCCAGGTTACGAAGACAGGATGGGCGTTGTTTTACAAGCTCACGTCGATATGGTTCCACAGAAGAATTCCGACAAGGTACACGATTTCGAAAAAGACCCTATTGAGACACGCATCGAAGACGGCTGGGTAAAAGCTAACGGCACAACACTCGGCGCTGACAACGGCGTTGGTGCAGCAGCAGCGATGGCAGTTCTCGAAGCAACAGATTTAGTTCACGGTCCTATCGAAGGTCTCTTCACCATCGACGAAGAAACAGGCATGACAGGCGCTAACGCTTTAGAGCCAGGCGTCTTGAAAGGCGACATCCTCATCAACATGGACTCAGAGACAGAAGGCGAACTCTACGTTGGTTGCGCCGGCGGTATCGACACATGCGGTTACTTCACACCTAAGTTTGAAGACGTACCGGCAGGTTCAAAGGCATTCCAACTTATAGTAAAAGGATTAAAAGGCGGTCACTCTGGCATGGACATCATCTTAGGTCGCGCCAACGCTAACAAGGTGATGAACGCATTGTTATTGAAAGCTACAGAGAAATTCAATGCAAGAGTCGCTGACATCCAAGGCGGAAGCTTACGCAACGCAATACCACGCGAATCATTCGTGACAATCACAGTTCCTGAAGCAAAGGCAGAAGAATTGTTAGCATACGTTCCTGAGTTTGAAGCTGTCGTTAAGGAACAATTCGCAGCTGTTGAACCAGAAATGAGTATCACTGTCGTTCCAGCAGAAATGCCTGCTAAGGTCATCGACAAACAAACTATAGCTAACTTAATCGAAGCCGTAGCAAAATATCCTAACGGCGTCATCGCAATGTCGAAAGACTTTGAAGGCACAGTAGAGACATCATCGAACTTGGCTATCGTAAAATTAGTCGACGGTCAGATCATGACAGCATCATTACAACGCAGCTTAGTCGATGCAAGCAAAGACGAGTTAGCAGCAGAAATGCGTAAGGTCTTAGAAAGCTGCGGTGCAAGAGCAGAGTCGACAGGTTCATATCCAGGATGGAAACCAAACATCAACTCTATCATCTACAACACAATGAAGAAAGTCTATGCCGACAAATACGGCAAGACACCAAAGACAATGGTCATCCACGCCGGTTTGGAATGCGGCATCTTAGGTTCAAAATATCCTAACTGGGATATGGTATCATTCGGACCAACCCTGGTATTCCCTCACTCACCAGACGAAGCACTCAAAATCGACACAGTGCCATTATTCTGGGATTTCTTGGTCGAGACATTAAAGAATGTCCCTGCAAAATAAGACTGCGAGTCAACGAGACGACTAAACGACCGGTAGAGACGCGTCAATGACACAATAATTGTTTTATGATATGTCATTGACACGTCTCTTTAATTTAGAAACAGAATGATTTCATAGTTTATTTTTCGTCAAAAATATTGTAAAAAGTAACCAAAAGGTGATATTTTACAATTTTAAAATCATAACTCATTGTTTTATAAGCAAATAATTATTATTATTTTTTTTGATAAAATATTTTATTTTAAAGAAAAATTTACTACTTTTGCAACTCAATTTAGAGGAATAATTAAGAAGAAAAAATACATAAGACAATGAAACGCACATTTCAACCATCAAACAGAAAACGTAGAAACAAACACGGCTTCAGATCAAGAATGTCAACAGCCAATGGTCGTAAAGTTTTAAAAGCACGCCGTGCTAAAGGC
>JAZNSO010000068.1:0-20760 GCA_045591245.1 Bacteroidales bacterium
TCAAATGGTTGAAACATTCAACGCAGAATCTGACCAAGTTAGAGTTGACGTAAGCGCATACAACAACGGAATGTACTTGATTAACGTTATAGACAACAACGGTGTGATGACAACAAGTAAAGTCTCTGTATTACACTAATAAATAAACATGCAATAAATGCATGATGTTTATATTTATTTTGCTGAGACACCACTAAATGTGGTGTCTCTTTTTTATCCCGAACGGCATTATCCACGATAATCCGGACTATGCGTGGTGCATAAGAATATATTCGGGTTACTTTGAAGTAACGACCTACCCGAACTTGAAAATAGAAAGTCGAAAACTAATGTAGAGACGCATCAACGATATATTGTTTAATTAGGTATCGTTGATACGTCTCTACGATTATTGTCAACTGTTAACTATTAATTGTTAATTGTTAATTGTTAACCGTTAACTGTCAATTGTTGTTCCATTTGTTGCTGTAGCTTTCTTGCTTCTTCGGCTGCTTTCTCGGCGAAGTCTTTTTCTTTTGAAGCGTAGATGATGCCTCTTGAGGAGTTTACGATCAAGCCGCATTCTTTGTTGAGACCGTATTTTGCTACTGCTGCCAAGTCGCCGCCTTGTGCTCCAACGCCAGGAACTAACAGGAAGTGATTCGGTAACATCTTTCTTATCTCGCCTAATTCTTCAGGATGTGTCGCACCGACAACATACATCATCTTATTGTCGTCAGCCCAGGTTGCAGATTTAGCGAGTACTTCTTTATAAAGTTCGTGACCTTCTATGTTGAGATATTGGAAATCTTTAGAGCCTTTGTTTGAAGTGAGTGCTAACAGGATGACCCATTTGTCTTCGAAGCCTAAGAATGGTTCGACTGAATCCAATCCCATATAAGGTGCTACTGTGATGGCGTCGCTGTTCATTGTCTCGAAGAAAGCTCTTGCATAGTTGGCGGAGGTGTTACCTATGTCGCCTCTCTTAGCGTCGGCGATGACGAAGATCTCCGGATAATTTGCCTTGATATATTTTATAGTCTTGTCCAAGCTTTCCCAACCTTTAGCGCCGTAAACTTCATAAAAAGCGGTGTTAGGTTTGTATGCTATCGTATATTGTGCTGTAGCATCGATAATCTGTCTGTTGAATTCGAAGACCGGATCTTCACATTCCAAGAGATGTTGTGGAATCTTGTTGATGTCGGTGTCTAACCCGACGCAAAGGAATGATTTCTTTGCAAAGATTTGTTCTACTAATTGTTTTTTGTTCATGACTATTATTTTTAGTTTAGAGTTTAAGGTTTATAGTTTAGAGTAGTTTTAAAGTTGAGAGTCAGAAGTTTTATAGTTTATCTAAATCTAACCTGAAACCTTAAGCATTAAACCTTAAACCAATTTAAAATTTTCAACTTTCAACTTTCAATTTTCAACTTTCAATTATCAATTTTCCTTAAGTCGTTCCGCATTTTCAGCCATCTGCAGTTTTTCAATTATCTCGTTGATATCGCCATCTACAATAGCTTGCAGATTATAGATCGTCAAGTTGATACGATGGTCGGTGACGCGACCTTGAGGATAGTTGTATGTTCTGATCTTGGCTGAGCGGTCGCCTGTCGATACCATTGTCTTTCTTTGCGAGGCTATGCTTTCCAAGTATTTGTTGTATTCTCTTTCGTAGAGACGAGTTCTCAACACTTTCATCGCTGTTGCCAAGTTCTTGATCTGTGACTTCTCATCCTGACAAGAAACCACGATGCCACTGGGTATATGGGTGAGACGCACTGCTGAATATGTTGTGTTAACAGATTGTCCGCCAGGTCCTGATGCGCAGAATGTCTCTTTACGGATGTCTTTCTCGTTGAGTTCGACATCGAATTCTTCTGCTTCTGGAAGAACTACGACAGACGCTGCCGAGGTATGTATTCTGCCTTGAGTCTCAGTCTTAGGTACGCGCTGAACGCGATGCACTCCCGATTCGAATTTCAGCAAACCGTAAGCTCCGTCGCCGATGACGTTAAATACTATTTCCTTGAAGCCGCCGGCTGTACCTTCGTTCATCTCGACGAGTTCTATCTTCCAGCCTTTTGTCTCGCAATATCTTATATACATTCTGTAGAGGTCGCCTGCGAAGATTGATGCTTCGTCGCCGCCTGTACCTGCACGTATTTCCATGACGGCGTTCTTGTCGTCGGTAGGATCCTTAGGGATGAGCATGAGACGGATGTCTTCTACGAGTGTCTCACATCGTTGTTCTGATGTCGTTAATTCTTCTTGTGCCATCTCGCGCATATCTTCGTCTTTCTCGTTTTTCAAGATCTCGCGAGCTTCTTCAATATTGGATAAAAGATTTTTATATTCCTTAAAAGCCACGACGATAGGTTCCAAGTCCTTGTAGTCCTTGTTGACCTTGACGAAGCGTTTCATGTCGCCTATGATTTCAGGGTCGTTGAGCTGTTCGCCGAGTGCTTCCCATTTTTCTTTAATAGCTTCTAACTTATCAATGATTTCCATCTTTGGTAGGTTAATTTTTATTAATATTCGAAAGTTCCGAACTCACTCTTGATGGTAAGTTGTTTCTTTTCTGATGCCTCGACGTGACCGATAATCTGAGCTTCGATATTGAATGCCTTGGCAATCTGAATCATCTCTTCGGCTGCTTTCTCGTTGGTATAAATCTCGAGACGGTGTCCCATGTTAAAGACCTTATACATTTCTTTCCAGTCTGTTCCCGACGATTCTTGAATCATTCTGAAGAGTGGAGGAAGTTTGAACATATTGTCCTTAACGATATGCAAGTCTTTTGTGAAGTGAAGTACTTTGGTCTGAGCACCGCCGCTGCAATGTATGACTCCGTTTATCTGTTTTCTGAAGTTATTCAAGATAGGTACCATCATTGGAAGATAGGTGCGGGTAGGGGAGAGTATCATCTTACCTACGTCAACGCCTTCTACTTCAGTGGCTTCTGTCAGTTTGTGAGGACCAGAGTAGATGAGATCTTCTGGTATAGAATGGTCGTAGCTTTCTTCGTATTTCTCTGCGAGATAATGATTCAAGACGTCGTGACGCGCTGAAGTGAGACCGTTGCTGCCCATACCGCCGTTATATCTGTCTTCGTATGTAGCTTGTCCTGATGATGAGAAACCTACGATGACATCACCTGCTTTTATGTTGTTTTCAATGACTTCGTCTCTTCTCATACGAGCTGTCACTGTACTATCAACGATTACAGTTCTTACCAAGTCGCCGACGTCGGCTGTCTCGCCGCCAGTGAGGTAGATGCCGCATCCGAGAGAACGCAGTTTAGCGAGAAACTCTTCTGTTCCGTTGATGATAGCGGAAATCACTTCGCCTGGAATGAGGTTCTTATTACGTCCTATTGTAGATGAAAGCAACATATTGTCGGTTGCTCCGATGCACAAAAGGTCGTCTGTGTTCATAACGATGGCATCTTGTGCTATGCCTGCCCATACCGATAAGTCGCCTGTTTCTTTCCAATAAAGATATGCTAATGACGATTTTGTACCCGCGCCATCGGCATGCATGATGTTACAAAATTCATTGTCGCCGCCTAATACATCGGGAATTATCTTACAAAATGCATTAGGATACAATCCTTTGTCTAAATTTTTGATAGCATTGTGGATGTCTTCCTTTTCTGCCGACACGCCACGTAGTTGATAACGCTTTTCTACTGACATTGCTTTTCTTTATTTAAAAATGAGTTTCTTACTTTCTGTATCAAAGAAAAATTCTCCAAATTCCTTGAGCGTCTTTTCTCCAATAATCCAGTCTGATTTCAATTTGTTATTCACCTTTACTTTTACATTCTTCACAGAACGATTGGCAATCCATATCTCTTTGAGAATGAATTCTGCGTTGTTAGCTACGGATCCTACAGTGATAATCTTGTCGATGTGGTCGCCAACAAAATCGTCTTTTCCGATGATGCCGTCATTCAGCAGTTCCATCACTTTTCTTTGCGAGACACTGAAAACCTGATTCTGATCGTATGTTAGTGTTTCTGTATATGCATTGATAATGGCGTTGAATGTCAGGTTGCCTAGTTTGTCTAATGCAAAATCAACTGCATTGTCCTGATGTTTCATGTTGACAACAGCCATTTGGTCGTCACTGATAAATTCTCTAGGAATATAGTCCTTGCTGATAACTCTAAATTCCGACCTACGATTCAACTGGTGAGCATATTCTCTAAGGTCATCGTTTGCAAGACCTTTGATGTAATCTTCGGTTAATGTCGTTCCTGCTTTGAAGGTAAAACCGTTATGTACATAATCTTTATGTAATGTTCTTGGAACTCTTTCTCCGTATCCTTTTGCTGTCAATCGGAATGGGTCGATACCTCTGATAACTAAATAATCGCAAACAGATTGCGCACGTTTCTGCGACAAAAGATCGTTCTTTTCGTGAGTGTCGCGGCTGTCGGTGTGTGATCCTAATTCGATGGTGATATTAGGATTGACTTGCAGCATCTCGATAAGTCCTCTCAAAGAATCTTCAAACTGAGGACGTAATTCCCATTTTGATAATTCATACAGAATGTCAGGAAGGACAATTGGAGAGTCTGGAATCACGCCAATCTGATATTCTTCGTTGAAATCTCTGCTGAATTCGAGACCTTCCGTGCTTATCGTGTCAGTTAATGTGAAATAATTCTTCTTATCAATGGTAAGGATATAAGTCGTGTTCAATTTAATCTGTGAATTAGTAAACAAAAACGCACCTTTCTCACTGCTGTTTGTAGAATATGTAGAACCGTCTGATCCTTCAATTTTCACTGTCGCTCCTTCTACAAACTGAAGACTGTTAGTATTTTTTATAGTTCCGCCCAAGGTAAATAGTACAGGAGGTTCTATAAAATAATATATGTCGTCATCGAGACCGTTTCTTGTTTCTCTGTTGCTGATGAAAAAACCACGTTCTTCTGTAGGATGGAATGAAATTCCGTAATCGTTGCCGATGGAATTTATTGGCGATTTAAGATTTACCGGTGTCGTCCATTGTCCGAGAGAATCTATTGTGCTGACGAAAATGTCTAAGCCTCCCATTCCGCCGTGACCGTCAGAAGCGAAATAAAGTGTGCTGTCGTTTCTGAGATACGGATACATCTCATCGCTTTCCGTATTGATGGTGATGCCTAAGTTTCTTGGTCTGCCGAATTCTTCCGATGTGCTTTCTCTTTCAGAAATCCATAAGTCTTTGCCGCCAACACCATTTCTTCTTTCGGAAGCGAATATCAATGTTAGTTCGTCGCTTGATAATGTCGGATGACCAACAACATCCAGACTGTCGATGGTTTTGATTTCAACGACGACAGGGTCGCTGAATGAACTTCCAGAGCGTGACGATTTCATTATCTGGCATCCCGATGTTCTTTTTTTGTGGTTGGGGCATTTAGTGAAATATAAAGTAGAGAAGTTCTTGTTCATAAAAGCTGTGCCTTCGCTACCTTCGGAGTTTAAGATGTCTTCGTCAATCAATTGAGGTTCTTCCCATTTGCCCTGTTTGTTTTGACGTGCGGTGTAGAAATCAGGGAAATGTTGCCCTGTGATGGAATTCTTTTCTTTTGAGACACCGCCTTCTCTTGTTGATGAAAATATTACTTCATTGTAATTGTTTGAAATCCAAGAAACGCCAAATTCCGCTGCCTTGGAATTGAGTTCTTTAAGACGAGTGACTTCATATTTGGAAGGATATTCAATCCATTCTTCTATATACTGGACATCCTCCAAAGCATGAAAACCTCTTGGGTCATCTGGAACGAGTTCGTTATAAATAGTGTAATACTGAATAGCTTCTTCGTATTTCTTGTTTCTTTTTAAGACATTGGCGTAGTTGAGATAAACTATAGGATTGTTTTTAGGGTATTCAGTACGCAGCAATCTTTTGTATTGCGATTCTGCCAGCTTCGTCGCTTCTGTCAATCTGTAACATTCAGCAAGTTGATGAGTGATATAAGTGCGTTCTTCCTCGTATTTTTTCTTGCCCGTTTTCTTATATGCTTTCTTGTAGCGGTCAATTGCAACATTATACTGCTTTCTTTCAAAAGCGATGTCGGCATTCTTTGTGGAGTTACGTTTCTGAGCATTAGCTGGTTGCGCTATGCCAATGATAGTGATTATGAATAATAGAAATAATTTCTTCAACATATAAAAACCTTTTGTAAGGGTAACGTAATTATTTCTACAAAAGTATAAAAAAAATCATTATTGTCAAAAGACTAATGACGAAAGATTTTTCTAAATCTTAAAGGTTGAAAAACTGAAAAACCGAGAATGCTTTTGTCGTAGATGGGTAGAGGTACTAAGTGACATAAGTAGAGACGTACTAATTACTCCTATGAAAAATAAACAATATGTAATTAATGCATCTCGTCTTTGAGTCATCAAGTTATTAAGATAATCCTACGTTGAATGTGCACAAAGTCTGTTGACTGTTGTCCGTTGTCAACAAAAAAAGAGCTCCTATTTCTAAGAGCTCTTCTATCCTTTTTGACTTTAGTCTTCTATTATTTTCTTTTCTTATCAGCTACTTGTTCTAATTCTTCATCGTATTTTTTACCTTTGAATAAAGCGTATGCCAAAGGTGATGCGATGAACAATGATGAGAATGTACCAGCTATCATACCGACTAACAATGCGAATACGAATCCGCGGATTGTCTCACCACCGAAGATGAAGATTGCTAACAATACAACGATTGTGGTACCTGATGTGTTGATTGTACGTAACAATGTGCTGTTGTTTGCACTGTTGAAACGTTCTTTCCAACCTTTCTTAGGGAATAATGTAACGTTTTCACGTACACGGTCGAAGATAACCACTGTGTTGTTGATAGAATAACCGATGATGGTCAAAACAGCAGCGATGAATGATTGGTTAACTTCCATTGTGAATGGTAATATATTGTTGAACAATGAATACATACCGATAACTAACAATGTGTCGTGTGTCAAACAGATGATACTTGACAAACCATATTGCCATCTTCTGAAACGGATAGCGATGTAAACGAACATAACTACGAGAGATACGATAACAGCGATGAAAGCCTTACGTGTTACGTCGTCAGCCACTGTAGCACCAACTTTTTGTGAGCTCAAGATACCGAGTAATACGTTGCTCTTGTCTGAATCTGTTGTAAATTGTTCGTATGTCATGTCAGTGTCATAGAGACCTTTAAGAGCGTTGTAGATAAGACCTTGGATTTCTTGGTCTATTTCAGGATGGTTGTCGTTGATCTTATAATCTGTTGTTATCTTAACTTGACGGCTTGGTCCGTATGTCTTTACTTCAGGAACGTTTTCAAATTCTTTAACGTTAGCCAAAGCGTTACGTACTTCATTAACTGTTACGTCTTTATCGAAACGTACTACATAGTTACGTCCACCTTTGAAGTCGATACCGAGGTTCAAACCGCGTACTGCCAAAGAACCTACGCTGATTACGATGAATACGCCAGCGATGATAGCTGCTGTCTTACCGAATTTGATGAAGTCGAATGAAGTGTTCTTTAAGAAGTTACGTGTTGCGTTATTTGAGAAGTTGATGTTCTTGTCTTTCTTCAACCAGCCTTCGAATACCAAACGTGAGATGAAGATTGATGTGAACAATGATGTTGCGATACCAATCATCAATGTTGTTGCGAAACCTTGGACAGGACCTGTACCGAATTGGAACAATACGAATGCTGTCAAGAATGTTGTGATGTTACCGTCGAGGATAGCTGAATAAGCTGCTTTATAACCGTCGGCGATAGCTGTTCTTAATCCTTTACCTGCGCGTAACTCTTCTTTGATACGTTCGAAGATGATGACGTTGGAGTCTACAGCCATACCGAGAGTAAGGACGATACCGGCGATACCAGGCAATGTCAATACTGTACCGAATGATGCCAATACACCGAACATGAAGAATATGTTGACCAGCAATGACAAGTCAGCTGCGATACCAGCTTTGTTGTAGAAGAACATCATATAGATGAGGACGAGGATGAAAGCGATGATGAATGACCAGAGGCCTGAGTTGATAGCTTCCTGACCTAATGAAGGACCTACTACGTTTTCTTCGAGGATTCTTGCTGGAGCTGGTAATTTACCTGCTTTCAAGATGTTTGCCAAGTCTTGTGCCTCTTCAACTGTCATGTCGCCGCCAGAGATTGATGAACGACCGCTTGGGATTTCATCGTTAACTACAGGATATGAATATACGTAGTCGTCGAGAACGATAGCTACTTGTCTGCCGATGTTTTCACCTGTGAGGCGTTTCCATGCTTTAGCGCCTTCGCTGTTCATTTGGATTGTTACTTCAACGCGGCCGTTTTGGTCATAGTCTTGACGAGCGTCAACGATTACTTCACCGCCGAGAGCAGCTTTGTTGTCGCGTGATGTTTTCAAAGCAACGAGGTCGATATATTCTTGGCTTCCGTCAGCGCTGACGTTTGGTTTTACGCACCATGCGAATCTTACGTCACGTGGGAAGATGTTCTTAACTTGCTTGAGCATTCTGTTGATGTTAGCAGTATCTTTTACTAAAGCCATACCAACGCGTGCTGTTTGTGCAGGATATGTCTGACCCATTTCGTTTTGATAGTAAGAAGGTGTTAAGTAGTTGTAGATTGGGAAGTTGGCTCTCATTTCTTCCATGGCTTCTTCTTGAGCTTTTAATGAGTCGTTAGCCAAGAGAGCTGGTTCATCTTCGCTCTTTGTTTCTTCTACTTTTTCTTCTAAACCTTCGTTAGCTTTGTTTATCTCAGCAAGACGTTTGTTAGCTTCGTCGAAGAAGTTGTATAATTCTGTGAAGTTGTATGTCTCCCAGAATTCGAGTTGTGCTGTGCCTTGTAAAAGTTTACGAACACGTTTAGGGTCTTTGATACCAGGAAGCTCGACAAGGATACGACCTGAGTTCTCTAATTTCTGGATGTTAGGTTGAGCGACGCCGAAACGGTCGATACGGGTTCTTAAAATCTGGTATGAACGGTCGATAGCGCTGCTTGTTTCTTCTTTGATAACTTCCAAGACTTCAGCATTTGTTGAATTTACTGTGATGCCTTTGTCTTTGAATTCGAACAAGAAAATAGGAGCCAATTTGGCGTTAGGATCTAATTGTTGGAATGCGTCGCCGAACAAGTCAACGAAATCTCTTTGTGAATTGAGATGTTGTTCGTTAGCTATTCTCAAAGCTTCGACGAATGTTGGGTCTGTGCTGTGACCTGAGAGGACATTGATGATGTCTGGAACTGAGACTTCCATCATGACGTTCATACCGCCTTTGAGGTCGAGACCTAAATTGATTTCCATTTCTTTTGCTTGACGATAGGTCTGTCCGAAAACCGGATAAACTTTCACGGTGCTCATTGAGTCTAAGTAATAAGTTTCTCTTGCACCTTGAATCGAATCTAATAAGTAATCGTAAGCGTTTTGATCACCTTTGGCAAGGACTTCTGCCATTTTCACTGCCTCTGTACTTGTAGCATATTCGGCTGCTTTTTTCTCGACGCGTCTTGTCACGTATGAGAATGACAATTGATACAATGAGAATACTGCCAAAACCACTGCTAAAAGTTTGATAACTCCTTTGTTTTGCATTGTAAATCTATTTTTTATAATTATTTAATTTTTAATTCTTTTGTTAGAATACATTTTTTGGGGTGCAAAAATACGATTTTTTTATTTCAGATACAAGTGTTTTTTATAAAAACTGAGAAACGGAAAAACTGAAAAACTGAGAATTTTTTTGAAAACTGAAATTCTGGAACTTTAGAAACAAAATTTCAAAGTTCCAGAACTCCAAAATTCTATGATTTTTTTCAGTCTTAGAAAGTATTTTGCTTCTTCATATTTATCACATTCTTTATAAATCATGTGAGCGATTTGATATACGTAGGTTAATAATTTTTTTGCCGGTATCGTCTACAATATATCTAAATCTTTGTTAATATAATAAACGGAGCTGGATAACCGATAATTGCTTTTTACTAAGTTTTTTCATATTGATTTTATTTTCCGATGCAGAATCTGCCAAATAGGTTGTTAAGGACTTCTGTGCTGCTGATTTCTCCAGTTATTTCTCCAAGATGATATAATACCGATTTTAAGTCTTGTGCTATAAATTCAATAGAAATGCCTGATGTCATTCCGTCTTTGACTTTAACTAATGATTCTGATGCATTGACGAGTGCCTCATAATGACGTAAGTTGGTGACTAATACTTCGTTTTCGCCAAAATCCATATCTCTTCCATGAATCTCGATTTCATTTTTCAGAGATTCAATGTGACTCTCGTTTTTGGCAGATATGAATTTATATTTGATGAGATTTCTAATATCATAACAATCTGTACCGCTAATACTATAACTATAATCGTCAATCATATAGCCGCCATTTGTATCGATATTATTCTCAATGCATTCTCCCAATCTGTATAGGATGTCTTGTGTGCTTAGATAACTAGCTTCGGAGTTTAAATCAATCTTGTTGAAAACCAATATGAGTTTCTGCTTCAATAAGTTGACGATGGAAATTATTTGTTTTGCGGAATTAAAGAATTCATCTTGTGATTTGTTTAAATCCAGAATTCCTAAGATTATTTCCGCTTCGGAAATCTTCTTGAAAGCTCTTTCAATGCCGATTTTCTCGATGGTGTCGTCTGTTTCTCTGATGCCTGCCGTATCGATAAATCTGAACATCTTTCCATTGATATTCATCGTCTCTTCTATAGTGTCGCGCGTTGTTCCTGCAATGTCCGATACTATCGCTCTTTCTTCACCGACCAGCGCATTCAGCAGCGTGCTTTTCCCAGCATTTGTATCGCCTACGATAGCAACTGGAATTCCTTTCTTTATTGTATTGCCAAGCCTAAAAGAATCAGTAAGTTTGTTGATATGAGCTAATGCTTCTTCAACAATATTGTTCAGCTTTGTTCTGTCGGCGAATTCTACGTCTTCTTCCGAAAAATCTAATTCTAACTCCATTAATGATGTTAAATCGAGCAATTTGGCTCTCAGAACTTGCAGTTCTTTGGAGAATCCGCCTTTCAGTTGATTCATCGCGATGTGATGTTCTGCTTCTGTTTGAGAAGAGATAAGGTCGGCAACTGCTTCTGCCTGAGTTAAATCCATCTTGTTATTGATGAAAGCTCTCATGCTGTATTCGCCGCCTTTGGCTAAACGTGCTCCCGATTTGATTAAAATTTCCAATATTTTATTTTGGATGTAAGGCGATCCATGACAAACGATTTCAACGGAGTCCTCTCCAGTATAAGAATGTGGTGCTTTGAAAAATGTAAACATCACATCGTCAATGGTTTTGTTGTCAGAATCTTTAAACTCTCCGTAATACATTTTGTTTGGAGTGATGTTTTCTGATGTCATAACTTTTCCTTTTCTGACAAATCTTGACAATGCTATTTCCAGACTTTTCTCGCCCGACATTCTAACTATCGCCATTGCTGCGGTTCCTGAGGCAGTCGCGATAGCGCATATTGTATCTCTTGTTATGTAACTCATTGCCTTTAACCTTAAAATATTGTCTCTTAATATCTAAGCCATTTCCATATTTCCTTGAAACTTGGTTTCTTGCCGTACATCAAGATGCCTGTCCTGTAAATCTTTGCAGCAATCCATAAAATTAATATGCAGGTCAGAATTAACGCAACAACAGAAACTGCAACTTGCCAGAAAGGTACGCCAGATGGTATTCTTATCATCATAGAAATAGGTGAGGTAAATGGTATCATAGAAAGCCAAAACCCGATGCTATTACTTGGATTGTCTATAGTTGTTATTGCACTAACGTATGCAATTATCAGTGGAATGGAAACTATCGAAATGAATTGGCTGCTGTCGGTTTCATTGTCAACCATGCCGCCAATCGCAGCATATAATGATGCGTAGAGCAGATATCCTAAAATAAAATATACAATGAAACTCACAAGAATAACATCAAAGTTAATTGATTGTACAATTTCAATGACTTTAAGCATAATCTCCTGACTGTTAGTCGTTTCTGAAATCTGACTTATCTGTTCAGTCATTACTGTTCCTGAAGGAGAAATTATTTCAGGTCCCAATATGACGCTGCTCGTGACAAAATAAATGATGATTGTCAATACAATCCATAATATAATTTGTGTGATTCCAACCAAAACAATACCAGTTACTTTACCCATCATAAGTTCTATTGGCTTTACAGAACTGATGATGACTTCTACTATTCTGTTTGACTTTTCTTCAATAACGCCTCTCAAAACTTGATTGCTAAATAATATGATTGCCATGAAAATCAGCATTGAAAGGATAAATCCAATGACGAACTCAAATTCAGCGTATGTCTTTTTCTCCTCACTTTCTGAGTCTATGCGAATTGTAGATATATTGACGTTAGTCTTTACGGACTTGACTACATCAGGGTCAATGCCGTATGCAACTAATTTCTTATATTCTATTTCCTGTTCCATCGTGCTTTCAATATAATCGCAGAAAGACAATGGCATTTGTTTGTTGCTATAGATCTGTGCGTTGACAGGAACGTTTAGTTTTGTGCCTGGAACGTATAACACGGCATCATAAATTCCTTCTAAAACGAATTTCTTTAGACTATCGACATTTTCGTTTTCACTTAGATATACGAATGTGTTCGCGTCGCTGTTCTTGAATTTCTCATGGTACCATCCTGTTTCATCAAGGACAGCGATGGACTTTCTGTCTTCCATCTTTTCTGAATTTTTTGCTATAATGGATGGAACTAATGCTAACAGTACGAAAAATATAGGACCGAGTATAGTTAAAATAATGAAACTGCGTTTTTTTACACGAGTTAAATACTCACGTTTTATAATAACTCCTAATTTGTTCATAATCTTATTTTTGAGGATTTTTATTGTTTCTGTCTTCTATTTGTTTTATGAAAATTTCATTTATCGAAGGAAGTATTTCTCGATATGAGATTACAGTTCCTTGTTGCGCAAGATTATTTATCAGAATATTGGAACTTATGTTTTCCTTAGAACTTACAATTATAGTAGTCTCGTCGTTTTTGTCGGTTTTTTCTGATAATAGTTCGAACTCATCAGGTAATTTTAAAGTGTCGTTTAGTTTTATGCAGATTTCGTAACTGTAATTTTTGAATTGTTGCTTTATCTTATATACTTCACCTTCTAAAATTTTTTCACCTTTGTTGATTAGCATTATATTGTCGCAAAGTTCTTCAACTGATGCCATGTTATGCGTGGAGAAGATGATAGTTGCTCCTTTGTCTCTCAATTCAAGGATTTCTTTTTTCAGAATATTTACATTGATAGGGTCAAATCCGGAGAAAGGCTCGTCGAAGATAAGCAGCTGCGGATTATGAATCACAGTCACTATAAACTGTATTTTCTGCTGCATTCCTTTACTTAATTCCTCGACTTTTTTGTCCCACCAGTTCATTATCTCGAATTTGGCAAACCAATGTTTTAGCCTTTTCTCTGCTTCCTTTTGACTGAGACCTTTAAGTTGTGCCAAGTATATGGCTTGTTCGCTGACTTTCATACTCTTGTAAAGTCCTCTTTCTTCTGGCAGATAACCTATGTTGGATACGTGGTTTCGGTTTAGTTTTTCTCCGTTGAAAATGATAGAACCTTCGTCGGGTGCTGTTATTTGGTTAAGCATTCTTATTAGGGTCGTTTTTCCTGCACCGTTTGGGCCGAGAAGTCCGTAAATGCTTTGCTGCGGAACCTTGATGCTTATGTTGTTGAGTGCCTTGTAATTGCCATACGTCTTGCTGACGTTGTTAATTTCTATGAAACTTTGCATGATTTATTGTTTTGGTTATGATATGTGAGTTATGAGTTTCGAGATGAGACTCATAACTCACACCTTGTAGCGTATATTTCTAACTAAAGAATTTCTTAAATTTCTTAAATGGGTTTTTGTCGTTGTCGGAAGAAGGATTCATGTTTTCGCTTTCCAGAAGTGTCTTCATTATTTTCTCTTCTTCTTTGTTTAGTTTTTTCGGTGTCCATACATTTACATTGACGAGAAAGTCGCCTTTTCCGTATCCGTTAAGTTCAGGGAGTCCTTTGCCTCTGAGTTTTATGACTTCGCCGCTTTGTGTACCTGCTGGAATCTTTATTTCTGCCGTTCCGTCGATGATTGGAATTTCTACTGTAGTTCCAAGTGCTGCCTGTGGAAAACTGATGAAAAGATTGTAGATGAGGTTGTCGCCGTCACGCTCAAGATTCTTGTCTTTTTCTTCCTCGATAAGTATGATGAGGTCGCCGGCTACGCCGTTTCTTGCACCAGCATTGCCTTTTCCTCTTACCGACAATTGCATTCCGTCAGCGACACCTGCTGGAATGTTGAGTTCTATTATCTCTTCGCTTTTGACAATGCCATTGCCTTGACATTCTGGACATTTGTTCTTTATGATCTTACCTTCGCCGCCGCAGTTTGGACAGGTGCTGACAGTCTGCATCTGTCCGAAGATGGAGTTCTGAATCTTTACCGTCTGACCTCTTCCGTTACAAGTTGGGCAGGTCTCGAAACTGTTGTCTTTGGCTCCGCTTCCGCCGCAATGTTGACAAGGAACGTATTTGTTTACTTTGACTTTTTTCTTAACACCTTCGTTGATTTCACTCAGATTGAGTTTTACTCTCAGACGCAGGTTGCTGCCTCTGTTGACATTCCGTTGTGCCTGACGTCCGCCGCCGAAACCGCTGCTGAAACCAAAACCGCCTCCTCCGAAAAGGTCACCGAAAATATCGCCGAAATGACTGAAAATGTCGTCCATGCCGCTGAATCCTTGCTGTCCGTGCAAACCCGCATGCCCAAACTGATCGTAACGGGAACGCTTGTCTGGATTGCTCAAAACTTCGTATGCCTCAGCAGCTTCCTTGAATTTCTCTTCGGCTTCCTTGTTGTCTGGATTCTTGTCAGGATGATATTTTATTGCCATCTTGCGATAGGCCTTCTTTATCTCTTCGCTGGTAGCGTTTTTCGGAACTTCCAGCACTTCGTAATAATCTCTTTTCTCCATTGTTTTTCTTTTTAGAATCAACCGCCGACTACGACGCGAGCGTATCGAATGACTTTGCCGTTGAGTTTATAACCTTTCTGAATAACGTCTAAAACTTTGCCTTTCTGTGACTCGTCAGTGACAGGAACATTTGTCAGTGCTTCATGTTCGTCAGTGTTGAAAACAGAGTCCTTGGCATTTATTTCTTCAAGTCCTTTTTGCTCGAGTGTACGTTTGAATTTGTTGTAAATCAATGACACTCCTTCGTAATTGGCATCTGTTTCTTTATTCTCCATCGTCTGAAGCGCGCGTTCAAAATCATCAAGAATAGGAAGTAAATCAACCATGATGCTTTCTGCGGCAGTCTTTGACAATTCAATCTTTTCTTTTGCAGTACGTTTGCGATAGTTGTCAAATTCTGAGAAAAGACGCAAGTACTTGTCATTCAATTCTTCGTTCTTTTCTTTTAACTCTTCCAACTGTTTTTCGTTTTTGTTTCTCTTGTTTCTTCTGCCTTTTGATTCTTCTGCCTGAACTTCGTTTGCGTTATTAACATCTTCTTGATTTTCATTGATGTTAACTTTGCCTTCTTCCATTTTTTCTTCCATGATATATGATTTTTTGTTTTTCTACAAAGTAAGATTCGCTCCCGCCTTATCAAATAATTTGCCATTTTTTGTAAGAATGTAATTTGCCAAAATGGCAGATTTCTAAGACGCAGAGTAATGACTCTCATCTTTAGACATTTGACTTTAGACTATTTTCTTTACCTGTCGTCAATCGTTGATTCTCTCGATGTCAACGCCTAAATCGAAAAGACGCTTGTCGATGTTTTGATAGCCTCTGTCAATCTGTTCGATATTTTCTATGATACTTGTGCCGTTTGCCGACAACGCAGCTATGAGTAGTGCAACACCAGCTCTTATGTCAGGCGAAGCCATTTTTACTGCATGCAATTGTTGTGTGCGGTCAAGACCGACAACCGTTGCTCTGTGTGGGTCGCACAAAATTATCTGAGCTCCCATATCGATGAGTTTGTCAACGAAGAATAGTCTGCTTTCGAACATTTTCTGATGAATAAGTACTGTCCCTTTTGCTTGTGTTGCAACAACTAACACGATACTTATCAAGTCGGGAGTGAATCCTGGCCACGGTGCGTCTGCTATCGTCAGAATACTTCCGTCCATGAAAGATTCTACCTCATAATGATCTTGTTGCGGAATATATATGTCATCGCCGATAAATTCCATCTTGATGCCAAGTCTGCGGAATGTATCTGGAATAATGCCTAAGTCTTTGACTCCTGCGTTTTTAATCGTAAGTTCTGAACCTGTCATGGCTGCCATGCCGATGAAACTGCCGACTTCAATCATATCGGCTAACAAACGGTGTGTGGTTCCTCGCAGTTGACTAACGCCTTCAATTTTGAGGAGGTTGGAACCTATACCGCTGATTTTGGCTCCCATCGAGACAAGCATTCTGCAAAGTTGAACGATATATGGTTCACAGGCAGCGTTGAAGATTGTGGTTTCACCTTTTGCCATGACAGCTGCCATAATGATGTTGGCGGTGCCTGTCACCGATGCCTCGTCGAGAAGCATGTATGTGCCATTGAGTCCGTCTTTTGGCGCAGTTGCTGTTTGACAATAGGAATCGTTTTCGAATGTCGCGCCGAGTTTCTGTAAACCAATGATATGAGTGTCGAGACGGCGTCGCCCTATTTTGTCGCCACCAGGTTTTGGCAAGAAACCTTTTCCGAAACGAGCTAGCATTGGTCCTAAAATCAAGACGCTGCCTCTGAGACGAGTGGATTTTTCATGAAATGTCTGTGTGTTGAAATATGAGAAATCTATTTCCTTGGCTTGAAGTTTTACTTCGTTTTCCGAAACTCTGTCAACAAAAACGCCCATCTCTTTCATCAGGTCTAAAAGGTTGTTGATATCTGATATGTTCGGAAGATTGCTAATCGTGACTTGCTCCTCGGTGAGAAGACAAGCACTGATGATTTGCATTGCTTCATTTTTGGCACCTTGCGGAGTAATGCTACCTCTAAGTTTTTTTCCGCCAACTATCTTAAATTTCCCCATTTCTTTATCATTTGCGTATTTATAAGATGAAAGTATTATTTGAATCTTATTCGTTTTTCATAATAATTCCAATCATAACTTTCAATTTTCAACTTTAAAGTTATTTCTTATTCGGTCTGTTAGGATTCGGTTGTTTTTTTGCTGGTTGTTTTTTTGCTTTTTTCTTCTTTGAATTCTGCTGCACTTGTACTGCAGGTGTCTTGTTCAAGATTTCATTTGTTGGAATAAGTTTCGTGTCTATAGGCATGACGAACTTCTCGTCAGATAATTTGTACAAGTCGTCAAGAATCAGCAAGTCGTTCACGGTCTCACGATTCCAGTTGAGATAGTCTCTCTTCATTTGATTTGCCATCGCCAGAAGAAGCGCGTCTCTTTTTGGACCTTCTTCGATTTTCTCGATTTCTTTTAACAATTCCTTGGTGTAATGGCCATAATGTCCGTGCTTGATATTGTTCTTCTGATAACAGACATGTTCTGGCTTTGCTACTATAACGTCTTTTTGAGGTGGATCAAATGGTCCGTCAACATCTAATTGATAATCTGAAATTATATAAAGATGATCCCACAATTTGTGAATATAGTCGTTTGATTCCTTGACTTGTGGATTCATCTGCGCCATAACATTGACAATGAAATGAGCCGCTTCGGTTCTTTTTTTTCTGTCTTCTATCTCTAAAAGATGCTTTATCATTATCTGAATGTTGCGTCCGTACTCCGATATTATCAATTGATCTCTTTCTGTGTTGTATTTTAATCCTTCTTTGTCCATTAGTTTTGTGTTGTTATTTTAGTAACGTTCTATGTAGATAATTGTTTTTATTTTAAAATATTCAATTTTGCAAATTTAAGCATTAATTGTTTACTTCCGCACTCGTCGAAAAGAACTGTCGCTTTTTTATTCGGACCGATGCCCTCTACTTTCATCACTGTGCCTTGTCCGAATTTCTGGTGAAGTACAATCATGCCTTCGACTATCTCATCAGGTGAAGCTGGATTGAAGTCGGAACTGTTAAATTTCTCGCTGCTTTCTGTCTTCTGTGCGCCCTTATTAATATAAGGTGTATCTGATTGCGTTGTTTTCTTCTGAAATTCTCTTGTCGTCTGGAAACTTTTTGAGAATGGATTGCTGAAGTTGATTCCTTCATTGAAACTCGACGTTCCTCTGAATGACGCTTTCCTCGTTTTTTCAATCAAAGACTGGTCAATCTCCTCGATGAAACGCGACGGCTCGCTTAATGTTAAATTTCCCCAACGATAGCGACTTTCGGCGTGACTGAGTACCAGTTTTGTCTCGGCGCGCGTCAATGCTACGTAGAATAATCGTCTTTCTTCCTCTAAATCTTCGCGTGTGCTTAAAGATTGTATTCCTGGAAAAAGGTTTTCTTCGAGACCTACGATATAGACGTATGGGAATTCCAGACCTTTCGCGCTGTGAATCGTCATCAATGTGACATAATCATCGTCTTCGTCGTCTTTTTTGTCTTGGTCGGTAAGAAGCGCGACGTCTTCCATGAATTTGTTTAATGTGACTTCATTCTGTTCGCCAGTTACTTCATCCACCTGTTTGTCGGAGAATTCCATGATTGCATTGAGAAGCTCTTCGATGTTTTGTACTCGAGCTAATCCTTCAGGAGTGTCGTCTTCTTTCAGGTCTTTTATTATACCGACTGTATTGCATATATGTTTTGCGAGTTCTATTGCGTTCTGCTTGTTGAGAAGAGTCTGGAAACTCTTTATCATGGTGGCGAAATTGCGTAGTTTGTTTACAGTTCCGCTATTGAAGTCTTTAGGCATCGGCTCTTCTTCTGAAGAAATGACGTCCCAAATTCCTTTCTGACGTTCGTCGGCCACGACCATCAGACGTTCTATTGTGGTCTTTCCGATTCCTCTTGCTGGATAATTTATGATACGTAACAATGCCTGCTCATCGTGCGGATTTATCACAACGCGGAAGTAGGCAAGGAGGTCTTTCACTTCTTTACGGTCGTAGAAAGAAAGTCCGCCGTAGATTCTGTAACGTATGTCTTGCTTGCGAAGTGCCTCTTCTATCGAACGAGATTGCGAGTTGGTTCTGTATAAAATAGCGAAGTCTTTGTTGTTGAGCTGACGCGACATTTTGTATCCAAAGATGGAATTTGCTACGAGAGTTCCTTCTTCATTGTCGGATGTTGCACGTAATACGGTTATCAGTTCGCCTTCTTCTTTATCAGACCAGACTTTTTTCTTTATCTGATCCTTATTATGGTCGATGACGCTGTTCGCTGCATTGACTATAGTCTTCGTTGAACGGTAATTTTGTTCGAGGCGAATGAGACGTTGTTCCGGATAATCGTTTTTGAAGTTAAGGATGTTTTGTATGTTCGCGCCGCGGAATCCGTAGATACTCTGAGCGTCGTCGCCGACAACGCAGATGTTTTCTCTCATGGCAGCAATTCTTCTTATGATAAGATATTGTGCGTAGTTCGTATCTTGATACTCATCAACGAGGATATATTCAAAACGCTGCTGATATTTGTAAAGTATCTCAGGGAAATCGCGCAACAACACATTAGTATAAAATAATATGTCGTCGAAGTCCATCGCGTTGGCACGTTGCAACCTATTATTATATGACTTGAATATTTCTCCTACCAAAGGCTTGTTGGCTCTTAAATCTTGTTGTTGTATCTCGAAATTATTGCAATAATCTTCTGGTGTATAAAGAGCCGACTTCGCCATTGAAATGCGATTAAGGATATATTTTGCCGGATAAGCCTTAGTGTCTAACTCGCGTTCTTTCAATATCGCATTGATGAGCTGTTTTGAGTCGTCGGTATCGTAAATTGTGAAATCAGGGGTGAAGCCGAGATGTTGGGCTTCTATTCTGAGGATGCGGGCGAAGATGGAGTGGAATGTTCCCATCCAGACGTTACGTGCAGCGTGAGGGTCGACGAGTTTCATTATACGGTCTTTCATCTCTTTTGCTGCCTTGTTAGTAAAAGTAAGAGCCATGATAGAAAAAGGGTTGATGCCTTCTTGTATCATATAAGCGATACGATGGGTGAGAGCTTTTGTCTTTCCCGAACCTGCGCCTGCTATAACCATCACCGGACCCTCGACGGTAGTAACCGCTTCTTTTTGAGGGCTATTTAAACCTTGTAGAATATCTGCCACTGTGAATAATATTAAAACGCAAATTTAATAAAAAATGATAAAAGACTAATGGCAAAGGACGAAAGATTTTTTTAAAATTACACTCGAACTTGACACGAACTTGGTGCGAGCTGGGTACGAAGGAGAGTTGATGAAAATCGTTGTTCAAAGGAAGCTGTTTTTTGCTATCTTTGCGAGACTATGAGAATACTCCTGTTTTACATATTATTCGCTTTGCTCAGTCAACAGACAACTTTTTTAGAAACTGAAAATCTGAAAACCTCAAAATCTGAAAAGGTTCAAAAAGATTCTCAGGTTTTCAATTTCTCAGATTCTCAGATTCAAAAAGATTCTCAGATTCAAAAAGATTCTCAGGTTTTAAGTTTCTCAGTTTCTCAGATTTTATATTACGAGAACCAAATCCGTCTCGCCGACTCTTTATATAAAAACTATCTCCCGCAATATAATTTTGAGGAAGTTAAAGCTGCGGTGATGTTTTTTGATAGCTGTCAGTCTTCAGCTGTCAGCCGTCAGCCTTGGAGATTGTTCAAT
>JAZNSO010000069.1:0-22522 GCA_045591245.1 Bacteroidales bacterium
TTTGTCAATACAGAGTCTGGTACTGCGTTGTGATTTTCTTTCTTCATAATTTTTGTGTGTTGCAAATTTATTAATAAAAAAATTACAGAGTCCTTTTTCAACCCTGTAATTTTCATTTACACAAAATTATGGATGGTGCCTAAAATGGGAGTTTTTCAACATCATAGTTGTATTCAATCTGTCAAAGATACATAATTTAAAGCGATTCACAACTATGATATATAATATTTTACTAAATATATTGTTGTATTCAATCTGTCAAAGATACATAATTTAAAGCGATTCACAACTGCCGTTGCTTAAAAAGCTGTCTCTGTCGCGTTGTATTCAATCTGTCAAAGATACATAATTTAAAGCGATTCACAACATTACCTCGCAAAACGTAAAAACGACAACGTTGTATTCAATCTGTCAAAGATACATAATTTAAAGCGATTCACAACATGGAAAGATACAGCTTCAGCCCCTTGCAAGTTGTATTCAATCTGTCAAAGATACATAATTTAAAGCGATTCACAACCCTATTCTCTTCATTAGTCTCATCTATAAAGTTGTATTCAATCTGTCAAAGATACATAATTTAAAGCGATTCACAACAAGTATTAAATGCAGGATTTACGGTAATAAGTTGTATTCAATCTGTCAAAGATACATAATTTAAAGCGATTCACAACAGACGCACCTTTATTTAAAATACTCAATAGGTTGTATTCAATCTGTCAAAGATACATAATTTAAAGCGATTCACAACACCACGACAATGTTATGTAGCAATGTGTTAGTTGTATTCAATCTGTCAAAGATACATAATTTAAAGCGATTCACAACCATCTGAGCAAGCTGTTAGAAAAGGCATTGGTTGTATTCAATCTGTCAAAGATACATAATTTAAAGCGATTCACAACATATCATATTTATATTCATAGATCCAAATGTTGTATTCAATCTGTCAAAGATACATAATTTAAAGCGATTCACAACCAGTAGGAGAAGCAACGCAGGGACTTGTTTGTTGTATTCAATCTGTCAAAGATACATAATTTAAAGCGATTCACAACTATGATTGGTGGGATAACAATAAAGAGCGTGTTGTATTCAATCTGTCAAAGATACATAATTTAAAGCGATTCACAACACATTGTTATCTTTATTGAACATCGGAAACGTTGTATTCAATCTGTCAAAGATACATAGAAAAAGCGTAATAATGGCAGAATGGAGGGAAATAATGTTAAATGTTGAGTTCGGTTTTGCGTCAAACATCCATAATCCTAACTTCTGTGAAAGTTGCCATATATGTATGTTTGCGAAGGTAGAATTGCTACCTATCCGTTGTCTTTTTTTTAAAAAAAGAGCTCTTATTTCTAAGAGCCCTCTTAATCTTTCGACTTTCAAATCCGTTTCTTGTCACTCAAAGTGCATATAGAATTTCTCAAATTCTTGGTTGAGCATATTGTCTAACTGCATCTTGAGTTCGGTGCGTTTGGCTCTTGCCGCAACATTGCTCATTTCGTTTATCATGGCAAGATTTTCACGGATGTTCTCTCCATAATATGAGATGAATTTGGTGTCTAAACTTTCGTAATAACGCAAGTCGTCCAAACAATTGTCGATTATCTTGTTGATAAGTTCGTCGCCTTTTTCTATTGCTCCAGCTTGATAATAAATTTCTGGATATGCCAGCATATACAAGTCGTAAGGAATTTTCTCGTTAGGGAAGAACTCTTGGCATTTGTCGAGAACTGCTATTGCTGAGTCATTTTGGTTACGATTGACAAGTGCTTGTGCGAGACGCATATATGCTTGTTTTACAAATAATAAGTTACGACGACTTTCTGGGTCAACAGCGACATCTGGCTGATTTAAATTACCCCAACGGATGTCGTCCGACATAAGTAATTCGTATGATCCTTCAATATGAACTCCACCTGCATCTTGATGATAATCAGATGCTAAAACAGGTATGAATCTGTGAGCGAGACCTTCTTGGTGTAAGTATTTGTCAATTCCCAAAACATTCTTGATGTCGCTCAAACTTGTGAAATAAACAGCACGTGTCCAATCGTTGCTTGCCATGAAGTCGAGAAGCATCAAATCGTTCTTGTAAAGATAATTGACGTTGTCGGGTATTCTCCATACTATCTCGTCAACAATTTGATCTTTCATGCTTTCCGGAACTATGCCATTGCGAACGACAGCTTCTTTATCGACTGTAAGTTTGAGATTTCTTGCTGGAAGGTAATTAACTTTATCGCCTGACATCAGGGCAACCTTAGTTCTTATATTGTCGCTCTTGACGAATTCGATAGCATCTTTCAATTCAACCGGACCTTCAAATACTTCCTGAATAAAGATAGGCTCGTTGACACCGTTGTCATATTGATCAGGAGTCAATGTCAATGGAAGTCGTTCTGATTCATATTGTTTGCGACCCATCTGATGAACATACCAATAACCAGAAGAAAGCATATAGTTGCAGACGCGAACATCGGTACGATAACCTTCAACTTCTTGTACGTACCATAATGGGAAGGTATCGTTATCTCCGCGAGTGAAAATGACTGCGTTGTCAGGAAGATTCTTCAGATAATTCTTGCCCCAGTCGAGTGCTGAAGTCTTATTGGAACGATTGTGACCTTCCCATCCAGAAGCTGCCATAACAGTTGGTACAGAGAGACATAAGATGAAAGCGACAGTGGCAGCTGCCATCTTGTTCTTGAAAATCTTATTGAGTAGTTCAACTATTGCAAGTACGCCAATTCCGATCCAGATGCAGAATGCGTAGAAAGAACCTGCGTATGCATAATCGCGTTCACGAGGCTGATATGGTGTTTGGTTCAAATAGATAACGATGGCAAGACCTGTCATAAAGAACAACAGGAACACAATCCATGAGTTGTTGATGTCTTTTTTCAGATGGTAGAAAAGACCAATCAAACCTAAAATCAATGGCAAGAAATAGAATTCCGTACGTCCAGAGTTTGTCATCGACTTAGGCAGATTATCTTGATTGCCAAGTCGAGCGTTGTCGATGAAATCGATGCCGCTAATCCAGTTGCCGTTTTCCAACTCGCCATGACCTTGTATGTCGTTCTGACGTCCTGCGAAATTCCACATGAAATAACGCCAATACATGTGATTGCATTGATAACCAATAAAGAATTTGAGATTCTGCATGAATGTAGGACGAAGCACTGTCTCTGAAGTCCCGTCGGCTTTTTTCATCGTTACAGGAACCATCTTCGATTTGTCGATATATTGATTATACGTGCTGATATAAGAAGGTTTTGTTCCGTTCCACATACGTGGGAAGATTGTCATCACATTGTCGTCATAAATAGGGTCGGTGCCTTCTCTTTTGTCGGTGATCACATATTTGCCTTTTTCTTCATCTCTCACATAGACAGGGCTGCTGTTGCCAGCATCGTAAGGTTTTGCCATATAGTAAGGCCCATAGACGAGAGGCCAGCTGCCGTATTGCTCGCGTTTGAGATAAGAAAGCATCGAAACAGCTTCGCTTGGCTCGTTTTCATTGATAGGAGTATTGGCGTTAGCGCGAATTACTAGCATGAAGAACGAAGAGTAACCTATCAAAATGAACATGAATGAAAGTATAGCTGTGTTGAGAATGACTTTCTTATGTTTATTTGTGAAGTAGATTCCGAGTACGATTAATGCTATCAGAAGTATGAAATAAACCACTGTTCCGAGGTTGAACGGCGCGCCGAGAGAGTTTACGAAGAAAAGCTCGAACTTGCCGCAGAGAGAAACGACTGCCGGAACTAATATCACTTGTATGAAACCGACAAGTGCGACAGAAATGATACCTGCAAGGATGAAACCTTTGAAAGTCACTTTCTTATATTTTTTGAAATAAACCACGTAAACCACAGCAGGGATACACAAAAGATTCAAGAGGTGAACGCCGATTGACAGACCGATGAGGTAGGCTATCAAAATAAACCAGCGGTAATTGTTAGGTTTATCGGCGACCTGTTCCCATTTCAGTATTGCCCAGAATGTTATAGCCGAGAAGAGTGACGACATCGCATAAACTTCGCCTTCAACAGCGTTAAACCAGAAAGAGTCTGAAAATGTGTATGCTAAAGCACCTACAACACCAGTTGCGATGACGGCAATTTTGTTTGACAGAGGAGCGTCGTCGCCTTCTTTCATCCATATTTTTCTGGAAAGAAGAGTGATTGTCCAATAAAGGAATAAAATCGTGAAACTACTGCACAACGCTGACATTGCGTTTATCATAAGAGCCACTTTTGTGACATCGCCGAAGGCAAAGAGTGAGAAGAATCTGCCTATCATTTGGAATAAAGGCGCTCCTGGCGGGTGTCCGACTTGTAGTTTATAGGCGGTTGAAATGTATTCGCCGCAGTCCCACCAACTGACGGTCGATTCCAATGTAAGGAAATAGACTATGGTCGCGACAAAAAACACCGACCAAGCCACAATGTTGTTTAACTTTTTGAAATTCATCAATATATTTATTTAATTATTATTATCAAGATAATATTAATACAATTTGCAAAGATAAAATTTAATTCATAATGCAAAAAGCATAATTCATATTTTTTTTGTATTAAAACGTCTGTGATGTATGAAAAATTATCTCAATGAAAAGTGATTGTAGATTTTAATAATATTTGTACGTTTTTCTGTGTTTTTTACGTCATTTTTTTAACAAAATAGTAGGATTTGTGTCAAAAATGGGAGAGAAGTAAAGTGCTATTAATTAAGGTGTAAAAAAAATGAAAAAAAATATTTCTTTTTTGTTGCGTGTATCAAAAAAAGATGTAATTTTGCACTCACATTCAAGATACGAAATAATGATTGTCGAATGGTGTAATGGTAGCACTGCAGATTTTGGTTCTGCCTGTCAAGGTTCGAATCCTTGTTCGACAACAAAATTATAGATTGAAGACCTGCTACGGAATGTAACAGGTTTTTTTATTGTCAAAAATTATGATAACAAAGGAACAAGTAACACAATTAGCAAATGAATCGTTGGAAAACACAGACCGTTTTGTAGTTGACATCACGGTTTCGAAAAGCAATGTCATTTTCGTTTACATCGATTCAGACACTTCCGTAACGATAGACCACTGCGTGGAGTTGAGCAGATATATTGAAAGTCATTTAGACAGAGAAATTGAAGATTATGAACTCAGCGTCTCGTCGGCAGGAATTGATTATCCTTTGTTGAAAAATCGTCAGCTGAACAAATACATCGAGAAAGAACTTGATATTTTAAACAACGAAGGCATCAAGAAGACATATAAATTGTTGTCGTTCAATGATGAAAAACTCGATGTTCAAGAGGCGACAATTAAAAGGTTAGGCAGACTGAAGAAGATTGTCTATTCGGAGACGACAGAGTTGTTTTTCAAAGATATTAAAGAAATTAAACCATACATTAACTTTTAAGTAAAAATTATATGGAATTATCAAACTTAATCGACACCTTTTCTGAATTTAAAGAATTCAAGAATATTGACCGCGAAGCAATGATGCACATCATTCAGGATGTGTTCAAGGCTATGCTTGCAAAGAAATACGGAAGCGATGAGTATTTCAATATCGTTGTCAATACCGACAAGGGCGTTCTTGAAATATACCACAATCGTACTATCGTCGAAGACGGGGAAGTTGAAGATCCGCTCAGCGAGATTTCATATTCCGACGCAATCAAGATTGAGCCAGACTTTGAGGTCGGTGAAGAAGTTTCGGAAGTTGTTGATGTCAAGGAATTTGGAAGAAGAGAAATCTTGGCAATTCGTCAGAACCTCCAAACTAAGGTGATGGAATTTGAAAAAGAAAATATCTTTTTGAAATATAAGGATAAAGTAGGCGAAATCATCACAGCGGAAGTTTATCAGGTATGGCGTAAGGAAATGCTTATCGTTGATGAAGACGGCATAGAATTGGTTCTTCCAAAAGCTGAACAGATTCCATCAGACAATTATAAGAAAGGTGATAACATCAGAGCTATCGTGAAGAGCGTTGAAAACAGAAACGGTTCTCCAGTCATCACATTGTCAAGAACATCGGAGATCTTTTTGCAACGTTTGTTTGAGATGGAAGTTCCTGAAGTTTATGATGGTTTGATTACAATCCGCAAGATTGTCAGAGAACCAGGACAAAGAGCAAAGATTGCAGTTGAGTCATACGACGAGCGCATCGACCCAGTCGGAGCTTGTGTTGGTATGAAAGGTTCCCGTATACATGGCATCGTAAGAGAGCTCCGCAACGAAAACATCGACGTTATCAATTATACAACAAAACCAGACTTGTTCATAACAAGAGCGTTGAGTCCTGCTAAGATTTCTTCAATCATCATTGATGATGCCAAGAAGGTCGCTGAGGTATATATGGAAAATGACCAGGTAAGTCTCGCTATCGGTAAAGGCGGCTATAACATCAAGTTGGCTGGTAAGTTGACTGGTTATGAAATTGATGTTTATCGTAATACAGAAGAGACAGAAATGGAGGACGATGTCGATCTTAAAGAATTCGTTGACGAAATCGACGAATGGGTCATCGACAGTCTTAGAAATATGGGTTGCGATACAGCAAAGGCAGTGTTGTCATATTCAGCTGAAGAAATCGCATCACGCGCTGACCTTGAAATTGAAACAGTGCTTGAAGTCATTGAAATTCTCCAGGCAGAGTTCGAAGACGACGATCAATAAATTATTAACATTATAACATCAAAAAAATTATATGTCCGAAGATTCAAAGAAAAATATTAGATTATCAAAAGCTGCCATCGAATTCAATATAGGTATGTCAACGATTATTGAATTCCTTGGTAAGAAAGGTCATAAGATAGATTCGTCACCAAATACAAAACTTAACGCAGAAATGTATGCCCTTCTCGTTAAGGAATTTCATGGCGAAAAAGAAGTTAAGAAAAATGCCGATCAACTTGGCGACTTCAGTTATAAAGGCAAGAGCATTACTGTTGAATCGACAATAAAGGAAGAAAAGGAAGACGATTACGAAGACAAAGAGATTTCTATTCGTATTTCGGGAATTCCTGTCTCTGGCAAGACTAAGGCGGAAGAAAAGAACAAGGCTGTAGTGTCTGAGAAAAATGCTGAGAAGCATCCTAAAGTAGTAGTGAAACCAGCAGAAAACGAAGTCGCTGAAGTGACTAAAGAAGTTAAGGAAGATAAAGAAGTCAAGGAAGAGACTAAGAAAGAAGCTGTAGTTGAGAAAGTTGATAAGGTGGAAGAAGTGCGTACGGAATCTGTTCAGGAAGAGAAGAAAGAAATCGTCAAGGAAGAGAAGAAAGAAGACGTTCCAGCAGTCGATGCGACAAAAGAAAAAGTCGTAGAAAAAGAAGTAAAGACATCTGAAAATAATGTCAAGAATTCGGACAAAAAAAATAATGGCGGCATACAATTGACCGTGGTAGGTAAGATACCATTGGAAGAAAAGAAATCTAAGGACAAGAAAAACAAGGAAAAGAACAATCAGGACAAAGACCAAAATAAAGGCAAAACTAAAGAACAAGGCAAAAACCAAGGTCAGCAGCAAAAGGTTAACAACCCTGTTCAAGCACCAAAACCTGTTGTGAAACAACCAGCAGAAAATGCCCAGGTTCAGAGTCAGGATAAAGGACAAACTCAAGTTCAGGAAGCAAAACCTGTCAACTTCATTCCTACTCAAGTCAAGAAGTTGGAAGGACCGAAAATCATTGATAAGATTGAACTTCCTACGGAACGCAAACCAAAGGCAAAACAACCGGTAGCTTCATCAGGCGACGACGCTAAAACTTTGGGTAACAGAGATAAAAAGAAAAAACGTAAACGCATCGGTGCAGAAGGAACATCTTCGACTGCTGGCGATAGCGCAAACAAAAATGCCAATCCAAACGCTAATCCAAATGCCAATAAGAACAAGGATAATAAGCAACATGGCGGAAGCGGCAAACCTGGTGACGACAAACGCAACGACAAACGCAAGAACGATAAATTCAAGAAAACTGCAAAACCAGTAGTGGAAGAAAAAGTTGAGTTGTCGGACGAAGAAATCCAAAAACAAATCAAGGAAACTTTGGCTCGTTTGTCACCACTTGGCAAGTCAAAGACTTCAAAACACCGTCGTGAGAAACGACACAACATAGCAAATGAGCTAGAGGAGGAGAGACTGCACGAACAAGAAGAAAAGAAAATCCTCAAAGTTACAGAGTTCGTTACTGCTAATGAGTTGGCAAATATGATGAACATCCCTGTGACTAAGGTTATCTCGACTTGCATGAGTTTAGGTGTTTTCGTTTCTATCAACCAACGCCTTGACGCTGAAATACTCTCGTTAGTCGCAGAAGAATTCGGCTTCAAAGTAGAGTTCATCAGTATTGACGTTCAAGAAGCTTTGGCAAGCAACGATGAGGAAGACAATCCAGAAGATTTGATTCCAAGAGCTCCGATTGTTACAGTCATGGGTCACGTTGACCATGGTAAGACGAAACTTTTGGACAGCATCCGTAATGCTAATGTTGCAGCAGGAGAAGCTGGTGGTATTACTCAACATATTGGTGCATACGAGGTTACAACTGCATCTGGTAAGAAGATTTCGTTCTTGGATACTCCAGGTCACGAAGCGTTCACTGCTATGCGTGCCCGTGGTGCAAGTCTTACTGACGTAGCTATTATCGTTATCGCAGCTGACGATAGTGTTATGCCTCAGACTGTTGAAGCTATTAACCATGCTCAAGCAGCTAATGTTCCTATCGTTTTTGCAATCAATAAGATAGATAAACCTACGGCAAACGTACAGAAGATTTACCAAGAGTTAGCTCAGATGAATATCCTCGTTGAAGAATGGGGCGGTAAATATCAGTCACAAGAAATTTCCGCTAAACAAGGTCTCAACGTTGACAAACTGTTAGACAAGGTATTGTTAGAGGCTGAGTTCTTGGATCTTCAAGCAAATCCTAAGAAAGCAGCAAAGGGAACAATCATTGAGTCGGCATTGGATAAAGGTCGTGGTTATGTCGCGAAAATCATGGTTCAAGATGGAACACTTAAAGTCGGCGACATGGTTCTTGCCGGAACAACATACGGTAAGGTTAAAGCTATGTTCAACGAACAGAATAAAACCGTTAAGTCGGCAGGTCCATCAACACCAGTCTTGATGTTAGGTCTCAACGGAGCTCCTCAAGCTGGTGACAACTTCAGTGTCTTTGACGATGAGAAAGAGGTGAAGTCTATCGTAACACGCCGTCAACAATTACAAAGAGAACAAGGCTTGCGTACTCAGAAACATATCACTCTCGATGAAATCGGAAGACGTATCGCTATCGGCGACTTCAAAGAACTCAACATCATCGTTAAAGCTGACGTGGACGGCTCTTCAGAAGCATTGGCTGACTCATTATTGAAACTCTCCACACAAGAAGTTCAGGTCAACGTCATCCATAAGTCGGTCGGTGCCATAAGCGAATCTGATATTCTGTTGGCATCAGCATCGAATGCTATCATAGTTGGTTTCAACGTACGTCCAACACTTCAGGCAAGACGTTTGGCAGAGAAAGAAGAAATTGATATCCGTCTTTACTCAATCATCTACACCGCCATCGAAGAAATCAAATCGGCTATCGAAGGTATGTTGGCTCCTGAAATTGAAGAAGTCGTCACATGCAACATCGAAATCAGAGAAGTCTTCAACATCAGCAAGGTTGGTCGTATCGCCGGCTGTATGGTCCTCGACGGAAAGGTCAATCGTCAGACCAAGATACGTATCATCAGAGACGGCATCGTGGTTCACACTGGATCGCTCGGCTCATTGAAACGTTACAAAGACGACGTCAAGGAAGTCAGCGCAGGCTTTGAATGCGGCTTGAATATCGACGGATATAACGACATCAAAGTCGGCGACATCATAGAAGGATACACTATCAAAGAAATAAGCAGAAAACTTTAATGTAGCTTAGATTTTTGGGATAGCTTTAGAATATATTTAAATGTAAATTTTTTAGTTGAAAGTTTCGAAGACGTCACTTCATAATAGTGGCGTCTTTTTTTTAAAAAAAACTTTCTAAAACATATCGTTATTAAGAATTTGTTATTAAATTTGCGCTCTCTATCAAACTTACTAATTACTTATGTGTAAAATTGCTAAATTATTGATTTTGTATAACTAAAGTTTTTTAATGTAAGATTAAACATTATAAATTAATTAAAGTCGTGATGTTGGTCTTTGGAAGACTGACATGGTCTATTTCATATTCAGATTATAGTGAATTATAGTTAACAATAAATATTAATTAAAATTTCAAATCATGAAGAAAAAATTTATTTTTTTGATGATGCTCTTAACCATCCTCGGAGGAGTGAGTCTAAACTCGCTTAGAGCACAGGAAACAATCACGATTGGAAGCGGAACAGATGCTGCTGCAGACCTTCCATTCTATTCCTATTACAATCACAGCGTATCTCAGCAGATCTATCTCGCTGAAGAAATGCAAGGCAAGTCAGGAAATATCACAAGTATTTCATTGATTAATGCGTCAGGTACTCAGTTGAACACTCGTAATATCGAGGTTTATATGACTCATACTACTGAGACATGTTTTTCAACAACAAGTTCTTATACTAACTTTATTAGTATGACTGCCGCTGATCAAGTATATGCAGGCACACATACATTCGATTCAAGCACTCAGTATTCAACAATAGAATTTGAAACTCCGTTCGCATATAACGGACAAGACAACATCATTCTTACATTTGTTGACAACACAGGCAGTTGCGTTGGATCACCTGCTCAATCTAACGGATTCTATACATTCAACTCCGGAACATATAGAGCTGTTGCTCACAAACAAGATTCTTGGGGTGCATACGATATAACAACGTTACAGGCAGCAAACGGAACTAGTTTCGTATCAAACGCAGCACCAAGATCTGCTGTCAACCAAATTCAATTCACCTTTGAAGGATCAGGCGAAGATCCAGAAGAACCAGGATCAGAATATGCTACAACATTCAGCTTCGACTTCGAAAACGAAAACTTATCAGACTTCACATTGATCGACGCTGACGGTGACGGTGTGAACTGGTTTATAGATGGTAATGGCTTTGATGGTTATAAAGCTTCATCAGAATCATACGGAAAACTTCCAGGAGGTTATCAGTATGTAGCCCTTACACCTGACAACTACTTGGTTACAAATGAAAAATATTCAATCGTATCAAATTCAGAATTGACATTCCATGTTGCATGTCCATGGGAAGAACATTACGGTGTAGCCATCTCAGAAGACGGAGTAAATTTCACTACAGTATTCGAAGAATCATATACTGGAAGCGGCGGTAAAGACCAAACAGTTGATCTCAGTGCATACGCAGGACAAAATGTCTATATCGCAATACGTCACTTCAATTGCTCAGACGGTTACTTTGTGTCTGTTGACAATTTAGTTTTGACTGGCGATGCTTCAGGCGAAGAACCTGAACAACCTACAGCTCCAGCAACTCCAGCAAACTTGGCTGCAACAGCAACAGGCGAAACAACAATCGTTTTGACATGGGACGCTGTTGAAGGCGCTACAAGCTATAACATTTACAGCGGCACAAATACAGTTGCTACAGCTTTGACAGAAACAACATACACTGTAGAAAACCTCACAGCAGGCACAGAATACTGCTACAACGTCACAGCTGTTAACGAAGCAGGCGAATCAGCAGCAACAGCCGACGTTTGTGCTACAACAAACACAGCAGCACCTGTTGACCCAGAAGGCGAATTTATCGTGATAGGTACTGGCTCTCAAAGCTCAAGCACGAGCCCGTTCGGAAATTCCTATCCTTACTCATGGATGGAAATGCTCTACCAAAGCAATGAAATCGGACAAGCATGTACAATCACATCATTGTCATACAAATGTGCAACTCCGACTTACAACTATGTCGCAAGCGGTCTTAAAGTATATCTCGCAGAAGTAACAAAGACAGAATTGTCACAAAACAACTTCACTCCTTTGGCTGACCTCACATTGGTTTACGAAGGAACAGACGTTGTTTTAGGCGATGAAGAATGGGAAACTATAACACTCAGCACTCCATTCACATACAGCGGAACAAACAACTTGGCTATTGTAATATCAAAGAGCGGTAGCATGGAAAACAATCTGTTGTGGGCATACGATACAAGAGCAAACAGCATACTCTTCGACTTCCATGATACAAATCCAGCAGGTGCCGAGTTCCCAAGTTCACAATGCTATATGGGTGGCGCAGGTTATCTCTACAACAGACTCCCAATGGTAAAATTAGGAATCGGTGAAGGAACAACTCCTGAAGATCCAGAACAACCAGAAGACGACTTCATTGTGGTAGGCGACATCAACACAACAGAATCATCTTCTGTAGCTCCTTTCAGAAATTCATACAAATATTCATGGACAGAAACATTCTATCCAAAAGAAGAATTAGGTCAAGCAATGACGATTACTTCTTTAGCTTATAAATGCGCTACAGAAGACATCACACTTGCAACAGATGTTATTGAAATCTACATCGCTGAAACAGACTATACAGAACATACATCATCAGCAATTTGGGTTCCTGAAGCAGATTATACATTAGTATATACAGGTACAGGTATCACTATTGGCGAAGAAGAATGGGAATCATTCACATTGGATGTTCCATTCGAATATAGCGGAACAAAGAACCTCGCTATCGCAATGTCGAAGAGCTCATCATTATTTAACAACGCTATTAAGTGGGCTACTACAACAGTTTCAAAATCTGTTAACTATCGTAGCAACGACACTAATACAGCATATGCAGACTATCCTATAGGCAATGGCACAACAAACGGTAACAGACCTATAGTTAAGATTGGTTACGCCAATGCAGTAGTTCCTGAAGTTCCAGCAACTCCAGCTAACTTGGCAGCTACAGCAACAAGCCAATCAACAATAGCTTTGACATGGGACGCTGTTGAAGGCGCTACAGAATATAACATCTACAGCGGAACTGAAACAGTTGCTACAGTAACAACAAATTCATACAACGCTACAGGTTTGACAGCTGGCACAGAATACTGCTACACCGTTACAGCAGTTAACGTAGCTGGTGAATCAGCTGCATCAGAAGAAGCTTGCGCAACTCCAACCGAAGCAGAACAAAGCGAATATGCTTTATATGCTGACTTCGAAAACGCTACATTAGACGGATGGAGATTGATTGACGCTGACGGTGACGGCGTGAACTGGAAACTCTCTACAGGTACAGGCGGCATCGTAGGCGTAAACGGTTCTAACTGTATTTTCTCAGAATCATGGTCAAGCGGTGGTGCTCTTACTCCAGATAACTACATTGTTACAACAGCGACATTCGCTATAACAGAAGGTTCGGTCTTGGAATGGGACGTATTGCCAAGTAGCACACAATACTACGAAGAACATTACGGCGTTGTTTATTCAACAGACGGTGAATTCTTCTACACAATCTGGGAAGAAACATTGACATCATTCTATGAATACGAACACAGAACATTAGAATTAGATTATATCGCCGGACAAACCGTATATATCGGATTCCGTCACTATATGTGTTCCGACAATGACGCTGTATGTATCGACAATATCGCATTGTCATTAGGTGAAGGCTCAACAGTAGATCCTGAAGAACCAGTAGAAGGTGAAGTCGTTATCGGCAACGGAACAGGTTCTACCTACAACGCACCTTTCGCCAACTACAATTATTGGTCATGGGTTGAAACAATATATCCTGCTTCTGAAATAGGTCAAGCATGTACAATCAATGCGATATCATACAATTGTACAGATCCTACATTCTATTGCACAAACTTAAGCATGAAAGTTTACATCGGTGAAACCACAAAAGCTACACATAGTTCAAATACAGACTGGACACCAGAAAGCGATCTCACATTAGTTTATTCGGGAACAAATGTAGTTATCGGTGATGAAGAATGGGAAAGAATAGTATTAGACACTCCATTCGAATATAGCGGTGAAAACAATCTCGTTGTAGTGGTTTCAAATGATTTGGACAACTATTACGGTAACTTGAAATGGTACAGCACAACATCTGAAAACTCAGTCTTGTTTGCAGCCAGCGACTATGAATCAAGTGCAGCTCAATATCCTGCAGGATGGGGCAACTTAATATCAGATAGACCAAACATCAAATTAGAATACACCTACATACCATCTGCTGAGATAGCAGCTGGCGACACATGGCAAGACGCTGTCGAAGTGACAGAATATCCTTTCGCTCATACACCAGACTTCGCTAACTTGAACAATGACTACACATTGCCAGGTGAAGAACAAGACGGTGCTGACGTTGTATATAAACTTACTTTCGCAGAAGAAACTACATTCTCAGCATCAGTAACAGGTGCTAACGGAAAAGTAGCATTGTATGCAGAAGACTTCAACGGTCAAGCAGGTCCTGGTGCCGACAACTATTACGGTGCAGAAGAAGGCGAAGACCCAGAACAACCAGAAGGCGCAACAACATTCTCATTCGACTTCAATAATAACCAGATGACAGGCTGGAGCACTTTAGACGCTGACGGCGACGGTGAAAACTGGATGGTTGGCAACATCTATGAAGGTCCAGACGGAACATATTGTTTGTTCTCACAATCTTATACATATTCTCCATTGACACCTGATAATTATGTATACACAACAGACGTATATTCAATAACATCAACATCAACATTAGAATATGATGTACGTCTTGGCAACACATGGTATCAAGCTGAATATTACGGTGTAGCTGTTTCTGAAGATGCCGGCGAGTTCACAATGGTATTTGAAGAAAGTGCAGAAGGATTAAATTCTGGAACACACAGATCAATTGATTTAAGCGCATACGCAGGAAAGAACGTCCATATCGCATTCCGCCACTTCAATTGTTCAGCAGAAGATGCTATTACCATCGACAACGCAGTATTATCAACTGGTTCTAAGAGAAATCGCGCTAACGCTATTGACAATATGACAGTTCCTGCTGGTACATATTACTTGGTAGCATCAGCAACAGAAGCTTTCTCAGTAAATATCAACATCGTTGAAGAACAAGAATCTGACCTCACTCCAGTTGCTCAAGTAACAGCAACAGAAAACGGAGCTAACGTTGACGTCGCATGGACAATGGACAGAAACTTGGCAGTTACAGACGCTAAGAGCGGCAAGTCAATAAAATTAGACGAAACACGCGACCCAAGCGACTATACATTCCACAGCTACAATGTATATAGAGTAAACGGTGACAACGACCCTATCGTTCTCGCAGAAAACTTGACAGAGACAACATACCAAGACGCAACATGGGCTGAAGCAGAAGCTGGTTCCTATAAATGGGGTGTCGCTGCATTGTACACAGCAAACGCAAAACGCGAAGAAGTAACATTGATTAATGAAGGTTTCGAAGTGGGATACTATACACTTCCTGAAGGATGGACAACATATTCAGATCCTGCAACAGCAAATCAGTATGGTAACTTCAACGCATACGAAACACTTTACTCTGATGTTTCTGCATACGAAGGTGCATATTCAGCATTCACATTAGGTGGCTATGCAGCAGCAGGATCATTATTCTACTTAGTAACTCCTGCTCTTGATTTATCATCAGTATTAAATCCAACTCTCAACTTCCACTACGTATGTCCAGAGTTCTGGGGTAGCGTGAATACATTATCCGTAAAATATGGCACATCACCAACAGGTCCTTGGACAAATGTATGGACTGGCGAAACAACATCATCATGGCTTGATGCAACAATAGACCTTTCAGAATATTCAGGCAGCACTATTTACGTCGCATTCTGTTCAGAAGAACACAGCGGATGGGGTGTCGGCGTTGACAAAGTTATCGTGAAGGGAACTCAAACAGACGGTCCTATCCCAGTAGCTTCTGAAATAGTATGGTCAAACGCTATTGACAAAGACATGACAACTACAGTAGCTGTCAACGTAACAACAGATGACGGCGGTTCTGTCGAAGGCACAACAGTAAGATTGGAAAATGTTAACGAACCTACATACGTTTATGAAACAACATTAGACGCTACAGGTCAATACTCATGGACAGAGTTCCGTAAAGGTACTTACGAAGTTACAATCGCATTGGAAGGTTATTATTCATGCGCTGACGGCGAAATCATGGAAATCATGGACGCTACAACAATCGAATGTACGATGGAAGCTAAACCTGAACTCGTTGACGGTCTCTACGTATCACCAACAGGTTGGGCAATGTGGGAATATGTTGCTTCAGACTTCGCAGGCGACACATTCGAATTTGACTTCGAAACAGCCGACTTGATGGGTTGGACAAACATCGACGCTGACGGCGACGGTAATGTTTGGTTCAGCAACGAATCTTCATTAGGTGCTATCCCTGGTCACGACAGCGACTACGGTATCGTCTCACAATCATACGACAACACCGCAGGTCCTTTGACACCAGACAACTATATCGTATCTCCTGAAAAATACGCTATCGTACAAGGTTCAGAGTTCTCATTCTACGTAGCCGCTCAAGATGCTAACTACGCAGCAGAACACTTCGGAGTAGCTATCTCAACAACAGGCAACACTTCAGCAGCCGACTTCACAACAATCTACGAAGCAACATTGACAGCTAAGTCAAACGGACAGAAAGGTCCTCGCGACGGCGGTAGAGATACTGGCAGCTGGTACAAACATTGTGTTGACCTCTCAGCTTACGCAGGTCAGGAAGTATATATCGCATTGCGTCACTTCAACTGCACCGATATGTTCTACATCCTCGCTGACGACTTTAAATTAGGTTTCAGAACAGCCGATAATATCTATGACGTAGTGTTCAATGGTGAAACAGTAGCTGACGACATCACCGAATCATTCTATCAATTAGACGTAACAGGATTGACAGAAGGTGAAGACTATACAACAACAGTTATCGTCAACAACTGGACAAACCAAGCAATGGAATACACATGGACATACAGAAATTGCAGCAACTTTGCAGGCGTAACAAACTTCGCTGCTGTTGAAAACGACGGCAATGCAGTCTTGACATGGACACTTCCAGTATATGAAAACCAAGACCCAGTCTATGAGTTCGCTTCTAACTTCGACGACGGCTCATTGAACGGATGGAACACCATCGACGCTGACGGCGACGCTCGTAACTGGCAAAACACTTCAGAACACGCTAACCAAGGTTTCGGTATAAACAACACCTACTGCGCTTCTTCATCTTCATACGACAACTCAGTAGGCGCATTGACACCAGACAACTACTTGGTTACAGATGTTAAATACACCATCACTGAAGGTTCAACACTTACATACTCAGTATGCGGACAAAGCAATACTTACTATGAAGAACATTACGGTGTTGCTATCTCAACAACAAACGGCACAGATGCAGCAGCATTCACAACAATCTTCGAAGAAACATTAGAACGTGGCGAAGTAGAACAAGGCTCTATCCAAACTCAATGGTTTGAAAGAACTATCGACCTCAGCGACTACGCAGGTCAAGCTATCTACATCGCATTCCGTCACTTCAACTGTACAGACCAATGGTGGATCAACCTCGACAACGTTGAGTTAAGCAATCCAACAAGAGACGAAGACGGCGAATGGTTATTCTACGACAACGGCATCAACGAGTCTGCATTCGGCTTCATGGATTACAACACAATGGAACCTCAGACAATGTACTGGGCTATCATGTTCCCAGCTGATGTCATCTCACAATACGCAGGTACTCAAATCACAAAAGTATCTATGTATGTATATGAAGGTCACACAGGTGGCGTAAGTATCCACACAGGCGGCGACTACGCTCCAGGTACAACAGTTCACGTACAAGAATATGAAGTAAGCAATACAGGTCAATATGAAGAAATCGAATTGACAACACCAGTGACAATCTCTGGAACTGAAAACGTATGGATTCAATTCTCAAATACTTCAGGTTACTTTGTTGCAGCTCACTCAGCAGATTGCGGCGAAGCTAACGGTCGCTGGATGTCGAACGACGGTATCACATGGTACGACTCAGAATGGTATGGCACAGACTTCGGTTATGGCACATGGCAAATCCGCGCTTACGTTGAAGGCGACGCTAACCCAATTCCAGATGAACCGGAAGAAGCTGAAGCTGAAGTCCTCGGCGTCATGTTGTATCGCGATGGCGAACTCCTCACAGAAACACCTCTCAACGCTGAAACATATACCGACAATGGCTTGGCAACAGGCGAACACGAATATGAAGTAAGAGTCGTTTATGGTGGTGACAACGCATCAACATATTACGCAATGTCTTGCCCACAAGAAGCAACAGTGACAATGCCATTAGACTGCGTCGCTCCTGAAGACCTCTATGGCGAGTATACTTACAACAACGCAAACTCATTCGGAGCAACATTGAGATGGCCTTACAACGGCAGCTCTGCTTCAGACTGGTTGTACTACGACGATGGTATGATGGTTGACGGTATCGGCGGTCCTCAAACATTCTACTGGGGTATCATGTTCCCTGCTGAATCATTAGCACAATATACAGGTTCATTCTTAACTAAGGTAGCTATGTTCGACCGCGTTGCAACAACAACAACATTACAAATCTACTACGGTGGAACAACAGCTCCTGAAACATTAGTACACACTCAAGAATGCTCATTCAGCGGCATCAACGACTTCACTGAAATCGATCTGACAGCTGCTCTTCCTATCGATCCTTCAATGAACATCTGGGTCGTTATGCTCACAAACGACGGCGCTAACGCATACCCAGCATCATGCTGCGCTAACACTGGCGATCCTAACGGTCGTTGGATCTCTATGGACGGCTCTGTATGGGAAGACGTTGTAACTTACAGCTTAAGCTACACATGGATGATCCGCGCTTACGCAAGCAGCACTGCTAAGGGTGAAGTCTCTGAACTCAGACCTATCGCTGTTGAAAACAACAACGTAGCAAATAACAACGCTACTTTGGTAGCTCAAAACGGCGGCAAAGGCAGCACATTGGATCACTATAACGTTTATCGTAGCACAACAAACGGCAACTACCAAGTTATAGCTGAAACAGAAGTCGGTTACTATTTCGATGAAATAAACGAAAGCGGAACTTACTACTATCAAGTGACAGCTGTCTATGCAGAAAACGGTTTGGAATGCGAATCTGATCCAGCAAACGCATACGAAAACGAATCACAAAACTACGTGGTCGTTGAAGTTACAGCTATCGATGAAAACGGCGTTAAAGGCATGATGATCTATCCTAACCCAACAAAGGATAACTTGACAATCACTGCTGAAAACATGACACGTATCACCATCACCAACACATTAGGTCAGGTGATCTTTGATCAGGAAGTTTCATCAGACAACGAAATGATCAATATGTCACAATACGAAGCTGGCGTTTATATGGTACGCATCACAACAGAAAACGGTGTTGCAGTAGAACGTATCACAGTTTTATAAAATCTGAGAAACTGAAAATCTGAGAAACTGAATAATTTCTTTGAGTTTCAGAAATGAAAAGGCGGGTAGAATTGATTTCTGCCCGCCTTTTTTTTTGCCAAGAAGTGTTATTGATACTTCTGCGTGTTTACTTGTCCTGAAATAAGTTTACGCAAAAAGTAAAGTTATTTCAGGACAAGTCATTTTTTTATCTTTTTTATCGGATAGTAATGTAAAAATATTAACTTTGTGGAGTGAAATGAATGTTGGTCAGAAATCTCATGTATTGGAGTAAAAGTCATATTCAGCAGTCATTGTCATGGTTATGAAAACAAGTTAAATGCGGTTCTGACTATTTTCATAACGAGATAAATCAACAAACAGAACCCGTCTTAAGTCATCAAACAATGAAAAAAACATTATCATTATTATCTGCATTGATGTTAGCTTTAACAATAAATGCACAAGTATTTATTGACGAATCTTTCGACGAAACCGGTCTTCCTTCTGGATGGAGTTACGCTGGCGAAGGCAACAGTAGTATAATCATCAGCAGTTCTAACTTCGCTGGCGGTGAACCTAATGAAATCGCAATAACAAGTTCAAACCAAGGCTATCCTGACTTCAACGGTTATGCTCGCGTCGTTTCTCCAGCATGCGACCTTACTGGTGTCGGAGAATTCCTGGTGTCATTCAAATATGCAATGGAACTCTATGAAGCATACAATATGTTCGAAATGGGTATCTCAGCATCAGCCGACGATGGTTCAACATGGTTTCCTTTATGGAGAACATTATTTGACATGTATATTTATGGCGAGATTAACGAAACAGTATCATTACCGGAAGATTGGGATAAGAGCAACGTGAAGTTCTGCGTATATGTCTGGGGCAACAGCCAGTATTTATGGCATGCATGTTTCGACGACATAGTCGTTTCAGTTCAGAAAGATAATGATGTAGCTGTAACAAATATCAACACCGCTGACATTATCGGAATTGGCGAAAATAAGGTATCGTTCTCTGTATCGAACAACGGATCCAATGTCGTAACAGACCTCACGGCAAAATATCAGTTTGACGGATATGAAGAAGTGTCACAAAACTTCTCAACAAACATCGATCCTTTCACAAGCACGGACTTAACATTCGACGTGCCTACCAACATCCAAAGCCTAAACGATTTGACATTGACGGTTAATGTCACTGCTGTCAACAATACAACAGACGACAATGAAAGCGACAACACACTTGACAAAGAATTAAGCATCGCTATGGGTACAGCACAAAGAATTCCTATGATAGAACACTTCTCAAGTTCATCGTGCTATCCATGTGTCAGCGTCAACGCTTCTATGAAAGCCCTCACAAACGACAATCCTGGCAAATATACATACGTAAAATATTCAACAAGTTGGCCATCACCAGTAGATACTCATTATACTCCTGAATGTGATGCAAGAGCTCAATATTATGGAGTCACTGGTGTTCCTACAATAATGTCAGATGGTACGGATAGAGGCACGCCAGTCAGCCAGACAACACTCGACGACAGATATAACACTCCTGCCATTACAGATGTCAGAGGCGCATTCAACATCGATGGCAACATTCTCCATGTAACAGCAGACTTCATGTCGTTTGCAAATATGAGTGACGTCAAGGCTTTCGTAACAGTGAATGAAAAAGTCATTGAAAAGAATGGTGCTAATGGCGAAAGCGAATTCCGTCACATCCTGCTTACAATGTTAGGTGGCGTATCGGGCACAGATATAGAACTCGAAGCCGGCAAATACCAACGCTTGGAATTCACTCATGATATGTCGACAACAAAAATGCAGGACATCAACGATTTAGAAGTGGCTTTATGGTTACAGAACCTTACAACAAAAGAAGTCTTCAACAGTCATTTTGCATACGAATACACAGACCACTGCTATCCGGTTCAGAACTTGAATCTAAATATAGAAGACGGTAATCTAAGCATCACATTTGAAGCTCCAGAGCAAGGTGCTCCAATAGGATACAATGTCTATAAAAATGGTATTTTAATAGCTGAAAACACGACTGAGTTGTCACATAATATCACGGCAGATGATATGAATATTATCAGCGTAGTGGCTTTATATGAAGATGAAATGACATCAGTTCCTGTCGTAGAATTAGATGGCGCAGGCATTGGCGTTGTGGAAACGACAACCGCAGAAAATACATTTAACATCTATCCTAACCCGGCTAAAGACTTTGTGAAAGTGTCAACAGACAACGGACAACAGACAACTGTCAAGATTTACAACACGCTTGGAATGTTAGTAGAGACGCGACTTGCCACGTCCGCAACAAATGAAATTGAAATCAATGTTTCAGATTATAAGAGCGGAATCTATTTCATCAATATCAGCAACGAAGAATATAATGTAACAAAGAAGATTGTTGTTGAATAATTTTTGGTTTAAGGTTTAAAGCTTAAGGTTTAAGGTCAGATGATCTTTACTTTGTGCTTTGAACTTTGAACGTTGAGTCAAGACTTCTAGTTCGCAGTTTATAAGGTCGCAAGGTTTTAAGCAATTTTCTAATTATTTCTCGCAAAGACGCAAAAGAACGCAGAGTTCAAAAAGCTAACAGCCAAGAGCAAACAGCCTTAGTTCAAAGTTCAACGTTCAAAAAAAATCCGTTGACTGTTGACCGTTGACTGTTGACTTTTATTATCTTTGCAATCATGAGAATCATTCTGCTTTACATATTGCTCGCTTTGCTCAGTCAACAGACAACTTTTTTAGAAACTGAAAATCTGAAAACCTCAAAATCTGAAAAGATTCAAAAAAAATCTCAGGTTTTCAGTTTCTCAGATTCTCAGATTTTATACTTCGAGAACCAAATCCGTCTCGCCGATTCTTTGTACAAAAACTATCTCCCGCAATATAATTTTGAGGAAGTTAAAGCTGCGGTGATGTTTTTTGATAGCTGTCAGTCTTCAGCTGTCAGCCGTCAGCCTTGGAGATTGTTCAATAAAAAAGTTGCCGATGAAAACAAGCTGATAGCTGA
>JAZNSO010000070.1:0-20477 GCA_045591245.1 Bacteroidales bacterium
ACTTTTGCATGCTTTATGTTTTTTATCGGAATCTTTTCATCTTTCTTTCAATCACATAGCTCGCTATGCTCTTTCAAGAAATACAAAAATATTCTCAATAAAAATTCATAAATCATTTGCAAAGCAAATTATAGAAATTCCCTTAATACAAGCACAAAATATTCCACAAAAATAATGTAGTTTTTAGACAATTATTCCACAAAAAAAGTGTAGTTTTGTAAAAATATTTAATCAATGGAAAGAACTATTTATCAAGACTTATTGAAATGGAAAAATAATCCTGACAGAAAACCTCTCATTCTGTTAGGAGCAAGACAAGTTGGAAAGACTTTCATATTAAAAGAATTCGGCGACAGAGAATTTGACAATTTCATTTATGTTAATTGTCACAAAGATACATTCGCATCGAATCTGTTCAGGAACTTTGACGTAGAACGCATTGTCACCGAATTAGAAAGATACAATGAAACTGATGTTGTTGCTGGCAAAACATTGTTATTTTTCGATGAGATACAAGAAATTCCAAATGCAATTGCATCATTAAAGTATTTTTGTGAGGACTATCGTTCTTTACATGTTGTCGCTGCCGGATCATTGTTAGGAATATCGTTACGTAGTGAAGAGTCATTTCCTGTAGGGAAAGTAAATATGATGAAGATGTTTCCTATGACGTTCAACGAATTTCTATTGGCCAATGGAAGAAACAAACTCTTAGAACTCTTAAATTCACACGACTGGGAAGCCATGTCGTCAATGAATGAGATACTTACAGAATATCTCCGCCAATATTATTTCGTTGGAGGTATGCCTGAAGCCGTTTCAAAATATATTGAAACCAAAGACGTAAAACAAGTAAGAAGGATACAAAAAGAAATCTTGGACACTTATTATTACGACATGTCGAAACATACCAAAACACAGATTCAGCGTATTCATCAGGTTTGGAATAATATTCCGGCTCAGCTGTCAAAAGAAAACAAAAAGTTCTTCTACGGCGACATTAAGAAAGGTGCCCGATCGAAAGATTATGAGATGGCTTTACAATGGCTGATAGACGCTGGATTGATATATAAGGTTGAAAAATGCAAGCAACCGACAGCTCCCCTGAAATTTTACGCTGACAGTTCCGCTTTCAAATTATATTTTCTCGACTGCGGATTATTGGCATGTATGTCGGAAGCAAACCCTAACAGCATGTTGCTTAATGAAAACGCTTTCGTCGAGTTCAAAGGGGCATTTACAGAAAACTATGTGCTCCAACATTTAAAGGCAACTAAAGACGTATCTGTTTTCTATTATTCCAAAGACAATTCCACTATGGAAATAGACTTCCTCCTCCAAAACGAAGAGAAAGTCGTTCCTATAGAAGTGAAAGCGTCTGTCAATGTTAAGAGCAAGTCGCTGTCGCTGTTTGTCAACGAAGATTTCAAAGACAGAAAATTCAAGGCGATAAGATTCTCTTTAAAACCGTTTACCGATCAAGAATGGATGAAAAACATTCCACTTTATGCTGTAGATAGTTATAGAACCGAACTTAGCAATTCATAATTCATAATTAGAACGATTATGCATTATGAATTTTCGTTTATTTTTCAGTCACACATCCGTGTGCCTATACAAGAGATTCTACCATAATTGTTAATTGTAAAATCGCACTAAAATTCTACATCATTAAATATCAACAATTTAAAATTTCAACCCAAAATAAAGTGTCAAAAAATTGGACAGTGATTAAAATTAATTCGTATTCATTTCATGAAACAAATCAAATATCTATACAGATTAGGAATAAAACTCCTAACTTGTAAAAAGTTGTATTTTAGCATAGAAAATAGTCAAGATAAAACAATAAATTTCCATATTTTTTTTAATTTTGCAAATGATACAACATTCCAAAATTTTTGAACAATCTCAAAATAATATCATCATGGATATTCAGCAAAAGGATTTTATAGAGCGCAAGCAGTACATGCAGCAACTCCGCAATTTAAAAGACCAGAATATTATAAAGGTAATCACTGGCGTCCGTCGTTGCGGAAAATCAACATTGTTAATGATGTTCGCCAATGACATTATCAAAGGTGGTGTTGATACAAATCAAATTCAGTTCTATAATTTTGAAGATTTAGACACCTTGTCAATCGGTGATATATATCAAATTCACACTCATATAAAAAAAGGGTTGATAAACGACAAAATGAACTATATATTCTTAGATGAAGTCCAAAATATAAAAGATTTTCAGTTACTTGTGGACAGCTTATATATAAAGCCCAACGTTGATATTTATATCACTGGATCAAATGCTTATATGCTTTCAGGAGAATTAGCAACATTGCTTACAGGACGTTATGTTGAGATAAACCTTCTACCATTACAATTCGCTGAATATTACAATTTTATATCATCAAAATCGCCAAACTTATCAAAAAATGAGATTTTGGCGAATTACATTCATTTCGGAGGCATTCCCGAATATGTAAAGCAATTAAGTATTAGCGAGAAACAAGCTGATTTATTTGCACATAGCATATTAAAAACCATTATTGAAAAAGATATTTTCAAACGTCTGAATATAACCAACAAGCACGACTTTAACAAAATTCTGGATTTTATATTAGATTCTGTTGGTTCATACGTATCACCACGTTCCATATCAGATACATTACGTTCAAATGGCACCATAGTTGACAAACAGACAGTTGCGAAGTATTTAGACGCTCTATGTGAAGCATATCTGATATACAAAGTTCCCCGATTTGAAATAAAGGGAAAAGGATTATTACAAACACTGAATAAATATTACATTGTTGACCCATGCTTTGCCAAAGTAAGACTAAAAAAATCTATCATAAAAGATCGCTCACATTGGTTGGAAAACATGGTATATCTTGAACTATTTCGTCGTAACAAAGAAGTATTTATAGGAAAAAGGAACAACTTAGAAGTAGATTTCGTTGTCATCGATTACAATGATTACACTTCATATTACCAAGTAGCTTGGACCACAGAAAACCCAGACACTTTAGAACGCGAATTAGCATCGCTTAGAGCAATAAAAGATTCCACTCCAAAGTATCTTATAACAACGGATATAGATTTCAATCCTGTTTACGATGGAATAAGAAAACTTAATGTGATAGATTGGTTGCTATCTCATAATATAAACAATACGCTTTAAGTCACACGTCCGTGTACCTCTACAAGAGATTCTATCATAATTGTTAATTGTAAACTGTTAATTGTTAATTGTTAATTTATCGCGTCGATCGGATTTTCGTTGGCGGCTTTCCATGATCTTGTCGTGACGACGAATATTGTAAGAAGCAATATTATTACGACCGACAATACAAAGACCCATGCCGAGAGCGCAATCCTATTTGCGAAACTCATGAGATATTTGTCAACGATATAATAACTCAATGGTATTGCTATCACTGAACATACCGCTACTACTTTCAGGAATTGTACGTTGAACATTTTTAAAATATCTTTTACCGTGGCTCCGTTGACACGTCGTATGGCAATCTCACGACGACGATATTGCGTCTCAAATAAAACCAAACCGAAGACTCCCATCAATGAAATCAATATTGAAATGCAGGTGAATATCGTTATCAAAATGGAAAGCTTTCTCTCCGACTGATAATAATATTCAAGGAAATGATCAACATAATGAAGTTGCTCGTCCAATTCATTTTTTCCAACTGTCGAATCAAGATTCATGAATGTATCTAAGATGTAATCACGAGCTTCTTTCATAGAAACGCCTTGACTTATACGAATATAAACACAGTTGATGATAGTCTCGTCTTTATTCACCATAAAACATAAAGGCTCTTTTCCATACTGTAATGGCGATGATTCATAATCTTCACTAAAACCGACAATCTTTTGCATAAAACCAGAATATGTATGTACGTCATCGAGTTTCAGTTCCAATTGATTACGACCTGTCTCATTCATTATCACCGCAATACTATCCGATGATGAAAAGTTACGACCCTCAACAAGTTTTATTCCCATGAAGTCGAGAAAGTTATGCGCAACGGATACAGAACCAACTTTTGTTTGCTTATCGTTCATATTTATGTTCCATCCGCCGTGTAACGTCGACACAAAGAAATGATCTGAATAAGTTACATCTTCAACAATAGGGTTTTGTTTCAACATATCAGCAATTGTATAATACGATTCCAGTGTTTTGACATTAGTGTTTATGAAGAATAGCTGTTCTTTATCAAATCCCATATCGTGATTCGTCATAAAATGATGCTGACGATGTAAGAATATCGCGACGATAATCAATGTCAAGGAGATGACGTATTGTATTCCGACAAGCATATACCTCAGCACTCTTCCCGATTTGGTGGCATGAAACGAGCCTTTCATCACCATCGCCGGCGAAAACCTTGTGATGTACCAGGCAGGATAAATGCTGACCAATAATCCTAAGACGAATAAAACAGCTATCAAAGATAAAATCAATCTCCAATTATCGACGACTCTTACCGATGTTGATATGTAATTGATTAGCGGGCTATCGGCGAAAGCCACTACGATAATCGCCGCACCAAGAATGGATAATGTTATAAGACCTAATGTCTCGAAGAGGAAGTTAAACCTCAGTCTTATCGTCGGCGCACCGAATATCTTCAGGTTATTGACGGTTCTGATTCTTACAGGAATAAGTGCGAAAAAGAAATTAACGAAATTGATAAATGCGATTGCTAAGATCAGAATAGCTATAGCCAACAAGGTGTAAGTCGTTGTGGCATTACCTTTTTTATTTATATCACCTTCACATTCTGTCGCAAAATACAAACGAGTTAACGGATTAAGGCGAGGATACATCATTGACAATTCTTCTTCAACTTCTTCTTCCGATAAACCTTCTTTTGCAAGTGATTCACGAAAATGTTCCCTCATCTTAGTTGCCACGTCTTCCGGATCAGCATCGCTATGAAGCCGCAAATAACAATTATAGCTCCATGAAAATAATTCTTCTTCCACTATTATAGGTGGTAAGCCTACAAAACAATCGATATTGGTGAGATATGACGGTTTCGGGAAATCACGATAGATGGCGACAATATTGTACACATTATCATCTTTAGCACCATGACCTTTATGCAAGATATCTCCGACTTCGAGTCCGTAAAGTTTTGCTATGCTTTCTGTTATAATAACACTTTCATCTTCAAAGTTTTCAACAGAACCAGCGATAAGATCAAACTTAAAAACATCAAGTCCTTCCCTATCACTTTGAGATGCATTGAGTTTAATATTCCTTATCTCGTTATTATCTTTAAAAGAAAGATTTACATCATTACCACCAAGAAATATCGCACCACGAGCCGCCACTTCAGGAACAGCGTCACACATCTGTTGCGGCAGAATACGATTCCATATCGACCCCCAATATCCTTCTTTCGACCAACTCGGATATTCCAAACGGTATATCAAGTCGGCATCAGGAATCTTCTTGTTATACGACAAGTCGTTAGTAACTTGTACCATCAGCAGATACACCGAAGCGAAAGCCACCGACATCCCGATGATGTTCAGCAGCGAGGAGGCTGTATAACGCCTTAACAATGTGATGAAGTTTTTCCAGAACATACCGATTTAATTTTTAAGTTTAAGGTTTAAGGTTTTGTCCTGTAGAGACGCACGTCCGTGCGTCTTTACGTGAGATTTAAGCAAACCACAAACCCAATTATTTATTTCATTTTATTTTCAATTTTCTTTTTCTCCTGTAGAGATGCACGGACGTTCGTCTTCTAAAAATATCTACAAGAGATTCTACCATAATTGTCAATTGTCAATTGTTAATTGTCAATTGTTAATTTATCGCGTCAATTGGATTTTCGTTGGCTGTCTTCCATGTACGTATGATGAGAATGCCATACACTACAAACAGCACTATACCTGAGCCGAGTAAGAAAGTCCATGCCGCCAACGGAGCACACATAGTCTCTAACATCTCTATGTAGCGTATTCCGCCCCATATCGCTCCAGCGACGCCTATCATTATGGCAGGAATTATCACCCATAAGATATTAAGTCCCAAGAGATTCATTACCTGACTGCTCGTAGCTCCGCATACTTTACGTATCGCTATCTCCTTGCGACGACGCGACATCTCATTACCGAAATATCCGACAAGACCAATAAGAGAGATAAGCAATGTCACAAGTGAGATCACAAGTACATTATCACGCATTTCCTCTCGATGTGTGAAACAGGTCTTCACTCTCTCTGAATATGGAAGCAAAGTGTATTCCAAATCAGAATGATAATGTTTTTTAATCACATCATCTAAGGCTTTGATATTATCAGCCGACAAATCAGTGAGGCGAATATTGTATGAAAGAGGCACTTTCACATTTGGATCTTGGACATAATGCTCTGTTCGATAAATAGCGAGAGGTTGTATAAGACCCATACTTTGCGAATAATCTTTCACGACACCTATAACTTCTATCCATCCATTCTGATAAAAACTTTTACCCACAGAGGACTCTAAATCCCAACCATGTTGATGTACGAATTTCTCATTCACAACAGCTTTCTTCACACCATCTTGTTCATTAAAATTACGTCCTTGAACAATCTCCATCTGCATCGTTTCAATATAATTTTCATCAAAACATTCATAACGACCAGAAAATAAAATATCCCCTTCGTTCACATCAATTACAGGATTACCGATATAACCGTCAATAGGATATTGCAATGAAAGTGCGGCTTTTTCTACAAACGGAAGTTTATGAATCTCATCAAGCATGGCATTATGCTGCGATCTTGTAGCCTCATAATTCATTGTAATAATTTTATCATATTTATACCCGATGTCCGCTTTCATTACATACTTTGACTGCTGTATTGTGACAAGCAAGAAACATACGATGGCCGTAGTACAAGCCACCTGAACAAAGAGTAGCACGCGTTTCCACCATGTCCTATTATCATTACCACGACGGAAAGCATATTGCAGATTTACACGAGAATACAGAGTCGCAGGTATTGTGCCAGCTATGAGGAACGACACAATACAAACCAAAACAGGAATCCAAAGACGCTCCAATGAGAATAGTTCTTTCAGATGATAACCAAGCAGCTGATATATCTCCTTATTGAGACATAAAAGTACAAAAATAGATAACAAAACAGAAGCCACAATCATGATTAAGGTCTCAGACAAAAGCATACGGAATATATCTGCACGCGTCGCTCCATTACAACGTAGCATCGCTATGGTACGACCGCGTGTCGCAAGCGATGAGAGAGTAAGCAACACATAATTGAACGTACCCACGAGAAGTGCGAGGATAGCCAAAACACCGTATATCACCTGTGTCATACGTGTAGAGTCATCTACTACATAATACGAATCTTCAATCGGGATAAAAAAGAATTCCGTAGTCCACATCCTGACAAGAAGCGACAACATCTCATTATGTTCAAGTTCGTTCTTAAACTGCGACTCCACATCAGCTATTGTAGAGCCTTTATGCAATTTTATAAAAGTAGGATAACTATCGCCACTATTCCAATTTGGTGCTAAAGGATCATATTTCAACCACTTCACAATATCAAAATCAATGACAGGACTTGTAACCGGCGGTGTGTTAAATACACCTGCCACCACATGTTCTTCACCATTAATCCCGATTACCTCACCTAAAGGAGATTTTTCTCCAAAGAGTCTATCAGAGAGACGTTCCGAAATCATCACTTCATTATTGGCGAGACCTTCATTAGAAAGTACTCGTTCTACATCTCCGCTTAATACACCGAAGTCCAAGACATTAAAGAAATCTGACCCCACATTAAGAAGTCTTGAATCAACGACATCATTTCCAACATTAACTTGTGCCTTGTTACTTTTAAAATTTGTCGCTTCTTCAATTGAAGGCAATTTCTCTGCGAGTAGTGAAGCCACCGGTTCCAACTGATATTGACTCACGCCAAACTGTGGCGATTTCATAAACATCTGATACACTCGCTCTTTATCAGGAAAGAAACGTCCATACGAAAGATTGATACCAACGTATGAACATATCAGCAAAGCCACTACAAGTCCCAAGGCGAGCGAGACAAGACGCGTAACAGCATTTCCCCTGTGATTCCACAAATAACGCAATGAATAATTTGAGATCATAATACCTTTGTTTTTAAGTCAACGAGACAACGAGTCTACAAGTCAACGAGTTAATATTTATTTTCAATTTTCATTTCTCCTGTAGAGACGCACGGACGTGCGTCTTCTAAAAATATCTACAAGAGATTCTACCATAATTGTAAATTGTCAATTGTAAACTGTCAATTGTCAATTGTCAATTACATTCTATTCGCGATGTCTTTCACTATGGTTCCGTCGAAGAGACATATTTGTCGTGTGGCGTATGAGGCGTCGTGTTGCGAGTGTGTCACCATGATGATGGTGGTGCCTTCTCTGTTGAGTTCTTGCAAGAGCATCATCACCTCCTGTCCGTTTTTGGAATCCAAGTTACCTGTAGGTTCGTCGGCGAGGATGAGCTTAGGGTTCGACACCAAGGCTCGCGCTATCGCCACACGCTGCTGCTGTCCGCCAGAGAGCTGCTGTGGGAAATGGTCGCAACGATGCGAGATGTTCATCCTGTCTAAAATCTTGTTGACACGCTCCTTACGTTCGTCCGACTTCACTCCCATATAGATGAGAGGCAGCTCCACATTCTCGGAGACAGTCAGCTCGTCGATAAGGTTAAACGACTGAAACACAAAACCGATATTACCTTTACGGAACATCGTCCTGTCTTTCTCCCTGAGATTGCCGACCTCCTGACCGAGCAGAGTGTAACTGCCCGACGAAGGATTATCCAACAATCCTAAGATGTTCAACAAGGTGGATTTGCCGCAACCCGAAGGTCCCATGACAGCCACAAATTCACCTTCATTAACTTCTAATGAAACACCATTCAACGCGATGGTTTCAATCTCTTCCGTGAAGAAACTCTTCTTTAAATTTTCTACTTTTAACATACCGATTAGTTTTTAAGTCAACGGACAACAGTCAACAGACAACAGACTTTGTCCACATTATTAATATTTTTCATTTTTCTTTTTCTCACAGAGACGCAGAGGATCGCGAAGTTTGTTATATTGTTTCTTTGCGTACTTTGCGCCTTTGCGAGAGGTTTTTCATAAACACATCAATTAATAATTTAATTCATAATTCATAATTCATAATTAAAATAATTGTCAATTGTTAATTGTTAATTATACATTGTAAACTGTTAATTGCAAAATCGTGCCAAAATTTTATATCATTAAATATCAATGATTTAAAATTTTAAGCAAAAATAAAGTGTCAAAAAATTGGACAGTGAGTGTCAAAAAATTGGACAGTGAGTGTCAAAAAATTGGACAGTTGAAAAAATATTTTCACATTGGATTGTTTGATATATCTAAATTGTTATCTTTGCAGATTAGGAATACAACTCCTAATTTGTCAGAATAAATATAGTATTATGTATAAAAGAGAACTACAAGATTTATTGATTGAACTGAACAAAAAATGGTCTGTCATATCAGTAACAGGACCTCGCCAATCAGGAAAAACCACTTTATGCAAGATGGCATTTCCTGATTATGAGTATATTAATTTAGAGAGAGCTACAACTCTCGCGTTGATAAAACAAGATATAGAAGGATTTTTATTGCAATATCCAAACGGATTGATTATCGACGAGGCTCAGAATCTCCCCGAATTATTCTCGGCACTACAAGTTGTTGTTGATGAAAACAAAGATTACAGATACATATTAAGTGGTAGCAGCGATTTCCTATTAATGCAGAACATCTCACAGACGTTGGCTGGTAGAGTCGCTGTGACGAGACTGTTGCCATTAAGTATAAGTGAGTTGAAAGAAGATGCAAATATTGACACTAATACTCTGATGTGGAAAGGCTTTTACCCTGCCGTATGGGGCGATGGGAAAAGTCCGAACAACGTTTACGACAGCTATGTCTCAACATATTTACAAAGAGATGTAAGACAGATTCTTAACATAAAAGATCTAAGTTTGTTTCAAAAATTTCTGACAATCGTTGCATCAAGAGTTGGGAACGTATTTATAGCTTCATCCATAGCCTCTGAATTAGGAGTTGACTATAAAACGATACAATCTTGGATGAGCATTTTGGAGACTTCATACACCGCTTTCTTACTACAGCCATTTCATCGCAACATAGGGAAAAGACTGACAAAAACTCCAAAGATATATTTCTACGATATTGGTTTAGTGTGTCATTTGCTTGGCATTGAAAACGAACAACATATAAAGAATCATCCGTTGCGTGGAGCTATTTTTGAGAATATGGTAGTATGCGAAATGTTAAAAAGGAGATACAATAAAGGACTTAAAAGCAATCTATATTTTTATAGAGATCAAAGTGCTGAAGTTGACGTAATACAAGAAGAAGCCGGCAGTATCAAAGCATACGAAATCAAATCGGCAGAACGTTTTAATCAAGAATTTACTAAATCGCTGTCTTACGTACAGAAATTGTTAGGAGATGAAATATCATCATCATACATTATATATTCGGGCGAGGAAGAGATGAAATTTAAAAATTTCTCACTGATAAATTATCATAACTTGTAAATATCATCATATTTTCAATTTTCATTTCTCCTGTAGAGACGCACGGACGTGCGTCTTTATCACATTTTTTCAGACACACGTCCGTGTGCCTCTACGGGATATTTTACCATAATTGTTAATTGTACATTGTAGACTGTTAATTGCAAATCGTACCAAAATTTTATATCATTAAATATCAACGATTTAAAATTTAAAGCAAAAATAAAGTGTCAAAAAATTGGACAGTGATGTGTTCAAATTTTATTTTCTTTGTTTTACATTCTTTTCGCTTTCCATGAGAGATTCAAGTTCTTCGGCATCTTTTAATGTCTTGTTTCCAGCGTTGAAGACGTAGCGCACATACAAACGGAATGCTGAATGTTTCGTCTCACCCCAGTCTCTTTGGTAATAGTTCGGACCTATACATACTTCCTCATTTTTTGTGGATAGAAACGCTTCTTCATACGAAAGTGAGACTGAAAAATTATTAGAGAAATCTTTGCTGATGGTAATATCCTCTATGATCGGACTTTCTGCATAATAGCCATTATAATTACGTTGTTTTCCGATATAAGTGATGTATGTCTCCAACTCCATGTCCCAAGGCAACGCCATAATGATACCGCCATCGAGACTAAATTCAAAACCATTGAAAGTCCTGTCATTAAAAACGACATATCCAAAATCGAGGTTTATCATCGGCTGAATGAAACCTAACAACAAAGTAGTCGCATTGAATCGTCCGCCGTATTTTGTAGAATGCGCAATGTTATCGTAAAACGTCCGTGTCACCGCTCCATCAATATAGCGGGTCTCTCCAATTATGTCTTTCTTCAATGAGATATAAGGTTCTGCGGTGACTTGCGTGTATCTGTTTCTGAATGTATATTGAAAACCAATATTCTGAGTTTTTGCAGGTAATAACTCCGGATTACCGTATGAATATGAAAGTGAATCCGTCCCATTATACACAAAAGGTGTCAGAAAGTGATATGAAGGATATGTCAGCAATGTCTTATAATTCAGTCGTAATGAATGTTTCTTATTGATTCTGTGAAGCAACGACAAATTTGGAAGATAGTTCAACTTACTATTGTTTATGGTGTCATAAATGTCGAACTCCAATTGTTCACATCGTATGCCTGCCATGACTGATAAATTTTCTTTGATATTATAAGTCGCTTGAAGAAATCCTGCAAGACGTAAATCGGTGTAGTCGAAATATTGATTGTCAAGACTATTGTCGTAACGATAATGAATCTCACGATATATGCTTTGCGCACCTACGGAGATCTTAAAATTATCTGAAAGCGGCAAATCATATTTTAATTTAGCATTAAATACAGTTTGATTATTGTTAAGATGTCGCAGCATATCAACATCTCGCACATCGCCATCTGAATAGATAAATCTTGAAGAATATGTATTCTGATTATCACGTTTCATAATGTAAAAGTTTGAGTTGAAAGACAACTCGTGTCCTTTTTTTGAAAACTTATGCCTGTAGTACAGAGTGTAGTTCTGTTCCGGTGTCGTCATCTTGGATTTGTCATTTTCAACAGCATCATATAATAAAAATCCATCAGCATAGTATTGCGAAAACAAATTGCTTAGAAATTCGCTTTTATCCAACGAATAACTTCCTGAAAATTTAAGATAGTTGTTTTTGTTGATACGATAATCGAATCCGTATCTTATTGAATGTTCTGTATTGGCAGGCGATTTCAATAATTTGACAGAAGAATATGTCTCATAATGAGAGCCGTCGGCATCGTTTATAGAATAATAGGAGCTGTCGTAAACAAAAGTCTCTGGACGAATCACAAAACGATTAAACGAATAATCTGCAAACAAACGGAATTTGGAAAACTCAAAATCTGCCATCATTTTCAGATAATCGGATTGATCGGGCAGAGTTCCGTTAGCCATCGTGACCAAACGTAAACCTTTCTTACGTTCCTCCTTTAACACGATATTGATGACGTTGGCAACATCTGAATCATATTCAACGGAAGGATTTGTTATCACTTCGATACTTTCGATGTCCTCTGGCGTGATTGTCGTCAGGCTGCGAGTCGTGAAGGCTCCGTCAACCAAAACGAGTACGTTGGTACTTCCATTGACACGTACTGTTTCATCAGTGTTTCTTGTCGTTATGCCAGGAATGGTCTTCAGAGCTTCCAATGCTGTTGTTGAATTGCGAAGAGTGAAATCGTCGATTCGGTAAATCGTCTTATCAATTTCTTCTCTCATTGTGATACGTTCGCCCTTAACAACAACATTGTCAAGCATTTGGCTTTCCATGACAAGTTCTATCCTTGCATATACATCGCCTTTATTCACATCAAAAGTTTTATGATATGTGCGATAGCCGAGACATGAGACATCAAGAGAGTAAATGCTTTGTGGAACTTTTTTCATGTTGAAATATCCAAATGTATCCGTTATACAGCCGTTTTGCAGATTACCTATTGAATCGAAAAGTCGTACCGCCGCGTATGGAATACCTGATTTAGTGATGGAATCTGTGACACGTCCCATCACATCCGCGTTTCTTTGAGCAAATGAAGACACAGATAACACGAAGACTAAAAATATAGTCATTAGTATTTTATTGCGGTAACACTTTTTCATAGTTTTTATCATTTAAATAGTAATTTATAGAAATCATCTAAAACAATTATATCTCAAACTTCACTTTAAGCATCAAACTTCTCGGACGAATATTGTAGGAAGAATAGAAATTGTAAATGTCTGTAAAATACGAATATACAAACGATTCTGTATTTAACAGGTTATTGCACTCCAAATAAAATTTAACTTTTTTATATGTGTAACTGAGATTGCAATCTAAAAGCATGAAGTGTTGCGTCCTGAAATCGTCGGAAGTGTAATAATATTCGAGGCTGCTTCCTATCACGAAACCGAACGGCAACACGAAGTCAATGTTCGCATTCTCAACAAAAGTCGTGATATAATCTTCTGATTTAAAGTGACTTTCTATCGAAGAAGCCATTCTGCTCCAGCTGAACTTATTGGAGAAAAGTATCGAATTCGTGATGTTCATCGAAGCCGTGATATTCGCGTTCCAGCCGTGATTGTTGTAGGTAGCAACTTTATCTTCAACAAGTTGCGGCGACTTGCCAAAACCGTACGAACATCTTCCGTTGATATTTATATTTTTCCAATTGAAACCCTTTCCGAGATAAAGCGAAAATGAAAGATAGTCGCCACTGTTCTTTTGGTCAATGCTATTTATTATCAGATAATTATCCTCAAAATTCTGAGAATACATCACATCATTTACGTAATAATTATAATTGACGGAGACATCACCGAAGAAAAAGTTCATCACATCGTTAAACGAGAATTTCAATGATGAGGTATTTCCTTTTGTGTCAGAGAGATTGCTGTCATATCGTGATAATGTTCTGTAATTCTTCAGTATATAACCAGAATATTGAGTTTGCAGACTTGGCGTCGTATTATAGATCCGACTCGAAACAGAAATATCCAAACTATTGTTAATCTTATATTTGAAATTAAAATCAGGTAAAAACAATAATTTTGTCTCATTTTTAGAATTTAAATTTATTTTATCGTCTAAACTGATATGACGAATCTGTATAGGCAACGACAATTCCGATGTTATTCTGCGTCGGTTGTAGTCGAAACGAAGTCCGAGATTTCCTTGCGTCTTAAACCATATCATCTCATTGTTAAAATCATCATCATGCAGTGTAACATCCTGATTGTCATTAAAACATAAAATAGAACTATTCAAAGTCTGCCTTTCTACATTTACGATAGCGTATGGATGAATAGAGATTCTTTTTATGACGAAAAGCGTGAGGAACCTGAAAGTATTGTTACTTCTAAAAGACGTAAAATCAATGTTTTGCTTCGTCATATCGTAATTGATTCCGTCATTAAGTTCATTCGGGAACGAACCTGGACTCACATCAGAATGATATGGCGTAATGTTATAAATATTTCTTGAATTAATCTCGATTCCTTTTTCGTTGTCTTTCCTGCTTTTTCTTACCCAACGAATATCAGCCTTTGTTGTAACAGACTGACGTTCTTCATTTTGTCTTATCAGAGAAGAAGATTTTATATCAGAAGAATTGATGATGTCGTTACCTAAAACATTGACGTTTATTTTAAGATAATCTAAATTTTTATTAAGATTATAATTTATATCCGTTTCCAAGGAATAAGATTGTTCATCGGAATTTATTGTTTCATAGATGTTCAGGCTGTCGCTCTCGGGAATGAGATAAGAAGTGCGGGCGAAAGAAGACTTCGTATTTTTGTCGAAACCGCCCAATACATTTACCGAGAGTTCCGAATCGTTCTTTAATTTCTGTAAAGTGTTAAATGTCAGTCCGTATGAGTCGTTGAAAGTTGTTCGCCTCTCCCCTATATTCGGCACTGAAGGTTTTATCGTCGAGGCGAAACTTCCTGTGCCGCCGTTACTTTTATTCGAGAGATTCGAGCCGTTGTTGTTAGTCTGAATCGTGGTGAGAAGCTGCATTTTCTTACCGAAACGCATTCCCGCGATATTAGCGTCCCAAAGCAGTTTCTCGTCATAACCGATGCCGAGTTCGTTCATCAGGATGAAAGTTCCTTTCGCATCGGCTTTAAGTTTTATATTCAAAGCGACTGCATCAGTAAAGTCGATGTTTTTCAACGCCTTGACTTCCTGATGATTCTCCATAATCTGAACGAGATGAACATCGGAAGCAGGAATGTTGTTCGTGGCAATATTATATCGACCTTGAAGCATATCCATATTCTCGATATAGAATTTGGAAATCGCCTTGCCTTTATATTCAATCTTTCCGTCGTCTTTGACTTCGATTCCCGGCATCTTCTTCAAGACATCAGCGATGACGACATCGGTAGTATCACGAAAAGAATCAGTCAGATAAGAGATTGTGTCGTTATTCTCCCAAATCTTCTCCGACTTAACGCTAACTTCCTGCAAGACAATAGCTTCTTCTTTAATAACAATTTCTAAATCCTGATTCTTATTCTCAATCCGCATCGTCTCTTTCTTGATGTTAAAACCTTGAACGTTTAACAACAAAATCGAATCGTTGCTTTTAAAACTCACATTAAAAAGACCGTTTTCATCTGTGGAAGAATATCCGACAATAAGATTATCGCTGAGATTTTTAATCACGACAACTGCCTTAAAGACATTCTCATCTTTTTCGTTCCTGACATTTCCAGTGACGGTAGTCTGAGCGAAAATATTATTTAACGAAAAGAATGTCAATAGTATCAGCAATAATCGTTTCATAATAATTATATTGTATCTATCTAAGTACTAAAAGGTTCAGGAAATATCTTATTCGGTGAGTTTGCCATATCCATCAAACGAGCCGATATTTCAGTCCAATCAAAAGCATGATTCAGCATCACAACAGATTCTTTAAAATCAATATCTTCGAAATATGTCAATGCTTTAAGAGGCATCAGTGCATTTGAATTCGGAATCTTTTTGAGGTAAAAATTCAGCATATCATTTAGAGAATAACGCGACGAAAGAAACGCTATATCTATAAAATCCTTTATTCGAGAGCCGTTGTCGGTGATACTCAGCAACTTCATAGCAATAATATCAGGAATACTCTCTATTCTTATGTTCTCTATATTGTCACAAGGGAAAAGATGTGGATAATCGAATCTGATGAAATCTACCTTTATATCATTTATAAAACCTTTTATGGTTTGCGACCTTGAATACGACACCTTGAAATCATAGTTTTTCACTAACATCATTTTTACCTCTTCCAAATCAAATGCTTCCGAAGTAAAAAAGTCGAGATCGACACTTCTGCGATGTCCCAAATGTAAAGCCAATGCCGTACCTCCGACGAGATTAAATGACGACAGCAATGGTTCTTTCTGCAAATCAATTAAAAGTTCCAGTGTTTTTGAATCGATTGTCTCCTTGTGCAACATCTCAGTTCCTCCCTTTTCAGATTAAAAAATACACATACAAAATTTATGTCAATATCGTTGAGGTAAGGCAGAGTCTTTATTATCTCCCTGAAACCATCAACGCCTCCATACAAATCAAAAGCCGCATAAAAATCTTCAGGTTCACCCATTTCAATAACTCGTTGAACTACTATCGCCTTTGAATTCTGCCAGTCAAAATTATCGACATCGTACTCCCATAAGAGAGCACGGTTTATGTTATGACCGCCTGATTTATATTCATCTAATAATACCATAAGGCAAAAATAATATTATTTCTCAACATGACAATCAGCAAATTATCATTTTTATCCTGAACATCAATAATTTATTTTTCTATTGGATTATACGGCTTTGGCACGACCTCATTGGCACCGACTTCACGGAAAGTCACTTTTCCCGTCACTTCGTCTCTCTTAGCAATCGACATACTTCCTTTCGGATTAATTCTTTTATTATAAGCATTGAAATCATTATGAGCATCTTGCATAAATCCTGCAACCTCTTCGTAAGAAGATTTCTCATACATATAATCGTATAACAGAATAGGACGTTTCTCGTTGTTGATTCTTATGCAATCGAACATATAATCACCGTTTTCGTCTTCTATTTTGAGAATCAAGCCAGGAAGACCATTGAACTTCCAAGGACCTTCTTGCAAAGGAATATCCATTGTAAACCAAGCATTCCACTTACGGCCTCTGAAATCGCAAGTGGCTCTGAAGCAAGAGTAACCGAGAATTTCCATCATTTCAGAAGTCATCTTCCAATCGAAGAGATTCATTGATTCTTCGTATTCGAATATCGGTCCGTCTGACGGTGCTCTATGGTAAACCGTCATATCATTTTCTCTATAATTCTTAACCACATCGACAGGAAACGCGCTCGACTTTGGAGAAGGATAATTATGCGCACCTTTCTTATTGGAATCGGTATAAGTCGAGTCGTAATGGAACATTTTGTAGCTATATGATTTCGAATATTCTCCGCTAATTTCCAAGATTATCTCATCATGATAGATTCTATCAGGTTTTGAAATATCTTTGAGATATGACATCTCATAAACCACAACATATTGACTTTCACCTAACATTTTATAATCATCTATGCTCAGCGGCGACTGCGACATCACGATTTTAAAGCAAGATAAAAACGTCAATAACAGAGACAGTTTGGTTTTCATAAGAGTTTATTTTTAAGTTAGAGAATATTAGTTTACAAATTGGTTATTAGCTTAAAGTTTAAGGTTTAATATTTAAAGTGGTCTTAAAGTTGATAGTTCTAAGATTAATTGTTTATCGATTTCCAACCTTAAACCTTAAGCATTAAACCTTAAACCAAATTGTTAACTGTCAATTGTAAATTATAAATTTACGACAGAATCATACATTCTCACGAACACACCATTTTCAAAATAATAGAACCTATGATAATTCTTCTTATCGTATTTCTCGCCTAAGAGTTCTTTGTAGAATTGTTCTTGTAATTTATTCAACAAATAATTAGTCTTGACATAATAACCTGAGTTAATAGAAAACATCGGATTTTTTATATCTTCAATTTGCGAGAATGCATCGTTATAGTTATCTGCAACTACGTATAGTTCAACACCTTTTTCATCGCAATACGATTGTGTCAATCCTAATGAAGTGCAATTTTCAGAAGTGCAAGTAGGTAACCATTTGTAAACAATTGCTTTTTCTTTACTCTTCAGAAGTTCTTTCAGTTGATTAGGATTGATGGCATATATGCGGCCATCATTAACAAGTCCATCCAAAGAAGTGCTGTCTGAGGTCCAATAAACCATGTTTTTCTGTTCCGAGCTTAAAGCTGTCATAAAATTACTTTCGCCGTACGGAGATTTGTCAATCAACACGACACACGACTGCATCACAAATGCCAAAGCGATAAATAAGAGAAGTTTCTTCATAAGAGTTTATTTTTAAGTTAGGTAATATTAGAATACAAATATACGATTTTTAGTTTAAAGTTTAAAGTTTTATCCTGTAGCTTCTAAAAATATTTAATTCACAATTTTTCAGTCATACGTTCGTGTACCTCTACGGGAGATTTAAGCAAACCTTAAATTAAAACAATTATGCATTATGAATTATGCATTATGAATTAATTTATCGCTTCCACCGGGTTCTCATTAGCTGCTTTCCACGAGCGTAGCGAGACGGTGGCAACGGTTATTATCATTATTATCAGAACCGCAACTACATAAACCCAGACCGACATCTCGGTGCGATAGACAAACTGCTGCATCCATCTGTCGATGATATAATAACTTATCGGTATCGCGACCGCGGAACATATCGCTACGATGTAAAGATATTTCTTGTTGAACATCTTTAATATTCCCATCGCCGACGCTCCATGTATGCGACGTATTCCTATCTCACGACGTTTGTACTGCGTCTCGAACAACACCAAACCGAAGACTCCTATGATGGAAATCATTATGGAAAGAAATGAAAACATGGTGACGAGCGTGGAGAGTTTGTCTTCTGTCTGATACTGTATAGCGAGCTCATCATCGAAGAATGTGAGTTCCTGCGGCTCCATGTATGGCACGAACTTCTCAAGAATATCTTTTATGTATTTTCTTATTTCCATAAAGTCTGTACCTGCCGACACTCTCAAGTAAACCTGATTCGGCTGTCTCCATCCGTATTGTCCAAAAACTATAAAAGCAAAAGGCTCTATTTCATATCGCAGTGGCTGGTGATTAAAATTCTCTGCAATTCCAACAATTGGAGTCAGGCCGTCTCCGTCTGACAAATGAGCTTGTATCTCAGTTCCTACCTCAATTCCAAATCTATCGGCAGCTTCTCTGTTGAAGATAAGCACTCCATTTTCAGACTGCTCGTCTGACGGCATGAAATCGCGGCCTTCTTCTATCCCGATTCCCATCATCTGCAAGAAATTCCATGAGACAGGATAAGCACTAAAATTAATCCACTGATCTTTATACTTGCGAGACCACCCCATGTGAGCCATGGCAACCAAACGATCGTCACCATACGCCACATCCAAGATATTAGGATTCTTTTTCAACTCATCAGTAAATGCGTCACGCTGCGTATAGTCCAACTCGCCACCTCCACCCACAAGCGAGTAAGGAACCTCTATCGTATAAAGTTGTTCTTCGTCAAATCCCATCTCATAATGAAGCATATATTTATGTTGCTTTTGAATAAACAAAGAACAAATTATCAACGAGATAGAAATAACATACTGTATTCCTACTAACGAATATCGCATAATCTTTCCCGATTTCGTGGCTTGGAACGAGCCTTTCATCACCAAAGCAGGATTGAACTTTGTGATATAAAAAGCAGGATACAGACTCACTATCGCAGCAAATATCATCAAGAAAACAATCATCGTAAGTGCCAATTGCCAATTTTCTTTTAATGATACAGACGCTGAAATATATTCCGACAGAGGCGTTTGTGCAAAAGTGAAGACAATTACCATCGCACCTAAGATGGATAATAATGTAAGTCCCAATGTTTCAAACATTATGTTAAGACGCAGTTTTGATGTCGGCGCGCCGAAGACTTTATATGTGTTGATTGCTTTGATGCGGACAGGTATAAGTGCGAAGAAGAAATTGATGAAGTTGATGAAAGAGATTACGAGAATGAGAACAGCTATCGCTATCAAACTATATGTAGTTGAAAGGTTTCCTTTAAAACCTTCAGACATGAGACTGTAAATTAAACTGTGTCAAGACGACAATAAAAGAAGTCTAACACAGTTTAATTTTATTAATTATGGGAAAAGAAGAAATAGATTACAAATTAGCTGCTCATCAGTTGAGAACCGGCAAACCATTGTTTGGCGAAG